>NZ_AP023360.1:1723000-2030750 GCF_018326265.1 Catellatospora sp. IY07-71
GCGCCGCTTCCGGGAGCCCCTGGTCGAGGACTGGCAGTGCCTCATCGACGACCTCACCGGCCAGATCGTCGACCGGATCACCGGGCCGTACATCGTGGTCGGGCACAGCCTCGGCTCGCTGCTGGCCTACGAGGTGGCCCGCAACCTGCAGAACCGGCGCAACTCGCCGGCGCTGCTGGTGGTGGCCGGGCGCAACGGGCCCGCCGCGGGCCTGTCCCACCGCCCGATCCACGAGCTGCCCGACTCGCAGCTGCTGGCCGCGCTCAACCGTCTCGGCGGCACCCCCGCCGACGTCGACGAGCACCCGGAGCTGCTGGCGATGTACCTGCCGATGCTGCGCACCGACCTGCGGCTGGCCGAGACCTACCGGCGCGAGCCGGGGCCGCCGCTGTCCTGCCCGATCGCCGTGTTCGGCGGCCGCCAGGACCCGATGGCCGACTCGCTGGGGATGCTGGCCTGGGAGCGGGAGACCACCGAGTCGTTCGACATGACGATCTTCGAGGGCGGCCACTTCTTCCTCACCGCCCGCGCCTTCACCGCGGCTTTGGCCGCCCGCCTCGACAGACTCGTCGAGGAGCTGGCGGCGGTGTGACCGCCGCTTTTTCATACACAGACCTGGGGGAACAGGGATGCGACTCAGTCGGGGACGAAATGAGCAGGAGTCCATAGCGATCATCGGAATCGGCTGCCGCTACGGGGGCGGCATCGTCGACTTCGACTCGTTCCAGAGGGTGATCGCGGCCGGAGTGGACGCGGTCGGCACGGTGCCGCCGGACCGGTGGAGCGCCGCGTTCGACTCCGGCGACCGGACCACCGCGGGCGCCGGGTACTGCGGGCGCGGCGCGTTCCTGCCGGACGTGGGCCGGTTCGACGCGTCCTTCTTCGGCATCCGGCCGGAGGTGGCGCGGGAGATCGACCCGCAGCACCGCCTGCTGATGGAGGTGGCCTGGGAGGCCGCGGAGCACGCCGGGCTCGGCGAGGACGGGGCCTCGCGCCACCGGACCGGCGTCTTCTTCGGCATGCTGGCGATGGACTATCTGCTGCTGCACGCGCAGGGCGGCGGCACCAACGCCATCGACCGGCACTTCGCCAGCGGCCGCGAGTTCAGCTTCGCCGCCGGGCGGCTGTCCTACCTGCTCAACCTGAGCGGCCCGGCCATGACGGTGAACACCGCGTGCTCGTCGTCGCTGGTCGCGGTGCACCTGGCCTGCCGCAGCCTGATCAGCGGCGAGTCCGACGTGGCCCTGGCCGGCGGGGTGAACGTGCTGGTCGCGCCGGACCTCAACATCTACCTCACCAAGCTGGGCGCGCTGTCGCCGACCGGCCACTGCAAGCCGTTCGACGCGCAGGCCGACGGCCTGGTGCGCGGCGAGGGCGTCGGCGTGGTGGTGCTCAAACGCCTGGCCGACGCGGAGGCCGACGGGGACCGGGTGCTCGCGGTGATCCGCGGCAGCGCGGTGAACCACAACGGGCGTGCCATGACCCCGACCATGCCCAGCATGGAGGCGCAGGTCAGCCTGCTCGCCGACGCGCTGCACGATGCCGGGGCGCACCCGGACGACGTGCGGTACGTCGAGGCGCACGGGCCGGGCACCCCGGTCGGCGACCCGGTCGAGGCCGCCGCGCTCAGCAGTGTCTTCACCCCGCACCGCCCGGCGGGCCTGCCGCTGTACGTCGGCTCGGTGAAGGCCAATCTCGGCCACACCGACGCGGCGGCGGGCGTGGCCGGGCTGCTCAAGGCGGTGCACGTGCTGCGCAGCGGGCAGGTGCCGCCGCAGCTGCACCACCAGACGCCGAACCCGGCCATCGACTGGGCCGGGTCCTGCCTGCGAGTGATGCCCGACGGCGCGCCCCTGGACCTGCCCCGGCACGGCCTGGTCGGGGTCAGCTCGATCGGCCTCAGCGGCACCAATGCGCACATCCTGCTGGGGCGGCCGGACGAGGCGCCAGCCCCGGTTGCGGCGCCGCCGCGCTGGCACGCGCCCCGGCTGGGCACCCGGCCGAGCCCGGTACGCCCGGCGGCGTACCCCCGGCATGCGGTCACCGAGCCGGGACCGCACCGGCGGCGCCCGCTGCTCCTGCTGCTGTCCGGCGCCGACGCCAAGGGGCTCGCGGCGGCGGCCGGCGACCTGGCCGGCCTGCTCGCGGAGACTCCGGCGCGAGGGCTGCCCGACATCCAGCACACCCTCGCGCACCGCCGCTGGCACCTGAACCGCCGCGCCGCCGTGCTCGCCCCCTCGCTGCCCGCGGCGCTGGACTCGCTGCACGCGCTGGCCGACGGCCGCTCCGCGGCACACGTGCTCACCGGCAACGCGGCCGCCGCGCCGGACGAGGCGGTGGGCCTGCGGCTGGTCGGCGAGCCGCTGTCCACGCTGGCCGCGGCGCGTTTCCTCTACCAGAGCGAGCCGGACTTCCGGCAGGCGTTCGACGAGTGCCGGACGGCCGTGGACCGCTCGGCGGGCCGGGGCGTGCGGCTGCTGTCCGACACGGTCTTCGCGGACCGGAGCACCCACGTGGCGGCGCAGATCTCCGTCCAGATCGCACTGTGCGAGCTGTGGCGGCTGTGGGGCCTGCCGCCGGAGGACGTGACCGCCGACGGCGTCGGCCGCTATGCCAAACTCGTGGTCACCGGCGCGGCGGGCCTGGACGAGGTGATGCAGGCGGTGAACCGGCGCTACACCGGCCGGGGCCGCCGGATCGCGGAGCGCTCGCGCTGCCGCCCGGTGCCGATCGTGCCCGCCCGGGGCGCCGCGCGCGCCGAGGTGCCCGGCGCCCGGCTGGACATCCGGCCGAACACGACGGTCGGCGAGCTGATGACGGGCGCGGCGCACCTGTTCTGCCAGGGGGTTCCGCTGGACTGGTCGCGGGTGCTGCCGGGGCGGCACCACGCGCTGCCGCGGCGCCGGTTCGGTGGCGAGGTGCTCTGGAGCCCGCATTCGGCAGCGGTGAGTGAGGTGCCGGTGGGCGTTCAGTCACATTGAGCGGACCTCATTGTCAAGCAGATTCCGGATGGTATGCTGATGAATAATCAGCACTCGATGAATTCTGCTGTGAATGGGATCAAAATGGTAAATCAGTCAGCTGACCGAGAAGAAGCGGCTGCCACCAAGACGGTGCGCCGTACCCGTACCGGTCGGCGTCCCGGGGACAGCCGGACCCGCGAGGACATCGCCGTGGCGGCGCGTGAGCTGTTCGCCGAACGCGGCTACGCCGGCACCACGATCCGCGCCATCGCCGCGCGCGCCCGGGTCGACGGGGCGCTCATCCACCACTTCTACACGGACAAGGCGGGCGTGTTCGCCGCCGCCGTCTCCGACATCGTGCCGCTGAGCAACGGCGTCGCCGACGTCGTCGCCGAGGCCGGCGACGATCTGCCCGAGGAGCTGCTGCGGCTCTACCTGGACCTGTGGGAGTCCGACTCGGGGGACGCGGTCAAGGCGATCTACCGCTCCTCGCTGGCCGACCCGACCGCGTCCGGCCTGCTGCGCGAGACCAGCAGCGACAAGCTCAACGCCACGCTGGCCCAGGCCATCGACGACCCCGACGCCGACCTGCGGGCGGCCATCGTGGGCGCGATGATGTTCGGCCTCGCCGCCTCCCGGCACATGCTGGCCCTGCGCCCGCTGGCCACCGCCAAGCTCGACTCGGTCATCGACATCATGGCGCCCGCCCTCGCCGCGATCATCAACCCGCCGAAGCCCGCCGACTGACCCGCCTCGCCCGCCCTGGCACCTGGTCAGCCAGGCGCGCCGCAGCACCGCGGCGCGCCCGGGATCCGAGGTCAGGCTCGGGCGATGCGGAAGACGCGGACGTAGCTGCCCCGCCAGTAGCCGAGGGGGAAGCGGTTGCGGTGGGCCTCGCCCTCGACCATCCGCCCGAGCACGATGACGTGGTCGCCCGCCTGCACGGTGTCGTGCACGATCAGCTGCGCGGTGGCCACGGCCGCACGCAGCTGCGGCATGCCGCTGGCGTCGTCCCAGGCGACGGTGCCGAACTTGTCCTCCACCGGGCTCGCGAACAGCGCCGACACCGCCTGGGCGTCCGCGTCCAGGAAGTTGACCGCGAACCGCTTGCGGGCCAGGATCGCGTCCAGCGTGCGGCTGGGCGCCTTGACGCAGGCCAGCAGCATCGGCGGGTCACCGGAGACGCTGCACACGGCCGAGCAGGTGAGCCCCTGCGGCCGCCCCTCGTCGTCGACGGAGGTCACCACGCAGACCCCGCTCGGCAGGGAGCCCATGACCGCGCGGAACGTGTCCATGTCCACGCTGGCCGGGTGCTGTCCTGTCGATGTCATCAGATCCTCCCCTCGACGATCGCCGCGGCCAGCGCGGTGCGATCCTTCTTGCCGTTCGCGGTACGCGGCATCGCCTCGACCACGTGCACGGTGTCGATGATCATGTATGTGGGCAGCCCGGCGGCGCAGTGCCGCTTGAGGCTCAGCAGGGACGGCCGGGTGTCGCCCGCGGCCACCACCACGGCGTGCAGCCGCGCCGCCAGCCCGTCGCCGGTGGTGAGCACCAGCACGTCGTCCACGGCGGGGTGCGCGGCCAGCACGGCCTCCACCTCGCCCAGCTCGACCCGGTGCCCGCGCACCTTCACCATGTGATCGAAGCGGCCGACGTACTCGAACACGCCGTCCTCGGCGCGGCGGCCCAGGTCACCGGTGCGGTACGGGCCGAGCTGCGGCTCGCGGCCCCAGTAGCCGGTCATCACGGTCGGCCCGGCCACCACGATCTCGCCCTCGCCGCCCTCCGGGTCGAGGTAGACCTCGTCGCCGCTGGCCGCCTCGCCGATCGGCAGCGGGCGGTCGCGCTGCAGGTCCGCGTCGGTCACCTCGTACGAGGTGCACACGTTCGTCTCGGTGGGGCCGTACCAGTTCCACAGCCGGATCTTCGGCCAGGCCTGGCGCAGCTCCTTGACCTGCGGCATCGGGAACGGCTCGCCGGCGAACACCACGGCGCGCAGCGCGGGCGGCGGGTCGGCGGCCAGCAGCCCGCCCTGGTGCATCATCAGCACCAGCGCCGAGGGCACCGAGTACCAGACCGAGATGTCCTGCTCGCGCAGGAACTCGACGAGCTGCGCCGGGGCGTACGCCATCTCGTGCGGGATCAGGTGCACCGACGCCCCGGCGTGCAACGTCGCGTAGAGGTCGAACACCGACAGGTCGAAGTTGAACGGCGCGTGGTTGGACAGCCGGTCGACCGGATTCACCCCGACCAGCTCGACGGCCCAGTCGACGAACGCCAGCGCGTTGCGGTGGCTGATCGCCACGCCCTTGGGCGTGCCGGTGGAGCCGGACGTGTAGAGGATGTACGCGACATCCCCGGGCGCCGCGTCGAGCACCGGCAGCGGCTCGGTGGCCGCGGAGTCGAGGTGCTCGAACGCGACCACCGGGCAGCCGCCGGGCACCTCGGGACCGGCAGCGGCGCGTTCGGCGTCCGCCGCGACCAGGGTCGCCGTGCAGTCCTCGGCGATCCGGCCGACCCGTGCCGCCGGATTGCCAGGAGCGACCGGCACGTAGATCGCGCCGATGCGCAGCGCCGCCTGCATCAGGGCCACGGCGGTGCAGCTCTTGTCGCTCCAGATGAGAATGCGGTGCCCGGCCTCGACACCGGCGTTGAGCAGGCCGCGCGCGTACCGGTCGGCGGCGCTGTCCAGCTCGGCGTAGGTCAGCGTGCCGTCCGGCCCGGCCACGGCCAGGCTGTCCGGGTATCGGGCGGCGGATCGGGTGAGCAGTTCGTACAGCATCACAACCCCAATTCCTTCGCGATGATGTGCCGCTGGATGTCGGAGGTGCCGGAGAAGATCGTGGCCGGCACGGCGTCGCGCAGCGCGGCCTCGATGCCGTCCGCGCGCTGGTAGCCGCGCCCGCCGAAGACCCGCACTGCGTCCAGCGCGGTGGCCAGCACCCCCTCGGAGACGGCGAGCTTGGCCATGGCGACCGACATCGGCCGCGGCCCGCCCTGGTCCATCTCCCAGCAGGCGCGGTGCAGCAGCAGCCGGGCCGTGTCGGCCCGGAGCTTCATCTCGGCGATCCGGTGCGAGACGGCCTGGAAGTCGGCCAGCGCGCGGCCGAACTGCCGCCGCTCGCGGGCGTGCGCGACGGCCCGCTCCACCAGCCGGTCGAGCAGGCCCAGGTAGCCGGCGAACAGGCAGGTGCGCTCCCAGCTCATCGACTGCTGGAAGATCGCCCCGCCCTGGCCCTCCACCCCGAGGACCCGCTCGTGCGGCACGAACACGCCGTCGAACCGGACCGGACCGGCCGGGCAGGAACTCAAGCCCATCTTGTCGAACGGCTCACCGGCCACCAGGCCCGGCGAGCCGCGGTCCACCACGAACCCGGTCACGCCCAGGTGCCCGGCGTGCGGGTCGGTGGTGGCGTACGTGACGTACACGTCGGCGGCCGGGCCGTTGCTGACGAACGTCTTCTCGCCGTGCAGCACCCACCCGCCGTCGGTCTCGGTGGCGGTGACCGCGAGCCGGGACACGTCCGATCCGGCGTCGGCCTCGGTCATCGCGTTGCCGGCGATCAGCGTGCCGTCGCACAGGCCCGGCAGCAGCTCCCGCTTGGCCTGCTCGCCCGCGAACTCGGCGATCGGCGCGGCGCAGGCGAACTGGTGGGCGCTGGACGCGAAGACCAGGCCCGTGTCGGGGCACCCGTAGCCGAGCGCCTCGATCTGCCGTGCCGTGTCGAGGGCGCCGAGCCCGCCGCCGCCGTACTCGGTGGGCAGGCTGCAGCCGAGCAGGCCAAGCTCGCCCAGGCGGAGCCAGTCCTTGCGGGTGTAGAAGCCGTCACCGCGCGGTGCCTCAGCGAACGCCTCGCGCACGGCGGTGACCGTGTCCGCGTGCCGTCGCTGCTGTTCAGGGGTCCAGCCGAACTCCACGGTTCCTCCTCGGGCGCGCCGCGGTCACAACGGGATGTTGGGCAGTCGGTGCGGCACCGAGCGGCGGCGGCTCAGTGCGCGGATCAGGGTGGTACGGGTGTCCGCCGGGTCGATGACCGCGTCGACGATGCCGTCCCGCACCGCGGCGGCCAGGCCGTGCTCGGTCTGCCGATACTCCGCGACCAGCTCCGCTTCCAGCGCGGCGCGTGCGGTGTCGTCGTCGACCGCCTCCAGCCGCCGCCGGTTGGCCACCCGCACCGTCGACTCGGCGCTCATCACGTCCACCTCGGCGCCGGGCCAGGCGTAGACCGCGTCGGCGCCGAGCGAGCGGCTGTTCATCGCGATGAACGCGCCGCCGAACGCCTTGCGGGTGACCAGGGTGACCCGGGGCACCTGGCACGCGGCGAACGCGTGCAGCAGCTTCGCGCCGCGGCGCAGCACCCCGTTGGTCTCCTGGCTCACCCCGGGCAGGTAGCCGGGCACGTCCACCAGCACCACCAGGGGCACGCCGTACGCGTCGCACAGCCGCACGAAGCGGCTCGCCTTGTCGCCGGCCTCGGCGTCCAGGCAGCCGCCGAGCTTCAGCGGGTTGTTGGCGACCACGCCGACGGTGCGCCCGCCGAGGCGGCCCAGCGCGGTCACCACGTGCGGCGCCCAGCGCGGGTGCAGCTGCACCGCGGGCGCGTCCAGCAGCGCGTCGACCAGCTTGGTCACGTTGTACGCCTGGCGCGGCGACTCCGGCAGCAGCGCGCGGTAGTCCTCTCCGTCCAGGGTGTTGCCGGCCCGGCCGAAGGCCCGCTGGTCGCCCAGCAGCGTCACCAGCTCGCGGGCGGCGTCCAGGCACTCGGCCTCGTCGCGGCGGATCAGGTGGGCCACGCCGCTGTGCCGGGAGTGCACCGCCGCGCCGCCCAGCTCCGCGAAGCCGACCTCGACCCCGGTCGCGTCGCGCACCACGCGCGGGCCGGTGACGAACATCGACGCCTCTTCGGACATGATCACGAGGTCGGTGAGCGCGGAGCCGTACGCCGCGCCGCCCGCCGCCGAGCCGAGCACCACCGAGATCTGCGGGGTGCGCCCGGAGGCGGCGACGATGGCCCGGAACACCCGGCCCACCCCGTCCAGCGCGCCGACGCCCTCGGTGAGCGAGGCGCCGCCGGACTGCCACAGGCCGACCACCGGCAGCCCGCGCAGGTCGGCCTGCTCGATGCACTCGGCGATGCGGGTGCAGCCCTCCTGCGTCATCGCGCCGCCGCGGCGGGCCGGGTCGGTCGCGTAGGCCGCGGCGGGGACGCCGCCGATGGGGCCGTAGGCCACGGCCACCTCGCTGTCGCGGGCCGGGAGCAGCAGCTCCGGATTGCCGCCGTCGAAGAGCCCGAGCAGTCGCGCGCTGGCGCGGTCCGCCGTCCCGGCGCCCGGTGCGGGCCCGGCGGGCAAGGTCTCGATAACCGTCATCTGCCGCCCCCGGAAACATGTGGAAGAAAACTCATCTGAAGATGAGTATCCGGTCTACACTGGACTTGTCAAGCGTTGAATTCCCCACCTGTTGAGAAAGGTGAGCGTCCATGGAGATGACTACCCGAGATCTGATCCTGGAGGAGACCCGGCGGCAGATCGCCGAGCACGGGCTGGACGCCACCACCATCCGCGGGGTGGCCCGCCGCGCGGCCGTCGATCCGGCCCTGGTGCGGCACTACTTCCACTCGCGGCTGGAGCTGATCGACGAGGCGACCGAGCTGGACCTCGACATCCGGCGCATGGTCCGGGTGGTCGTGCACGGCTCGCCCAAGCTCGCCGGCCGGCGGCTCGTGGGCACCGTGCTGCAGGTCTGGGACCACCCGGAGGCGGGGCTGGTGCCGATGGCGCGCCTGGCCGCGGCCCTGACCGACCACAACGCGGCGCAGCTCGCCCGCACCGACCTGATCGAGCAGTTCCTGGGCGAGGTGGTGACCCGGCTGGGCGCGGACCAGCCCCGGCTGCGGGCCCAGCTCATCGCCTCCCAGCTGCTCGGGCTGGCGCTGTTCCGCTACCTGGTGAGCGAGCCGGTGCTGGCCGGGGCGACCGCGGCCGGGCTGACCTCGGTGTTCGGCGACGCGGTGGGCCGCTACCTCACCGAACCCGTGTGACCTCAGACCGAAGCTCCCTTCATGTCGCCGGCAGCATGAAGGGAGCTTCGGTCTGAGAGGACGACCGCGGGCGTCAGCGGGCGCCGGCCCGTTCCGCCGCCGGGTAGACGGGCGTCGACCACGCCTCGTGGGCCAGCCGGCGCGCGTGCTCCTCGGCGCTCTGATTGACCCGGCGCATCGCGTAGCGCAGCACCGGGGGCGCCATCAGCGAGGTCACCACCGCGACCAGCACGATGATGGTGTACGACGTGGTGTTCAGCACGCCCACGCGCAGCCCCACCATCGCCACGACGACCTCCACCACGCCGCGGGCATTGAGGCCGGCGCCGAGGGCCAGCCCCTCCCACCGGTTCAGCCCGCTCATCCAGGCGCCCAGGTAGGCCCCGACGAACTTGCCGAGGATCGCCACCGCCAGCACGGCCAGGGCGATGAGGAACATGGTCGGGTCGCCCAGCACCGTCAGGTCGATCCGGAGACCGGCCGTCGCCAGGAAGATGGGGGCGAGCACGGAGAGCACGACGGTGCGCAGCGGGGCCAGCCGTTCCGCGTCGACGACGCCGGGGCGGCCGACGATCATGCCGACCACGAAGGCGCCGAAGACGGCCTCCAGGCCGAGCAGGTGCGTGACGGCGCCGCCGAGCACCATGAGCCCGGCGACCACCGCGGGGGTGGTGCCGCGGTTGTCGGAGCGCCCGGCCAGCCGCAGCGCGCCGGACACCAGCGGGCGGCCGAGCACCGCGGCGAACACCACGAAGCCGACCAGGAAGAGGACGGACCGGGTGACCTGCCAGGCGCTGAGACCGATGGTCGCCATCGCCGACACGACGGAGAGCAGCAGCCAGCCGACCGCGTCGTCGACGGTGCCGGCGGCAATGGTCAGCTGGCCGACGTCCCGGTGCAGCAGCCGCATGTCGGTGAGCGTCTTGGCGATCACCGGGATCGCGCTGACGCACATGGCGACCCCGAGGAACAGGGCGAACACGGTCCGGGACACTCCGTCGGGCACGATCGCCGCGGGCAGTGCGTAGCTGAGCGCGATGCCGAAGCCGAGCGGGAGCAGCAGTCCACAGAGGCTGATCCGCACGGCGGTGACCCCGCGGCGGCGGATGAGCCCCAGGTCGAGGTGGGCGCCGGTGATGCCCACCAGCAGCATGACGCCCAGCAGGCCGACGGCGTCCAGCAGGTGGACCTGACTGGCCTCGTTCGGCAGCAGCCAGGCCGAGACGCCCGGGGCGAGCACGCCGAGCAGGCTGGGGCCGAGCAGCACGCCGGTGAACAGCTCACCGACGATCGCGGGCATCTTCAAGCGTTCCGCCAACCGGCCCAGGACGACGGCGACCAGCAGCAGGGTCGCCACCTGGAGCAGGAAGAGCAGCACCGCATGGGCGGGGATGGGGGGAGCTGGCTCGAATGCGAATGTCACGCTGGATCCTCCTGACCGTGGACGGCACGGAAGAGCGGCATCGTGCCGGGCCGAGGCCGGGCACGATGCCGCGATCCGTCAGAACGCGGGTGCCGCGGTCGGGGCCTTGAGCTCCCCGAGATACGGCCGCCACAGGTGGGTCTCGTCCTCCTCGACCGCGCGCACGATCTCGCGCATCTCGGCGAGCGCCGCCGGCTCGTCGTCCTCGTAGACGTCGCCCTGCAGCAGCTTCAGCACGTCGAGCCGGTAGCGCGGGTCCTGGACGAAGGCGGTGAACAGGATGTTCAGGCGGTAGTAGATGGTGATGAACTCGTACCAGTTGCTGACGCCGCGGCGCAGCTTGGTCTCGTAGATGCTGAACCGCTTCTTGGCGAAGTCACCGGCCTCGGCGGCCGCGATGATGTCGGCGCAGGCGATGCGGGCGCTGTTCATCGCGACGCTGACGCCGCTGGAGAAGATCGGGTCGACGAAGCGGGCCGCGTCGCCGATCAGCACGAAGTTGTCGCCGCAGATCTGGCTGACGCTGTAGCTGTAGTCGCCCTCGGACTTGAACGGCTTCACCTGCTCGGCCGCGCGCAGCGCGCGGGCCAGCTCCGGCCGGCTCTCCACCGAGTCCCAGAAGAACTCCTCGCGCTCGGTCTTCGAGGCCGCGAAGCGCTTCTTCTGCGTCACCACGCCGATCGAGGTGATGGTCTCGGTGATGGGGATCTGCCACACCCAGGTGTCGGTGAGCGGCAGGAAGTGGATGAAGATGTAGTCGGTCTGCTCCGGGTTCAGCGCCAGCGCCTTGCGGTCGAAGTTGTCGAACCACGTGTGGATGGCGTACTGGTTGAAGACCGGGTCGGAGATCTTGGTCTTCATCTGGCTGGCCAGCAGGGTGCGCCGCCCGGAGGCGTCCACGACCATCCGCACCGGGATCTGCTGCGCCTCGCCGTCGATGCGCACGTGGACCACGGGGAACTCGCCCTCGAAGTCCACGTTCTGCACCCGGGCGTTGTAGCGCACGTCCGCGCCGAGGCTGGCCGAGTGGTCCAGCAGGATCTTGTCGAAGATCCCGCGGTCGACGTGGTACGTGTGGTCGCGGTCGACGCCGGGCTGGTCACGCTCGTGGAACAGGATGTCTGCGGCGCGGAAGTCGTGGGTCAGGCCGGTGAAACCCATGTGGTCGATGGGCCGGGACTCCGCCGAGGTCCAGGCCGCGCCGTACTTCTTCGGGAAGTTCGCGGCCTCGATCTTCTCCATCGCGCCGATCTCCAGGAGCACCGGCGTGGTGGCGGGCACGAGGGACTCGCCCACGTGCTCACGGGGGAACGTCTCGCTCTCGAGGACGACCACCGAGAGGCCGGCCTTCGCGAGGTAGGACGCCGCGGTCGAACCGGCGGGGCCGCCGCCGATAACTGCGATGTCGAACGCTGGTTGCACGATCGCCTCCTTGTCGTTGGGCGTGGGCGTCAGGCGCTTGCGACCTCGGTGGGCAGCAGCGACCGCACGAGGCTGGTGATGGTGTTGATGCTGCGGAAGTGCCGGCCGGTGATGGCCGTCGGCGGCACCGAGACGTGCAGCTCTTCGCGGATGAACGTGAGCAGCCGGGCCGTGTTCATCGAGTTGAGGACGCCCCACTCCAGCAGCGGGGAGTCCGCGTCCAGCTCGCCCGCCGACTCACTGCCCAGCAGGTGGTCGACGATGAACGAGGTGACGCGGGCCTGGATCTCGTCGGTGTCGATGGTGGTCACTTCTGTGCTCCTCGGGTTCTGGCTACGTGCGGCTCCATAGCGGACGGTCGGACAGCAAAAGTCATCTTGTGAGGAACTCTACAAGCGATGAACTGTCTCGACAAGGCGCATCTTCCCGATCACCGCGCGTAGCGGGTGTGACCAGGGAAGATCTGACGGCGGAGACGCTGCTGCGGGCGGGGTACGCCGCATCCCGCCGGCCCGGAGGCGGCTCGGCGGGATGCGGTGGGGAATCCGGAGCTAGAAGCCCGTGGCGTCCAGGAAGGAGCGGACGGCGGCGGCGAAGCCGGCCTCGTCGTCGTCGTACACGAAGTGGCCGCCGGTCAGCACGGTCAGCGTGGCCCGGGGCGCCTTCGCCGCCATCTCGGCGGCGTGATCGGCGGCGAGCACGAAGCTGTCGCTGCCCGCGATCAGCAGCGTCGGGCAGGACACGGCCAGCCAGTCCGCCCAGTGGTCGCCGTTGAGCCGGTCCTGCGCCGCGAGGGCGTCCTCCACCCGGCAGGCCAAGCCCCAGCCGTCGGCGTGCTCGCGTACCCCGTCCACCAGGTACGGCCCGAGGAAGCCGAGGGCGTCGAGGAACTGCTCGCGGCTCGGCGCACGCTCCGGCCAGGCCCGCGCGAACGACAGGTCGGCCTCGATCACGGCGCCCACGTCGGCCACCACCAGCGCGCTGACCCGCTCGGGCCGGCGCGCGGCGAGCTGGTACGCGTTAGCGCCGCCCAGCGAGTGCCCGACCACGGGCAGGCGTTCCAGGCCCAGGTGGTCGAGCAGCGCGACGAGGTCGCTCAGGAAACCCTCACGGGTGTACGGCGGCGCGGGGTCCGACGACCCGTGACCGCGCTGGTCCGGCGCGATGACCCGGCGGCCGGGCAGGGCCGCGGCCAGCCGGGCGAACGCACGGCCCTCGCTGAACAGCCCGTGCAGTGCGAGCACGGGCTGTCCGGTGCCGAAGTCGCGATAGGCCAGCCGGTGGCCGCCGAGGTCCAGGTACCGCGGTGAGGGGAGGTCCGGCCACCGCCCCATGCCGCCATCACCAACCACGAATGGATGGTCTTAGTTGTTTGCGCCCGCAGTCAACCGCACATCCGGCAACGATACGTAGCCGTGATGCTACTTATGGGTAGTTCAGGTCAGCCGGCCGGCGTGGGCGGCTCCTCCGTCCGGGGCCGCGCCTCGGTGAAGTCGCCGCGCTCGTACGCCGCCACGATGGCCCGCCGCTGCAGCTTGCCGCTGCTGGTGCGCAGCAGCCGCCCCGGGCGCAGGAAGTGCACGTCCTCCGGGCGGACGGTGACGCCGGTGGCGTGCACCAGGTGCTCCACGATGCGGGCCCGGCACCCGCCCGGATCGGCCCGCGCGGTGCGGTCCGCCTCGGCCAGCACCACGATCCGCCCGCCGGCCTGCGCCACCGCCACCCGCCGGATGAACGCCAGCTGCTCCAGGGCCTGCTCGAAGTCGGCGGCGAACAGACTCTGCCCGTTCACCTTGATGCGGTCGCTGATCCGGCCGGTGATGAACAGCTCGCCGCCGTCGACGAAGCCGATGTCGCCGGTGGCGTAGAAGCCGTCCGTCCCGGTCAGCGGCCGCGGGTCGTCCAGATAGGAGTCCGCCAGCGTGCCGCCGGCCAGCTCGATCTCGCCGAGCTGGCCGTCGCGGCACACGCGGCCGTCCTCGGTGCGCAGCCGCACCGTGAACCCCGGCATCGGCGGCCCGACCGAGATCGCGGGCAGCCCCGAGGGCGAGCGCACGATGCGCACCCGCCCGCCGCGCGGCCGGCTCGTCACCACGAGCACCGTCTCGGCCATGCCGTAGCAGGGCATGAAGACGTCGTCGCGCAGCCCGGCCGGGGCCATCAGCGCCAGGAACTCCTCCAGGTTGCGGATGTTGATCGGCTCGCTGCCCAGGTAGATGACGTGCAGCCGGGACAGGTCCAGCTCGGCCAGCTCCGCCCGGTCCAGGTCGCGCATCAGCCGCAGCGAGTAGTCGACCGCGAAGTTCGGCACCACCGTGCCGCAGACGCCCTCGCGCGCCATGTGCGCCCACCAGCCGTACGCGTCGAACAGGAACGTCGACGGCTCGGCCAGCAGCAGGTCGCTGCCGCTCGCGAAGGAGGACAGCAGGCCGCCGACCAGGCCCATGTCGTGGTAGAGGGGCAGCCAGCTGCTCACCCGATCCTCGGGGCGGCGGCCGTCGGTGCCCAGGATCATCGCCAGGTTGGCCCGCAGCCGCCCCTGCGTGATCGGGATACCCTTCGGGAACGAGGTCGAGCCCGAGGAGAACTGCACGAAGGCCAGCTCGTCGTCGGCCGGCACCCGCAGCCGCGCGCCGGGCAGCCGCAGCTCCGGGTCGGGCAGCGGCAGCCGGGCCAGCGGCAGGTCCACCGTGGCGAGGCTCGGCGTCTGCAGCACGGCCGCCGCGCCGAACTCCCCCGCCACCCGGCCGAGGAAGTCCTCGTAGCCGGCCTTCGGGCTGTGCGGCAGCAGCGGCTTCACCGACAGCGGCAGCGCGCCCGCCTCCATCAGGGCCAGGAACGACAGGATCACCGCCGCCGAGGTCTCGAACGGCACGATCACCCGGGTGCCCGGCCCGATGCCGTGCGCGCGGAAGTGCTCGGCGTACGCGGCGATGCGCGCCGGGAACTCGCGGTAGAGCACCGTCTCCGGCGGGTCGGCGAACTTCTCGTACAGGTGCAGGCCGTGCTCGGGCACGGTGTCGTGGTTGCGCTGGACGTGTTCGAGCACGGCGGGCTCCTACTCCTCGGTCGCCGGGACGGCCCCGGCGCGCTTCATCCAGCCGGCCACCCCGGGCAGCACCTCGGCCTCGGCCCGTGCCCCCCGGATCACGTCGTAGTGGCCGGGATCCCAGCTCAGGCCGGTCTGGCGGCCGTACACCCGGAAGTCCACCGGGCCGCCCAGCCGGTCCGCGAGCTTGCGGCCGCGCGCCGGCGAGGCGTGGAACGTGTCGGCGGCGCCGATCGCCACCAGCGCGGGCACGGTCACCCGGGACAGCGCCTGCCAGTAGTCGGTCGTGCCGTCGGCGCTGCGGAACTCGCCCCGGGGCGCCCAGTCGGCGAACTGCCGCATCAGCCCCGCGGGCTCGTCCCAGCGGCCCTGCCGCAGCGCCTTCGCGGGGAACCGGCCGGCCAGCCGGGCCAGCAGCGCCGCGCCGCGCAGCTGCACGCGCTTGCCCGCCCCGCCCTCGGAGTAGTCGTTGACCGCCGAGGAGATGGTCACCACCCCGGCGAGGTGCCGCTGCAGCGACGGGTCCACGCCGAGCGCGGCCAGCAGCGCGTACCCGATCATGCTGTGCGCCAGCACGAACAGCGGCCCCTGGTGGGCCGCGGCCACCCCGCGGATCAGGTCGGGGAGGTCGTGGCGCACGTAGGTGTCGAAGTTCCAGTCGTACGCACGCCGCCGGGGCCAGCGGCTCCGGCCGTGCCCGCGCAGCGACGCGACGTACGCGGTGAACCCGCGCTCCACGAACACCGTGGCGGGACCGCGCCCCGCCGAGCTGAGGAAGAACCCGCCGTCGGAGAACAGCCCCGGCAGGAAGAGCACGCCGGGGGCGGCGCCGCCCTGCGGCGGGACCTGCCTGACGTGCAGCTCGTGACCGCCGGACGTGGGCACCCAGCGCTCGGACCCGGTGACAAGGCCGGACGTGCTCATCTGCACTCCACTCGGTAGTAGGCGGCGCCGTCAGCGGGGCGCGGCGGTCGCCAGGAAGTCCTGCATCGAAACGAGACACCGCTGGGCGGTGTCCAGGAACGCGACCGTGACCAGCGCGTCCACCGCCGGTCCGGGCACCTGCGGCAGGTGCAGCCGCTGCCGGAAGCGGGCCCGGAAGGTGAGGTCGTCGTCCGCGATCTCCTGCTCGCTCGGCGACTCCAGCCGGGTGCGCACCTCGACCTCGCCGCGCGGGAGCTCGGCCAGATAGTCGATGTTGATCGAGGCCACCACCGCGACCACCCGGTCGCCGTGCACGATGCCCTGACGGCCCATCCAGTCCCAGCGGCCGGCCTCCAGATACTCCAGCGCCACCGCGTTGTTCACGTGGCCCAGGGCGTCCAGGTCATTGGGCCGGACGGGGAGCGTAAGCCGTGATTCGCCGAAGAACATCGCGGGCCTTCCGATCGATCGTGCCGAAGAAGCGCTGGTAAACCGAGGTCCGGCCGGTCACCACGACCACGGAGGAGACGAAACCGCCGCTGTGCGAGATGGAGACGTTCACCCGCAGCCGGTGCCGGGCCAGGTGGCGGGCGAGCGAGCCGCGGATGTCGAACTCCGGTCCCCCGTGCGGATCGTGGACCACCTCGGCGTCCGTCCAGAACCAGGGCTCCCGGGCCGGTGGCAGCGCCTTGAACAGCGCCTCCTTGGCCGCGAAGGCGCCCGCCAGGCTCTGCAGCGGCCCCACCGCGCCGGCGAAGCGGCGCAGCTCACGGTCGGTGAAGAAGACATCGGGCTCGCGCAGCCCGGAGGCGACCTCCAGCTCGCTGATCAGCTGGAGGTCGTGCCCCAGGCCGATCAGCTGCCCAGCAGGTCCAGCCAAGTGTCCTCGACCTCTTCCCGCGTGTGCACCTCGATGCCGGTGATCTTCTTGAGCGCGCTGCAGACCAGCTGCTCCTTCTTCTCGATCGCCTCCGGGCGGAAGTCCATCTCCTTGGTCTCCAGCTGGTCCCACCAGTTGACGTGGGTGCCCCGCTCCTCCAGCTTGTCGCGGGCGCTGCCCTGCAGCTCGCCGTCCTCGCGCAGGAACAGGTGCGCCACCGCGAACGCGTCCTTGGCGTGGTACTCCCCGCTGTCGACCAGGGCCTTGGCGAACGCGATGAAGTAGTTGCGGTGCTGGATCTCGTCCGCGGCCACCTGCTTGAAGATGCGGCGCAGGCCCGGGTCGGCCACCACGTGCTGGCACTGGCCGTAGTTCACCGCGGCGGTGATCTCCGAGATCGCGAGCAGCACCAGCGTGCGCAGCATGTCGTCGTCGGGGAAGACCTGCCGGAAGTTGATGAACGTCTCGTCGTCGATCGGCTCCATGCCGGAGAGGTCGGCGAGGCGGTTGAACACCGTCTCGTGGTGCGCCTCCTCCTCGTTCCAGTACCGGCTCCAGGTGCCGCACGCCTCCATCACCGAGGCCAGCGCCGGGTTGGTGTCCCGCCAGCGGTTGCACTCGGCGTTGGCCTGGCGTTCCAGCCGGTCCGCACCCGGCTTGGTGGTCAGCTCGGCCCGGCCCGCGTTCCAGACCAGCATCCGGTCGGTCGGGGTCAGACTGTCCAGGTCCACCGCGGCGAGCATGTCCACCACGCTCCACCGGCGCGACTCGTGCAGCCGCTGCTGCTCCCAGGTCACGTCCACGAGCGACATGCCGCGCTCGGTGAGCGCCGCCCAGAGGTCGGTGAGGATGGCGGGCGGTCCCGCGGGCACGGTCGACCGGCGGATCCTCGGCTGCACGTCCATGACGGTCATGCCACGGCCTCCCTCTGGCGGTCGAACTCCTCCTGGAAGACCCTCAGCACGGTCGTGGTCGGGGTGTCGAGCGGCATCGCGGGCAGGCGCACGCGGGCGCCGTACTCCTTGCGCAGCGCGTTGGCGGTGCGCGCGAACGCCTCCATGAGGTCGATGCTGTTGGTCATCCGAGGGCTGCGGGCGATCACGGTCGCCAGCGTCACGTCGTCGCCGAACAGCTGGTCCTCCGGCAGGCCGGCATGTTCGGCGAACTTCTCCCTGAGGTAGGACTGCACGTCGGTCTTCATCATGCGAGGAATTCTACAAGCGATGAGTCTTACTGCCAAGGGGGTCGATGTCCCGCAGCACGCAGGCCCCGCGCGGGGTGCCGCACCGGGTACGGGTGGTCAGGCGGGGAAGGCGAGGCGCCGCCGGACAGCCGAAAGGCCCTTCCGGCGGACCGGAAAGGCCTTTGACGTGGGGTGTGCGGTGGGCCGCCAGGGACTCGAACCCTGAACCTACGGATTAAAAGTCCGCAGCTCTGCCATTGAGCTAGCAGCCCGTGCCTGCCAGGCTACCGGATCAGGGGGCACCGGTCGCCGGGGTATCCGCCCAGGCGCGCTGCCCGTCGCCCATCGGCAGCAGAAGACCCTGCTGCTGCGCGCGCAGCACCGTGGTGAGGCGGTCGCTGGTGCCGAGCCGCCGGTACACCCGCTCCAGGTGCTTGCCGACGGTACGCGGTGACAGCCCCAGCCGGCGGGCCATCGCCTGGATGGTCAGGCCCTCGCGCAGCAGCGCCACGACCTGCCGCTGCCGTTCGGTGAGCGCGGGCGGGCCGGCCGCCGCCGCGTGCAGGCGCTCGTCCAGCGCCGCCGCGACCAGCCGGTGCGCCCTGGCCCAGGTCTCGGTGAGCGCGTGCAGCGCGACGAGCCGCTCGGTGGGCAGCTCACGCAGGCCCGCGTCGTCGCCCGCCGCGGCCCGCAGGCAGCTCAGCGTCAGGTCGGCCGTCAGCCGCGGCGGCCCGGCGCCGTCCGTCATGGGTGCGGTGGGTGAGGTCGTCGTTACGGACATCGCGGATCCCCTCGGTTCGTGGGCGTAGGACGGTCGGCCTCCTCGGTGGACGGAGATGCGAAACCTTAGGGCGGCTGCCGCAAGCCCTTAGCCGCGCTGCGCGAGCGGGCGCGCGAGGCGCCCGTCCGTGGGCGCAGGTAAGGGATCTGGCCGTTCCCGGCTGCAGCTATACCGCTGCTGAGCAGGGCGGATATACCGTTCCCGGCATCAGGTCGCCGCGGCACGCGGTGGGTCCGGATCCCCTCAGGCACCGCCGATCGAGCCAGTTCCGCTCCGATCGCGACGGCCCGGCGGATTGGGCCCGGCGGTGCGGCGCAGGAGCCGAGTAGAGGGAACGGGACATCATGGCCGGCGAGAGCGAGAAGCACGACGACATCCCGGGCCTGCGGGAGCTGGCCCGGCGGGGCCTGCTGGCGGCGTACGTCGCCGCGGCCTCCGCGCAGGAGCGCCGGCGGCTGCGCGTGGAGGCGTACGACCTGCTGCTGGCCCTGGTCTTCGGGCAGCTGACCCGGAACCTGGAGCTGCGCCGGGGGCACCGCGGGTGCGCCCGCGGGGTGCGCCACCTGGCCGACGAGTGCCTCCACCGCTTCCACGACGACATGGACGCCGTCCTCGACCACCTCTTCGCCAACGCGAAGGTGCCGATCCAGAACCTGGAGGGCTGGGTGCGGCGGCGGCTGACCCACGCCACCGTCGACGCGTACCGGCGCCGCCGGGGCGAGCGCGGCGCGCTGCAGCGGCCCCGGGTGCCCGGCTGGCTGGCCGAGCGCCTCGGCGAGCGGGCGGACCTCGCGGAGCTGGCCGTCGAGATGCTCGAGTGGGTGGGCGTGGAGGCCACCGCGGGTGCGCAGGACTGGCCGTTCGACGCCTGGGCGCAGGCGCGGGCGGCCCGCACCGGCGAGGACCTCGACAAGGCCCGCCGGGCGGTGACCGAGGACGTGGCGCTGGTGCTCGCCGCGATGCGCGGCCGCTCCCGGTGGTTCGCTGACTATGTCGAGCGGCCACTGGGCCGTAAGCGCCCGGCGCCGGCTGCCGACGATGCCGACACGCGCTCCGCGGAGGAGGCCGGGCAGGGCGGGCAGGACTCCCTGCGTGACCTGGCCGCCCTGGCGCTCGCCGCGCTGGAGCTGCGCCTGGCCCGGGGTGAGGAGCCGCGGGCGGCGGTGTCCGAGGTGCTCCGCACGGTGTTCGCCGCCGGGTCCGGCCGGGAGAGCCTCGGCCGGCTGCCGGGGGCGTCCGCCGGGCCCGACGCGTGGGTGCTCGCGCAGCTGGCCGACCCGGCCGCGGTCGCCCGCATCACCGACGCGGTGCTGGCGCTGCTGCCGGAGCACCGGCGCTGACCCGCCGGCCGGCTGCCGGGGCAGGCCGCCGCGGCGGTGCGCGGCCCGGCTGTCGGCGATCACGAGCAGTCCTTTCGTGGTGGTGCGAGGTCGGTTGAGGGTCTGACGGACCGGGCGCGGCCCGCCCCGCGCGGGCGGCGTAGCGCCGGCGTGCCGCGCGGCAGGCGTGCGCCAGCCGGGCGGGCAGCCGGACGGCCCGCTCGGACGGCGGCCCCGGCCAGGCGGTTCGATCGTCCTGGGTCGATCGGGCGGGCCCGGCGTGAGTGCCTGGGTGAGCAGCTCGGCACCCGGAATGATGTTCGGCATGGCTTCCGCCTTCATCGGGCGTGCCGCGGAACTCCGCCGGCTCGCCGACCTGCTGGCCACGGTGCGCGAGAAGGGCCGGCCCGCCACCGTCCTGATCGGCGGCGAGGCGGGTGTCGGCAAGAGCGAGCTGCTGACGCTGTTCTGCGAGCAGGCCGCGGCAGAGGGCGCTCAGGTGCTCTCCGGCGCCTGCATCGAGCTGGGCTCGGGTGCGATCCCGTACGGGCCGCTCATCGAGGCGCTGCGGCGGCTGGTGCGCGAGCGCACCGAGGAGAAGGCGCGGGAGCTGGCCGGCCCGGCGTGGAGCGAACTCGCCCCGCTGATCTCGGACTTCACGGGCGCGGAGGCGCCCGTCGGGGGCCAGGGTTCGCAGCTGAGCGTCTTCGGCGCGGTCTCCCGGCTGCTCGACCACATCGGCCGGACCACGCCCCTGGTGCTGGTCTTCGAGGACGTGCACTGGGCCGATCCGTCCACGCTGGACCTGATCGCCTACCTGACCCGCATGGGCTCCGACGAGCGGCTGCTGCTGATCTGCACCCACCGCAGCGACCTGGAGCGCGGCCACCCGGTGCGCCGGGTGCTGGCCGCGCCGCAGTTCAGCCGGGGCATGCACCGCATCTCGCTGTCCCGGTTCACGACCGCCGAGATGCGGGACCTGATCACCGCGCTGGCGACCGAGCCGGCCGGTCCCGAGCAGGTGGCGCGCTGCGCCGAGCTGGCCGACGGCAACCCGTACTTCGCGTCGCAGCTGGTGGCCGCCGGTTACCTGGCGGACCCGGATCGCCTGCCGGAGACGGTCGCGGACATGATGGCGGTCCGGCTGGAGCAGCTGAGCCCCGCCGCGGCCAAGGTGGTCGAGGTCGCGGCGGTGGCGGGTCGGCGGGTCGGCGACCGGCTGCTCGGCGCGGTGAGCGAACTCGACGCCGAGACGCTGGCCGACGCGCTGCAGGAGTGCCTCGACCAGCTCGTCCTCGTCGAGGACCGGACCGAGCGGGGGTACGCCTTCCAGCATGCGCTGCTGCGCGCGGCCGCCTACGAGCGGATCGCCGATCTGCGGCGCAGGCTCCGGCATGAGGCGGTGGCGCGGGCGCTGGCGGCCGAGGCGGAGAAGCACTCGCGCCTGGTGCCGGAGCTGGCGTACCACTGGTTCGCGGCGGCGCAGGAGCCGGAGGCGCTGGCCTGGGCGGTGCGCGCGGGTGACCTCGCGGTGCGGATGCGGGCCTTCCAGGAGGCGGAGACGCAGTACCGGCGGGCGCTGGAGCTGTGGCCGGGGGTGCCCGGCGCGGCGGCGGTGGCCGGCACCGCCAAGCTCCGGGTGCTGACCGTGGCGGCCGACGCGGCCCGCTGGGCGGGGCACGTGGACCAGGCGGTGCGGTGGGCGCGCGAGGCCATCGACGAGGCCGCCGAGGCGGACGGCGACCGGCTCGGGGAGCTGTACGAGCGGCTCGGCAGCTATCTGTGGGAGGCCCGGGCGGTCGACGAGTCGGCCGAGGCGTATCGCGCGGCGGAGCAGCACCTCGCGGGCGGACCGCCGTCGGCGGCCGGGTCGCGGGTGCAGGCGGCCCTGGCCACGGTGGCGGTCCGGGACGGGCAGCACGTCGACGGCCTGGCGCGGGCGAAGCGGGCGGGGGAGCTGGCGCGTGCGGTGCGGGCGCGCGCCGAGGAGGGCCGCGCCCTCAACAGCGAGGGCCTGGCGCTGACCATGCTCGACGAGCCGGACGAGGGGGTGCGGGCGCTGCGTCAGGGGCTGGAGATCGCGATCGAGGTCGACCATCTGGAGGACACGCTGCGGGCGTACGCGAATCTGGGGTTGTGCCTGGAGCACGCCGACCTGCTCGCCGAGTCGGTGGAGGTGCTGCTCGACGGGCTGGCGAAGGCCCGGGGGCTGGGCCTGCTGCACACCCGGCAGGGCGGGGTGCTGGCCAACAACGCCAGCGCGACGCTGACCCTGCTCGGCCGGTGGGACGAGGCGGTGGCGCTGCTGGACGAGGCGCGGCCCGAGCCGCCCGCCACCGAGACCGCCTACCAACTGCTGAACCGGGCCGAGATCGCCACCGCCCGCGGCCGGTTCGACGAGGCCGAGGGACTGCTCAGGGAGGTGCGCAGCCGGCCGAACACCGATGCCCGGTTCGTCGGCCCGCTCTACGGGTGCCTGGCCGAGCTGGCGCTGTGGCGGCACGACGGCGGCCAGGCCGCGGAGGCGGTCACGCGTGGCCTGGAGGCGATCGCGGGCAGCGAGAACGTCCTGGTCCGCCTGCAGCTGTACGCGATGGGCCTGCGGGTGGCCGCCGACGGCCACCTGTCCCGGACCGGCCCGCAGGAGCAACGGCCGACGCTGGCCGACGTGGCGGCGCTGCTGGACGCGGCGCGGCAGACGGTCGCCGGGCACCCCGGCTCACCGGGCACCAGGCTGCTGCTCGAACAGTGCGAGGCGGAGCACGCGCGGGCCGCCAGCGTGGACGCGGCGGCTGCCTGGCGGCGGGTGGCTGACGGCTGGGAGTCGCTGGAGCGGCCCTACCCGATGGCGTACGCGCGCTTCCGCGAGGCCGAGGCGGAGGCCGTGGCCCGGCACCGGCGCGCCACGGTGGCTGCCGGCGGCGCGTTCGCGGCCGCCGAGAGGCTGGGCGCCGAGCCGCTGCGCGAGCAGATCGCGGCACTGGCCTCGCGATACCGCCTCGATCTGGTGAAGCCGCTCCCGGCACCGCGCCCGCCGCTCGGCCTGACCGACCGGGAGTTCGCGGTGCTGCGCGGGATCCGGACCGGCCGGACGAACCGCGAGATAGGACAGACCCTGTACATCAGCGAGTCCACGGTGAGCGTGCACGTCACCAACCTGATGCGCAAGCTCGGGGTGCGCAACCGCGCGGAGGCGGCCACGGTGGCCCTTCGCGAGGGCTTCTTCGCAGGTGACTGAGGGGGTTACGTAATTCGACGTAAGGCCGGACCGGTGTTCGGCGGCCGCCGGGCCGCCTACGCTCGCGGGCAGCGGACCGACGTCGATGTATGCAAGGGGGATGCCGTGGCACGTAGCGCGCTGCTGATCGGCCCGCGCACCGGGGACCTGCAGGGCGTCGGCAACGACGTCCAGGCCATGGCCACGGCGCTGCGGGCGTGGGACTTCGACATCACGCCGTGCGTGGGCGACGACGCCACCCGGGCCGGGATCCTGGCCGCGTACGAGCAGCTGATCGCCGAGGCGGAGCCGGACGACGCGATCGTCGTCTTCTACAGCGGGCACGGCGGCTACTGCCTGCCCCCGGAGCACGAGCGGACGGCGTCGCTGCCGTCGCGGATCCAGTTCATCGTGCCGTCCGATTTCGACGAGTCGCAGCCCGGCGACTTCCGGGGCATCACCGACCTGGAGCTGTCCGGGCTGCTGGCCCGGCTGACGGAGCGGACCCGCAACGTCACCGTGGTGCTGGACTGCTGTCACGCCGCGCACATGTCCCGGGACCCGGACCGCATCGTGAAGGCGCTGTCGGTGCCCGCGTCGTACGCCCTGCTCTCGGCGCACCTGGACCGGGTGGGCCGGCAGGACCCCGCGTTCCGGCAGCGCCTGGCGCCGGAGGGCAACCCGGACGCGGTACGGGTCGTCGCCTGCGCGCCCGAGCAGTCCGCCTACGAGTACGCCGTTGCGGCAGGGCGCTCGATGGGGATGCTGACCGAGGCGCTCACCGGGGCGCTCACCGAGGCGCGGGACGGCGGACTCACCGTCTCCTGGGCGACCGTGGTCGATCGGGTGCGCACGCGGGTGCTGACCAAGATGCCGACGCAGCGCCCGGAGGTGGAGGGCCCGGCGCGGCGCATGCTGTTCGAGCGGACGGAGACCGACACAGTGGCCACGCTGCCGGTGTCGGCCGAGGGCAGCCGCCTCAAGCTGGCCGGCGCCCTGCTGCTGGGGGTGCGGCCGGGTGACGAGTTCGTGATCATGCCGCCGGACAGCGCCGGCCCGGACGAGCGGAGCAAGCTCGGCGACGTCCAGGTGGAGAAGATCGTGGACGGCGCGGCGTGGGGCCGGTTCCGGCCGCGGCAGCCGGACACCGCGGTGCCGCTCGGGGCGTGCGCGCACCGCAGCCGGGTGGCGGCCCCGGCCCTGCCGGTGCGGGTGCCCGGCTCCGATCCGCGCTGCGCAGACCTGGTCCGGGCGATGAGCGCGTCGGCGCTGGTGCGGGTGGCGGAGCCCGGCGAGCGGGCCGACGTCGAGGTGCGGATCGATGAGGCGGGCGCGCTGACCGTGCACGACCGGATCGGCCCGCTGCATTTGGCGGCGCGCGCCGACGCGCCGGGCATCGCGCGGGTCGTGCAGGACCTCAAGCGCCTGGCCCAGGCCCAGATGCTGCGCCGCCTGGCGGAGGAGCCGGGCGGCGGCCTCGCCGCCCCGCTCGAGGTCGAGTTCGGGGTGGTCCGCAGCGGCACGGCGCACCCGGCCGCGCCGGACCGTCCGCTCTACCTGGACGAGCCGGTCTACGTGAAGGTGCGTAACGGCGGCCCGGACGTCGTGTGGGTCTCCCTGCTGGACATCGGCGTGGCGGCGCGGATCGCGCTGCTCAACACCTCCTCGCCGTCGGGGGTCCGGTTGGTGCCGGGCGGGGAGTTCGTGCTCGGCCGCGACGACCGTACGGGAGAGCTGCCCGGCGCGCGGCTGGAGTGGCCGGAGGGCCTGGACCGGGGCGGCCCCCGGCCCGAGACGATCGTCGTGCTGGCCACCTCGAAGCCGGTGGACATGCGCGTCATTGAGCAGCACGGTCTGGCGCGCGGCGGGTCCGCGCTGGAGGGCTTCCTCGACCAGTTGCGCACCGGGCTCAGCCGGGACGTGGTGCCGCCGACGCCGAGCGGGCTCCGGTTCGCCGTGCGAACCATCGACTTCGAGCTGGTGCCGGTGCTCGCCCCGCCGGGCGAGGAGCCCGTCTTCCAGGTGGACGAGCGGCCCGGGGTCACCGGCCGGTTCTGGCGGCCCCGGGGAGCGGCCCCGGCGGCGGTCGCGGTGCGGCTGTCGGACCTGGTAGTGCACCACAACCGGGCCTTCCGCGAGGCCGACATCCGGATCGACACGGTGCTCACCACCGCCGGGCCGGGCGGCCGGCCCGCCTACCAGGCGCACACCGAGCGGTTCCGCGACATCCGGGACGGCCAGCGGCTGCCCCTGGACGATCTGCAGGTCTTCCACGGGCCGGTGGACGGCTACCTGGACGTGGCCGTGTGGGTGTCCCGGGACGACCGGGAGAGCCTGGCGCTGAGCGACCTGCTCGCGCAGACGCTGACCGACGCCGAACTCCAGGCGGCGATGGGCCAGGTGGGCACGCTGCTGGTGGCGGCGCCGCAGGCGGCCGTCGCGATCGCGGCCGTGGGCGCCGGGGCGGTCATCGTCAACGCCGCGTACCGGCTGCTGCGCGGCGCCCACGGCAACAGCATCGGGCTGTACCGGACCACGTTGCTGGCCGGGGAGAACTTCGGCGTCGGCCGCTCCCCGGGCCGGACGGCGGTGCGCGCACAGGACTTCTCGTTCCGCTACCGGGTCGAGGAGGTCGCCGCGCCGTCCGTCAGTTCTCGGCAGGAGTCGGGTCGCGACGTGAAGGAAGGAACCCGGGTATGAGCCGCAAGCGCGTCATCATCGGCCAGGCGGAGTTCGGCATCCCTGAGAAGCGGGTCGACGAGGTCACCGCGCAGGTCAAGTCGGCGATGGAGAACGGCGAGACCGCCACGCTCCAGCTGCTGGACGGGGCCGGCCGCGAGGTCACCGTCTACCTGAACGGCAAGGCGGCGGCGCTGGTCGTGGTGGACCTCGACCCGGGCTCGAAGCCGAGCGAGATCTCGGGCTGAGCCCTCCGCCACAGCCCGAACCGAGCTCCCTCCACCGCCGTCGGGGCGGCCTGGGGGGAGCTCCGTCGTGTGTGGATGAAACTTCCACATCCGGCACGAGCGGTATCGGTGGATCGAGATCGGGTGTTGTGTCGCGGGCCACGACTGTGCAAACATGGCACCCGTTCGCGTTTGGGAGCGCGCCCACGCGATCTTGCCGCCGAGGGCAACCCGTTGAGGGACGGCGGTTTCACCGGCCTTGACCGGCCGTTTTGGCACGCTGTTCCGCCCGCCGGGTTCGGGCGTCCGTACCGCCTCATCGGCATGCCGCCGTGGCCCCGCCACGGCTCGATGCCGACGCCGTGTCCCCGTCGGGGACGCGTCACCGCCCAAGGAGATGGCATGAAATTCCCGATCAGGCTGTCCGCGCGGCGCAAGGCTGTTGCGCTGAGCGGCGCGACCACCCTGGTGGTCGCGGGCCTCATCACGCTTCCCGCGACCATGGCGCACGCCGCGCCGGGCTGCGACATCACGTACACCACCAACGACTGGTCGGAGGGCGCCGGCACCGGCGGCTTCACCGGCACCGTGGTCGTCAAGAACACCGGTGACGCGCTCACCAACTGGACGCTGAAGTTCGCCTTCCCCGGCGGCCAGACGTTCACCCAGGGCTGGTCGGCCACCTGGTCCGCCTCCGGCGCCAACGTGACCGCGACCGCGCTCGACTGGAACAAGAACCTGGCCACCGGCGCGTCGACCAGCCTCGGCTTCAACGGCCGCTGGACCGGCAGCAACCCCAAGCCGACCGCGTTCACGCTCAACGGCGTGACCTGCACGACCGGCGGGGTCACCCCGAGCCCGAGCACCTCGGCCAGCCCGAGTGCGAGCCCGAGCGCGTCGGCGAGCCCCAGCGCGAGCCCGAGCAGCAGCCCCAGCGCCTCGCCGAGCAGCAGCCCGAGCGCGTCGCCGAGCGCGAGCAGCAGCCCGATCCCGGGCGTCAAGGTCGACAACCCGTACGTCGGCGCGACCGGCTACGTCAACCCGAACTGGCGGTCCAAGGCCATCGCCGAGCCGGGCGGCTCGCGCGTGGCCAACACCTCCACCGGTGTGTGGCTGGACCGCATCGCGGCCATCGCGGGCAGCAGCACCACGATGGGCCTGCGGGCGCACCTGGACGAGGCGCTGGTGCAGGACGCCGCCAACGGCTCCGCCGCGCTGACCATCCAGTTCGTGATCTACAACCTGCCCGGCCGGGACTGCTCGGCGCTGGCCTCCAACGGTGAGCTGGGCGTCGACGAGCTGCCGCGCTACAAGTCGGAGTACATCGACCCGATCGCGGCGATCATGGCGGACAGCAAGTACCGCAACCTGCGCATCGTCGCGGTCATCGAGATCGACTCGCTGCCGAACCTGGTGACCAACCTCAACGTGGCCAAGTGCGCCACGATGAACTCCAACGGCGGCTACGTCAAGGGCGTCGGCTACGCGCTGAACAAGCTGGGCGCGATCTCGAACGTGTACAACTACATCGACTCGGGCCACCACGGCTGGCTGGGCTGGGACACCAACTTCGGCCCGACCGCGGTCAAGCTGAAGGAGGCGGCCACCGCCGAGGGCAGCACCGTCAACAACGTGCACGGCTTCATCACCAACACCGCCAACTACTCTGCGCTGGTCGAGCCGTACATCAACATCAGCGGCACCATCGGCGGCCAGCCGGTGCGCCAGGCCAAGTGGATCGACTGGAACTACTACGCCGACGAGCTGTCGTTCGCGCAGGCGTTCCGCAACCGCCTGGTCCAGGAGGGCTTCAACTCCAACATCGGCATGCTGATCGACACCTCGCGCAACGGCTGGGGCAACTGCGTGCAGACCCCGTGCCAGTCGATCCAGACCACGCGGCCGACCGCGGCCAGCACCTCGACCGTGCTGGACACCTACATCAACCAGTCGCGCATCGACCGGCGTATCCACCTCGGCAACTGGTGCAACCAGGCCGGTGCCGGCATGGGCGAGCGCCCGACCGCCGCGCCGCAGTCGGGTATCGACGCCTACGTGTGGATCAAGCCTCCGGGCGAGTCGGACGGCTCCAGCTCCCTCATCCCGAACGACGAGGGCAAGGGCTTCGACCGGATGTGCGACCCGACCTACACCGGTAACGAGCGCAACGGCAACAGCCTCTCCGGCGCGCTGCCCAACGCCCCGATCTCCGGCCAGTGGTTCTCGGCCCAGTTCCAGCAGCTGATGGCCAACGCGTACCCGCCGCTGTCCTGACCGGACGAAGGCATGAAGAAGGGCGTTCCCCGCAGGGGGAACGCCCTTCCCTGTGCTCAGCCCGCCAGGCCGACCCGGTCGAGCACCCAGGCGTTGATGAACGCCTCCTCGCGCCAGGCGTCGTAACGCCCGGACGGTCCGCCGTGCCCGGCCCCCATCTCGGTCTTGAGCAGGTAGTGCCCCTCCGGCGCGGTGTGCCGCAGCGCGGCGATCCACTTGGCCGGCTCGCTGTACCGCACCCGCGTGTCGTTGAGGCTGGTCACCGCCAGGATCGGCGGGTACTCCAGCGCCGCCACGTTCTCGTACGGCGAGTAGCCCTTCATGTACGCGTACACCTCGGGCGACTCCAGCGGGTTGCCCCACTCCTCCCACTCGGTCACCGTCAGCGGCAGCGACGGGTCGAGGATCGAGGAGAGCGGGTCCACGAACGGCACCTGGGCCACCACCCCGGCGAACGCGTCCGGGGCGAGGTTGGCCACCGCGCCCATCAGCAGCCCGCCCGCCGAGCCGCCGCGCGCGATGATCCGGTCCGCGCTGGACCAGCCGCTCTTGGCCAGGTGCCGGGCGCAGGCCACGAAGTCGGTGAAGGTGTTGCGCTTGTGCAGCAGCTTGCCCTCGTCGTACCAGCGCCGCCCCAGCTCGCCGCCACCGCGCACGTGCGCCACCGCGAAGATGACGCCCCGCTCCAGCAGCGACAGCCGCGGGATGGAGAACCACGGGTCCATGCTCGACTCGTACGAGCCGTAGCCGTAGAGCACGCACGGCGCCGAGCCGTCCAGCGGCGTGCCCGCGCGGCAGACCAGCGAGATCGGCACGCCGGTGTTGTCGTCGGCGGTGGCCCACACCCGGTGCTGCTCGTAGCGGGCCGGGTCGAACGCGACGCCGTCCGGGCCGGGCAGCACCGGCTTGCGCTTGCGCAGCAGCAGCTCGCCGGTGGCCACCACGTAGTCGAACACCGAGTCCGGCGTGACCAGCGAGGTGTACGTCAGCCGGAGCTGGTCGGCCTGGTAGTCCGGGTTGCCGGACAGGCCCACCGTGTAGAGCGGCTCGGGGAAGGTGATGTCGCGCGGCTTCGAGGTCGGCTCCCCCACGATCGGGTAGAGGCGCAGGCCGGTGAGGCCGTCGCGGCGCAGCGACACCACGAACAGGTCGGCGAAGGCGTCCACCCCTTCCAGGCGTACGCCCGGGGTGTGCCCGATCAGCTCGCGCCAGTCGGCCGGGGCGTCCACGGACGCCTCGGCCAGGGTGAAGTCCTCGGCGTCGCGGTTGTGCAGGATCAGCAGCCGGTCGCCCTGCGGCTCGACGGCGTACTCCAGGCCCTGCTCGCGCGGCGCGACCACGCGCGGCGCGGCGGTCGGGTCGTCGGCCGGGATCAGCCAGACCTCGCTGGTCACCTTGCTGTGGATGTCGATCTGGAGGAAGCGCTGGGAGCGGCTCAGCTCGACACCCATCCAGAAGCGCTCGTCTGCCTCCTCCAGCACCAGGGCGTCCTCGCCGGTGGCGCCGACCGCGTGCCGCCAGACCCGGTGCGGGCGCCAGGCCTCGTCCACGGTCAGGTAGAACAGCTGCGACCCGTCCAGCGACCAGGCGCTGCCGTAGAACGCGCCCTCGATCCGGTCGGGCAGGATCTCGCCGGTGGCCAGGTCCTTGATCTGCAGCGTGAAGCGCTCCTCGCCGGTGAAGTCGGTGGAGAAGGCGAGCAGCCGCCCGTCGGGGCTCACGTCCAGCGTGCCGAGCGAGAAGAAGTCGTGCCCGGCGGCCAGCTCGTTGCCGTCCAGCAGGATCTCCTCGCCGGGCAGCGGCGCGCCGTCGCCGGGCGCGGGCGGGGCGGTCTCGCCCGCCGCCACGGCGCGGCGGCACTGGATGCCGTACTGCTTGCCGGCCTCGGTACGGGCGTAGTACCAGTAGGCGCCCTTGCGGACGGGCACCGACAGGTCGGTCTCCTGGGTACGGCCCTTGATCTCGCCGAACAGGGTCTCGCGCAGGCCCGCCAGGTGGGCGGTGGCCCGCTCGGTCCAGGCGTTCTCGGCCTCCAGGTAGGCGGTGACCGCCGGATCGTCCTTCTGCTCCAGCCAGGCGTACTCGTCGAGGACGGAGTCGCCGTGGTGGGTGCGTGTGCTCGCGATCCGCTGTGCGACAGGAGCGGTGGTCGGCCCGCTGGGGAGATCGGAAGTCATGGCGGTAACGCTACCGAAAGAGCGGGTACCGGGGCAGCGATGATTGCCGCAAGCGAAATCGGTGGGGTACGATCGAACACGTGTACTAATCGGCAGTAGGCATGCCTGGCCGGCCGGGCGCTGATCTCGCATTTGTGCGCTACGTGAAGATTTCTCTCGCGCGGGTCGCCAGCCCGCGGGCACGCGAGGTGAACTGTTGTCAGGAGCGGCACCTCCATTCGGGTTGGAGCAGGGATGACGGCACCGGTGCGCGAGGAATCCGAGCTGGACGAGCTACGGCTCGGCTGCCCGGTACGGCCTTCCGGCCCGCGGGACGCGGTCGACGGCGCCCGGGTGCGCTGGGTCGCCACCCCGCGCGACCTCGGCGAGGCCGCCACGCTGATGGCGCGGGCACACGAGCTGGGCCTCACCGTGCTGCCGCGCGGCGGCGGTTCCAAGATCACATGGCTCGACCCGCCCGCCGTGATCGACCTGCTGGTCGACCTCGCCGACCTCGCCGCCATCCGGTACGACGAGCGCACCGAGCTGCTCACCGTCGGTGCGGGGGCCGGCGTCGCCGTGGCGCAGGACGTGCTCGCCCGCTCGGGCCGGCGGCTCGCGCTCGACCCGCCCTCGCCGCGGGCCACCTTCGGCGGGGTGCTGGCCGCTGCCGAGTTCGGACCGCTGACCCACCTCTACGGCCCGCCCGCGGTCCAGGTCGTGGACGCGACCGTGGTGCTGCCCGACGGCACCGTGACCACCGTCGCCGACCGGGCGAAGCTGCTCGGCTCGGGCATCTACGACCTGCGCTGGACCCACCCCGGCGCACCGCACCAGGCCAGCCTGGTGGTCGGGGCCACCCTGCGGACCTACCCGCAGCCGCCCGCCGCGGCCTGGGTGGTCTGCCCGGTGCTGCAGCCGCTGCAGGTGGCCACGCTGCGCGACGACGTGCTCTCGGCCAACCTGGCGCCCGCCGCGATCGAGCTGGACATGCCGGGCGTACGCCGCACCCCGCAGGCCGGCGGGCGGCGGGACGCGACCGGGGTGCTGGCCGTGCTGTTGGAGGGGTCGACGATCAGCCTCGCCGACCGGGCCCGGCTGCTGGTGCACCGGCTGGGCGGCCACGCCTACCTGACCTCCCAGGCCCCGGCCTGGTGGGGGCGCTACCCGTTCCGCCCCGACGAGGTGGCGGTGCGGCTCTACGCGCCCTCGGGCGACCTGCACTCGGTCTGCTACGCGCTGGTCGACGCGGTCGGCTCGCCGGTGCCGGTGCGCGGCAGCATCGGCGTGGGCCAGGCCTGGGCCGCGGTGCCCGCCGACCTGCCGCCCGGCCGCCTGATCGCCGTGCTGGAGACGTTGCGGGAGGTGCTGCTGGCGCGCAGCGGCTCCGCTGTGGTGCAGGCCGCCCCGCCGCACCTGCGTGAGCTGCTCGCGCCGTACCGCGTGCCATAATTCGTACGCTGTGATCGAGACTGATGAGCCGGCTGAGCGCCCCGCGCGGTACCCGGCAGAAGCGCCCGCCTCCCAGGCCCTCTTCGACCGGGCGGCGGCCATCGTCCCCGGCGGCGTGAACTCGCCCGTCCGGGCGTTCCGCGCTGTGGGCGGCACCCCACGTTTCATGGTCCGCGGCGAGGGCCCCTGGCTCTTCGACGCGGACGGCCGCCGGTATGCGGACCTCGTCTGCTCCTGGGGCCCGCTGCTGCTCGGCCACGCCCACCCCGAGGTCGTCGCCGCCATCCAGGACGCCGCGACCCGGGGCACCAGCTTCGGCACCCCGACGCCGGGTGAGGTCGAGCTGGCCGAGGAGCTGGTCGCGCGCACCGCGGCCGAGCAGATCCGGCTGGTGAACTCCGGCACCGAGGCGACCATGTCGGCGATCCGGCTGGCCCGCGGCCACACCGGGCGCTCGAAGATCATCAAGTTCGCCGGCTGCTACCACGGGCACGTGGACGCGCTGCTGGCGGCGGCCGGGTCCGGCGTGGCCACGCTCGCCCTGCCCGACTCGCCCGGCGTCACCGGCGCGGGCGCCTCCGAGACCATCGTGCTGCCGTACAACGACCTGGCCGCGGTCGAGCAGGCGTTCGCCGCGCACGGCGCGGACATCGCCGCGATCATCACCGAGGCCGCCGCGGGCAACATGGGCGTGGTCGCCCCGCTGCCCGGCTTCAACGCGGGCCTGGCCGAGCTGGCCCACCGCCATGGTGCGCTGCTCATCATGGACGAGGTGATGACCGGGTTCCGGGTGTCGCGCAGCGGCTGGCAGGGCCTGGAGCCGGTGGACGCCGACCTGTGGACCTTCGGCAAGGTGATGGGCGGCGGCCTGCCTGCCGCGGCGTTCGGCGGCCGTGCCGACGTGATGTCCCGGCTGGCCCCGGCCGGCCCGGTCTACCAGGCGGGCACCCTGTCCGGTAACCCGCTGGCCTGCGCGGCGGGCCTGGCCACGCTGCGGCTGGCCGACGACGCCGTGTACGCCCGGCTCGACGCCACCGCGGCCACGATCAGCGGCCTGGCCGTGAAGGCGCTGGCGGAGGCGGGCGTGCCGCACCGGCTGGCCACCGCGGGCAGCATGTTCTCCATCTTCTTCACCGACGCCGAGGTGCGCGACTACGACGGCGCCCGGCAGCAGAACGTGGCCGCGTTCAAGGCGTTCTTCCACAGCATGCTGGCCCAGGGCGTCTACCTGCCGCCCAGCGCGTTCGAGTCGTGGTTCGTCTCGGCCGCCATCGACGACGAGGCCCTGGAGCACATCGCCGCGGCCCTGCCCGCCGCGGCCCGCGCGGCGGCGCAGCAGTCATGAGAACGGTCGTCCACCTGCTCCGGCATGGTGAGGTGCACAACCCGGACAAGGTGCTGTACGGGCGGCTGCCGGGGTTCCAGCTCAGCGGGCTGGGCCAGCAGATGGCCAAGGCGGCCGCCACCGCGCTGGCCGAGCGGGACATCACCTACCTCGTGTCCAGCCCGCTGGAGCGGGCGCAGCTGACCGCCCAGCCCTTCGCCGAGCAGCTCGGCCTGCCGGTGCGCCTCGACCCGAACCTGATCGAGAGCGGGAACTACTTCGAGGGCATGCGGGTCGGCGCGGGCGACAGCGCGCTGCGTGATCCGCGCCACTGGTGGGTGCTGCGCAACCCGCTCAAGCCCAGCTGGGGCGAGCCCTACCGGCTCATCGCCGCCCGGATGATCCTCGCCCTGCACGCCGCCCGCGAGCACGCGCGCGGCCATGAGGCGGTGGCGGTCTCGCACCAGCTTCCGATCTGGACGCTGCGCTGCGCGCTGGAGGGCCGACGGCTGTGGCACGACCCGCGCCGCCGCCAGTGCGGCCTGGCCAGCCTGACCTCCTTCGTCTTCGAGGGTGATCAGTTGGCGCAGATCACATACTCCGAGCCGGCAGCCCACCTGGGACCCGGGACCGGGCTCGGGGCATGATGGGGCGCGTGACATCGCGCCCCCGCACCCACGCCCGCCGCGCCGTGCTGGCGTTCGCCGTGGCCGGGCTGGCCACCTCCGCCCTGGCCGCGTGCGGCGCGGACGAGAAGCCGCCCGCCGTCGGCGACGTGCTGCGCTTCCAGCCCGCCCAGCGTAAGGCCGCCCCCGCGGTCACCGGCGAGCTGCTCGACGGCGGCTCGTACGACCTGGCCGCCCAGCGCGGCAGCGTGGTCGTGGTGAACTTCTGGGCGAGCTGGTGCGCGCCGTGCCGGCTGGAGGCCGCCGACCTGGAACAGGTCGCCAAGGACACGGCGAGCCTCGGCGTCACCTTCCTCGGGATCAACAACCGCGACGACCGGGACAAGGCCAAGGCGTTCACGGCCGCCCGCAACTCGTACCCGAGCATCTTCGACCCGGGCGGCCGGGTGGCCCTGGGCTTCACCGACATGCCTCCTGTCTCCACCCCTGCCACGCTGATCATCGACCGGCAGGGCCGGGTCGCCGCGGTGGTGCGCAAGGCGACCAACATCGCCGAGCTGGGCCCGATCGTGCGCGAGATCGCCGCGGAAAAGGCCGGCTGATGCGCCGGGTGGACGCCTGATGGGCAACGACTTCGTCGCCGTGGTCAACGGCGGGCCGCTGCTGCTGGCCGTGGCCGTGGCGGCGCTCGCCGGGCTGGTCAGCTTCCTGTCGCCGTGCGTGCTGCCGCTGGTGCCCGGCTACCTGTCGTACGTCACCGGCCTGGTCGGTGCCGACCTCGACGCCACCCTCGGCGACGACCGCACCGGCCTGGGCCGGGCCCGGCGCGGCCGGGTGCTGGCCGGGGTGCTGCTGTTCATCGCCGGGTTCGCGGCCGTGTTCCTGACCACGAGCATCGCCTTCGCGCAGATCGGGCGGGTGCTGCTCACCCACGAGCGGGCGCTGCAGACCGGCGTCGGCGTGCTGATCGTGCTGTTCGGGCTGGCGTTCCTCGGTGTCGTGCCGGGCCTGGACAACGAGCGGCGGATCCAGAAGCTGCCGCAGGCCGGGCTGTGGGGCGCGCCCGTGTTCGGCGCGGTGTTCGCGCTGAGCTGGGTGCCGTGCCTGTCGCCGACGCTGGGCGCGGTCGGCACGCTCGCCCTGGTCTACGGCGACACCGGCCGCGCCGTGGTGCTGGGCCTGGCCTACTGCCTCGGCATCGGCCTGCCCTTCCTCGCGCTCGGGCTGGGCATGCGCAAGCTCGGCGGGGTGGTCGGTTTCATCCGGCGCAACTCGCGCTGGGTCACCCGGTTCGGCGGCGCGCTGCTGATCGTCGTCGGGCTCGCCCTGATCACCGGCGGCTGGAACGACTTCCTGATCTGGCTCCGGGGCACCTTCGGCGTGGGCTCGGTGTCGATATGAGCCGCCCGCGAAGCACCGGACGGGCCCGCGTGAGCATGCCGGGCGCGCACGGCGAGAGGCAGTCATGACCAGCCAGAAGTTCACCGCCGAGCGCACCGCCGAGGACACGCCGCTGGGCGAGCAGCCGCCGGAACGGCGTACCCCCGGAATCGGCGCGGCCGCGTGGGCCGCGGCGCGCAACGGATGGCGGCAGCTCACCAGCATGCGCACCGCGCTGGTGCTGCTGTTCCTGCTGGCCGTGGCCGCGATCCCGGGCTCGATCCTGCCGCAGCGCTCGGTCAAGGTCGAGGACGTGCAGCGTTACTACGCCGCCAACCCCGACCTGGCCCCGATCGTGGACCGGCTGTGGGGCTTCGACGTGTACGCCTCACCCTGGTTCGCCGCGATCTACCTGCTGCTGTTCACCTCGCTGATCGGCTGCGTCACCCCGCGCCTGGCCGACCACGTCCGGGCCCTGCGCACCCCGCCGCCGGACGCGCCCAAGAACCTGCACCGCCTGCCGCAGCACGCCGAGCTGGGGGCGGCGGTCGACGCCGCCGCGGCGAAGGCGGCGCTGCGCGGCTGGCGCACCGTGCGCCGGGAGCAGGCCGACGGCACGGTCACCCTGGCCGCCGAGAAGGGCTTCCTGAAGGAGACCGGCAACCTGCTGTTCCACAGCTCGCTGCTGGTCATCCTGATCGGGGTCGGCCTCGGCTCGCAGTGGGGCTGGCACGCCGGGCGGCTCATCGTCGCCGGCCCGGAGCAGGTGTTCTGCAACACCGTGCAGCAGTACGACGACTTCGGGCTCGGCCCGCGCGTCACCGCCGGCGACCTGCCCGGCTTCTGCCTGGAGCTGACCGACTTCCGCGCCGAGTTCCACGACGACGGCATGCCGATCTCCTTCGAGGCGGACGTGGCCGTGAGCGACGCCGCGCACGGTGATCTGGGGCGGCGCTCGTTCCGGGTGAACCACCCGCTGCGCCTCGACGGCGCGAACGTGTACCTGCTCGGGCACGGGTACGCCCCGGTGCTGCGGTACACCGACGCGGCCGGGGTCTCCCAGGAGACCGTCGTCCCGTTCCCGTTCACGGACCAGACGCTGACCAGCTCCGGCGTGGCGGCGTTCCCGGACGCGAACGGCAGCGACAAGGCGAAGCAGATGGCCTTCGAGGGCCTCTACCTGCCGACCGCGAACCAGGCCCCGTACATCCGCTCCGAGCACCCCGAGGAGCGCAACCCGGCGCTCATGCTGACGGCGTACCGCGGCGACCTCGGGCTGGACGCGGGCATCCCCAGCTCGGTGTACGAGCTGGACCAGCGGCAGATCGAGACCGGCCGGCTCAAGCGCTACGGCGAGGCGAAGCTGCTCCGGCCCGGGGAGACCTGGACCCTGGAGGACGGCAGCAGGCTCCAGTTCCTGGGCACCCGGCAGTGGATCACGGTGTCCATCCGGCACGACCCGGGCGAGCCGATCGTGCTGACCGGCGCGGTGCTGCTGCTGGCCGGCCTGCCGCTGTCGCTGTACGGCCGCCGCCGCCGGGTGTGGCTGCGGCTGCACCCCGACGGACGCGCCGAGGCGGGCGGCCTGCCGCGCACCGAATACCCCGGCTTCGAAGACGAGTTCCGCTCCCTGGTGGAAAGGTGGCAACGGTAGTGGCAGCACTCTCCGACAACCTCATGGTCTGCACGGTGCTGGTGTACCTGGTCGCGATGCTGCTGCACGCCGCCGAGTACGCCTTCGGCGACCGCGGCCGCATCGGCTCCGCCGCCTCGGCGCCCGCCGCCGAGCGCGAGAAGGAGCTGGTCGGCGCCGGCGCCCCGGTGACCACCAAGACCTCGCACGGCGGCTACGCGGCCCCGGACGTGATCGAGTCCGGCGGCGACCGGCCGTCGCTGGCGAGCCGGCTCGGGTTCTTCGCGGTCGTCGCGACGGTCCTCGGCGCCGCCGCGCACGCGGGCAGCGTGGTGACCCGCGGGCTGGCCGCCGAGCGGCTGCCGTTCGGCAACATGTACGAGTTCGTCATGGCGATCACGCTGCTCGGCGTGGTGGTCTGGCTGGTCACCCTGTTCTTCCAGCAGCAGGTGCGCCACCTGGGCCTGTTCGTGATGCTGTTCGAGGTGCTGCTGGTCGGCGTGGCCGGGATGGTGCTCTACACCCCGGTCGGGCCGCTGGTGCCGGCGCTGGACTCCTACTGGTTCGGCATCCACATCGGCGCGGTCGCCGTCTCGTCCAGCCTGTTCATGATCGGCGGCGCCGCCTCGATCATGTACCTGGTGCGCTCCGGCTACGACCGGGGCAAGCGCGGCTTCCTCTACGCCTTCGGCGGCCGCCTGGCCAACGCCGAGGCGGTGGAGCGGCTCAGCTTCCGGCTGCACGCGTTCGCGTTCCCGATCTGGACCTTCGGCGTCACGGCGGGCGCGATCTGGGCCGAGGTCTCCTGGGGCCGCTACTGGGGCTGGGACCCGAAGGAGGTCTGGGCCTTCATCTCCTGGGTCGTCTACGCGGGCTACCTGCACGCCCGCGCCACGCCCAGCATCAAGCGCACCACCGCCGCCTGGATCGCCGTCATCGGCTTCCTGACGATGCTGATGAACCTCTTCGGCGTCAACATCTTCTTCACCGGCCTCCACTCCTACGGCGGCGTCTAGAGCAGAAGGAAGGGCACCTTCTTAACGCTATGCGTAGAGGAAGGTGCCCTTCTTAACGCCCGCAGGAAGCCGGTCACCAGAGGCGGTCGATGACTCCGGGGTACAGGGCCACCCGGGTGCCGGGGAAGGTGTGAGCCTGGGCGCAGGCCCTGCCCGTGAAGAAGGCGGCCATGGTGACCTTGTCGAACCGGTCGGACGGGAACGGGTCCTCGGGCGTGCCGCCGATCAGCACCGCGCCGGGCAGGTGCGGCCAGCCGGCGCTCTCGTAGAAGCCGCGCAGCTCGCTGTCGCAGGTGAAGATGCCGAGGTCCGCTCCGCTGCGCTCGATCGTGTCGCGGGCCGCGGCGACCAACCGCCGGCCGTGGCCCCGCCCGCGGTGCCTGCTGCCGGTCACCACCCGGCTCAGCCCGCGTGCCAGGAAGCGCTGCCCGGCGTGGGTGATCTCCTTGGTCAGGATGTCGAGTGCCGCGACGACGATGCCGGTGTCGTCGACGAGCAGCATGGCGATCGGGGCAAGCGCCGGGTCGTGCCACTGGCCGGCGTCGTCATCCTCGCCGGGCCCGTCATCCTCGCGGTGCCCGTCATCCTCGCCGTGCTCGGCACCCTTGCCCTCGTGCGTGGCACCCTCGTCGGTCGGCCAGGCCTCCTCCTGCAGCGCGAGCGCTTGGCGGCGCAGTGCGGCGGGGGTGTCGCGCTCGGCGAAGGTCACGATTCGCATGGCGCAGCAGCCTAACCCTGACCCCTGTCCTGGGCCGGGCCCTGTCCTGGGGCCGAGCCCTGTCCCGGGCCGGGCCTGGCCGGACCGGCTGGGCCTGGCCGGACATGCGGCGGTGCCGACGTGGCAGCTCCCGGTGTTCGCTGCCGAGCGAGCGGCTGCTGCTGGCAAGATCGCGAGTTCGTGTCCAAACCTGGCGCCAGACCCCACCTTTGGACACGAACCCGCGATCATGGCCGCGCCTGGTGTGGCGCGGCCCTCCCCAGGGGGTTAAGAAGGTGCCCTTCCTCTACGGAAAACGATAAGAAGGTGCCCTTCCTTTCAGCAGGTCGCGGTGGTCCAGGTGGTGTACGGGCGCTGCCAGGTGAGGCAGTACGTCGCGAAGGCGGCGCCCGGGTCGGTGGGCACGTCGGCGTTCCACGGCCGCAGGGGTGCGTCGGGGGCGGGTTTGAGGGCGACGTCGTCGACGGTCAGCGGCGGGATGCGGAGGGTGCCGGGGTGGGCGGGGTCGGCGTGGACCTCGACGTACTGCTCGATCTGGGCCTGGCCGGTGAGCGGGAGCGGGCGGCTGGTGAGCAGGTGCCAGGTGTCGCCCCACCACAGCCAGGCCTGCCAGGCGGGGCTCGCCCCGGCGGACTCGGTCTGCAGGTGCAGCCACACCCGGTCGCCCGGCCTGACGTCGTACTGGTCGTAGAAAGCCCACGCCCGGGTCGCCGTGTCGTACGTGTAGACGCGCTGGCGTCCCGTGCCCGACCAGCCGGTCTCGGTCCAGCCGACCTCCAGCCAGGCGGCCCCGTCGCCGGTCTTGGCCATGAAACGGGCGGCGACGAAGTCGTACGTGCCGGGCCGCGCCGCGACGTCGCCGACCTCGATCCGGCCGAGCACCCCGGACCAGCGCCCGCGCGTGGTGGCGCCGAGGTGGTGGTAGCCGGGGCTCGGCACGGCCGCGGCCACGGGCTGCACGACCGTCGCGTGGGAGCGGCAGGCGCCCGGCGCGTGCAGGCTGGGCGGGCCGCTGGGCGCGGTGACGGAGGCGGGACGGCCGACGGGGCAGTCGGGCATCGCGCCGGCGTGGGCGGGGGCGCAGCCTGCGGTGAGGGCGAGCAGCACGACCGCCGCGAGGCGGGCGAGGCGGGGGTTCACATCCCGGTCAACCGGCCGGGACGGGCGCGGGTGACGATGCCGTACGCCGCACCGCGTCGCCCCTCCCCAGCGGGGTGACGGCACGGATGCGAGGATGCCTGCATGGCGGCACCGCGTTTCCCCTTCGACGACCTGCAGGGCTTCCTCGGCGCGCTGGAGCGGGCCGGCGAGTTGCACCGGGTCAAGGTCCCCGTCGATCCCACGCTGGAGATCAGCGAGATCGTCACCCGTACGGTGCGGGCCAAGGGCCCGGCCCTGCTGTTCGAGAAGCCGACGCGCGGCATGATGCCGCTCGCGATCAACATCTTCGGCAGCGACCGCCGGATGGCGATGGCGCTGGGTGTGGACGACTTCGACGAGATCGGCTCGCGCATCGGCGAGCTGGCCAAGCCGGAGCTGCCGCAGGGCTTCAGCGGCATGATGGACGGTCTCGGCAAGATCATGCAGCTCAAGTCGCTGCCCCCGAAGCGGGTCAAGAGCGCACCCTGCCAGGAGGTCGTGCTCAAGGGCGCCGAGGTCGACCTGAACATGCTGCCCGGCCTGCAGATGTGGCCCGGGGACGGCGGGATCTACCACAACTACGGGTTGACCCATACCAAGCACCCGGAAACCGGGAAGCGCAATCTGGGTCTCTACCGGCTGCAGCAGCACTCGCACAACACGATCGGCATGCACTGGCAGATCCACAAGGACTCGACGGCGCACCACGCGGTGGCCGAGCGGCGGGGCGAGCGCCTGCCGGTGGCGGTCGCGTTCGGCGCCGACCCGGTGGTGTCCTACTCGGCGAGTGCGCCGCTGCCCGGTGACATCGACGAGTACCTGTTCGCCGGGTTTCTGCGCGGGGAGCGGGTGGAGCTGGTCGACTGCCTGACCGTGCCGCTGCAGGTGCCCGCCAACGCCAACATCATCCTGGAGGGGTGGGTCGAGCCGGGCGAGCGGCTGCCGGAGGGCCCGTTCGGCGACCACACCGGCTTCTACACGCCGGTGGAGCCGTTCCCGGTGATGCACGTCGAGGCGATCACGATGCGCCGCGACCCGATCTACCACTCGATCATCACGAGCAAGCCGCCGCAGGAGGACGGGCCGATCGGCCGTGCCACCGAGCGCATCTTCCTGCCGCTCATCAAGATCCTGGTGCCGGACATCGTGGACTACCACATGCCCGAGGCGGGCGTGTTCCACAACTGCCTGGTCGTCGCGATCAACAAGCGGTACCCGAAGCACGCGCAGAAGGTGATGAGCGCCGTCTGGGGCGCCCACCTGCTCAGCCTCACCAAGCTGATCGTGGTGGTCGACGACGACTGCGACCCGCGTGACCTGCAGGAGGTCGCGTTCCGCGCGTTCGGCAACGTCGACTACGCCCACGACCTGGTGCTCACGCAGGGGCCGGTGGACCACCTCGACCACGCGTCGTACCAGCAGTTCTGGGGCGGCAAGGCCGGCGTCGACGCCACCCGCAAGCTGCCCACCGAGGGTTACACCCGCGGCTGGCCGGAGGAGATGCGGATGGCCCCCGAGGTCGTCGCGAAGGTCGACAAGCGGTGGAAGGAGTACGGGCTCCCCGAGGGCTCGTCCCGAGGGGACCGGAGGTCGAGCAAGTGAGCACCGCCACCGCGGTTCCCGAGCTGGAGCGGCCCGGGAAGGTCAAGTCGTTCCTGAAGCTGGTCGCGATCGAGCACTCGGTGTTCGCGCTGCCCTTCGCGTACCTGTCCGCGCTCGTCGCGATGGACCGCGAGCTGGGGCGCATCGACTGGCTCGTGCTGCTGCTGATCACGGTCGCCATGGTCGGCGCGCGCACGTTCGCCATGGCCGCGAACCGGATCATCGACCGGCACATCGACGCCCGCAACCCGCGCACCGCCCAGCGTGAGCTGGTCACGGGAGCGGTGAGCGTGCGCACCGCCTGGCTCGGCGCGATCGTCGCGCTGGTGGTGTTCATGGGTGCCGCGCTGGCGCTCAATCCGCTGTGCGCGCTGCTCGCGCCGCTGGCGGTGGTGCCGCTGGTGCTGTATCCGTACGGCAAGCGGTTCACCGACTGGCCGCACGCGATCCTGGCGCTGGCTCAGGCGGTCGGCCCGATCGGGGCGTGGCTCGCGGTCACCGGCACCTTCGCCGGGTCGGGTCCGGCCTGGCTGCTCGGCCTGGCCGTGGGCCTGTGGATCGGCGGCTTCGACCTGATCTACGCCTGCCAGGATGCCGAGGTCGACCGGCAGATCGGCGTCCGCAGCGTGCCCGCCCGCTACGGCGTGCGCGCCGCGCTGCTGATCTCGACGCTGACCCACGTGGTGACGTTCGCGCTGTTCGTGTGGTTCGGCATCTGGGTGGGCCTGGGCTGGCCGTGGTGGATCGGGCTGGCGCTGACCGCGGGGGCGTTCGCCTACCAGCACGTCATCGTGACCCCGACGGATCTTTCGAAGGTCAACCGCGCGTTCTTCACCGCCAACGGGTTCGTGGGGATCGCGCTCTTCGTCTTCGCGGTGCTCGCGCTGATCGTCTAGGGCGTTGATCGCTATCTCGTGTCAGAACCTGTGGTCTGACTGCACTTTCTGACACGAACTCGCGATCATGCCACCGCGGACTCAGCGCGGGTCAGCGGTGGCCGAGGTGGCCGGTCCAGCGGGTGAGCAGCGTGTGCGGGACGCCGGCCGCGTCGAGGACCTTGCCGGCGACGAAGTCGACGAGTTGCTGGGCGGTGGCGTCCGCGCCGGAGCCGTAGAAGCCGGGGCTCGCCGGGAGCACCACCGCGCCGGAGTCGATCAGCTCGACCAGGTGCAGCAGGTGGCTGCGGGTCACCGGGGTCTCCCGCGGCACGATCACCACGGGGCGCCGCTCCTTCAGGTTCACCTCTGCGGCGCGCTGGAGCAGGTCCTTGGACAGGCCGAGGGCGATGCCCGCGCAGGCGGCGGTCGACGCGGGCACCACGATCATGCCCCGAGCCTGGTACGAGCCGCTGCTGGGCCCGGCGGCGAGGTCGCCCGCGGGCCAGTAGCGCAGGTCGGCGCCGTCGACCGGGACGCCCAGCCAGGCCGCCAGGTCCTCGCGCCAGTGCGCGTCGCGGAACGCCTGCCCGGTCTCGTCGAGGATGGTCAGCCGCGCCGCCCGGGACACCACGAGGTCGACGGCCTCGCCCGCGTCGCACAACGCCCGCAGCACCGCGGCGGCGTACGGCGTGCCGGACGCGCCGGACACCCCCACTATCCAGGGCGTACGCGGGGCGTCGGCGGCGGGCACACCGAAACACTATCCGGCTGGTTGACCGGCCCCACGCCCGCGCCTAGCCTCGGCGCATGCGAGCCCAGCCCGCCGACGTCCGGATCGCGGTCGAGATCGTCGTCAACCGCCCGGTGGAGCACGTGTTCGCGTACCTCTCCGATCTGCGGCACGATCCGCACTGGTGGGGCGGCATCCACTCGTCGCGCCGGCTCACCGGGGACGGCGGCGTGGGCACGGTCTACGAGCTGGACGCGACGCTGCTGCGGGTGCGGCACCAGACCACGATCGAGGTGATCGCGCAGGAGCCGCCGCTGCGCCAGACCATCCGGGTGCGCACGGGGCCGCTGCCGTACACGGCCTACTACGAGTGGACCCCGGAGACGCCCGAGCGGACCCGGTTCCGGCTGGTCGCCGAGATCGTCGCGGCCCGGCCCTGGCGCTGGTTCGGCCCGCTGCTCAGCCCGCTGCTGTCGCTACTGGCCCGCCGCTACTTCCGGCGGGTGCCCGCGATCCTGGAGGCCACGCTGCCGGAGTGACCGGCTCAGACGGCGTACTCGCCGAGCGGGTCGGTGTGCGCGTGGGAGTACATGCGCTCGTGGAAGCGCACGAAGCGCTCGACGACGGCGCTCGCCCGGCGGTCCTTCAGCCTGGCGTCGAGCGCCGCGAGGCCGGCCGCGAGCCGGGCGCTGTGCAGCGCGTACAGGCCGGAGTAGTAGGCGAGGCTGTCCGCCAGCGCGGCCAGCGCGCTGGTCGCGTCGGGGGCGCGGCGGGCATGCCACAGGGCGACGTTGGCCTCGCCGTTGAGGATGTCCTTCTGCAGCCGGTTGAAGGTGTGGTCGGGGTCGTCGCCCGCGGCGAGCATGGCGATGGCGTCCTCGGTGCTCTCCCGGCCGCTGCGCTGGCAGGCCAGGGCGATCCGGTTGAGCAGCGCGCCCTGCTGCACCGGCGGCAGGCGCAGCAGCCGGGTGCCGATGTCGTTCTGCAGCCGCACCAGCAGCGCGGCGTCGGCGAGCAGGTCGCTGAGGCTGCCGTCGGCGAGCACGTCGCGGTGTGCGGGGACCGGCGCCAGCACGTCGTTCAGCACGCACACGAGGTAGCCCAGGGTCGGCACGACGAGGATCGTGTGACCGCCGAGCGTGGCGAGTTCCAGCCGGGAGACGTGTTCGGCGCGCAGCGTGCGCTCGACGGCGCCGTACCGGTCGGCCAGCCCCTGGCGCACCAGCGATCCCGTGGGCAGGCCGGCGACGGTGTCGACCAGGTCGCGGCAGCTCTCCACATTGGTGACCAGCGCCGCCCACAGGCCGTACTCGACGTCGAGCAGCAGCGGGGCGGCCCCGCCGACGTGGCGGGTGTACTCCTCGGCCATCCCGGCGAGTTTGCCGCCCACCAGGCTCTGCTCGAACCGGGACGCGTGGCGGGCGGCCTCCCGGGCCGGGCCGGACAGCAGCAGCACCGCGGGGGTACGCCGGTCCGGCAGCAGCGCCTGCAGCATGGCCCGGTTGAGCGCGCCGATGAGGTCGCGCCGCCGCTGCCGGGACAGGTCGAGGTCGGGCTGCCCGAGCCCGATGCCGAGGTCGTCGGAGACCACCTCGAAGACCTGGTAGGCGTTCATCTGCCCGGCGAAGCGGAGCATGGTGGGCCAGTCGTCCTCGTCCACCAGCCCGCTGAGCAGCCGGGTGTTCATGGTGACGAGCTGGATGACCCCGGTGCTCTGCAGGTATTCGTGGCGGCGGGGGTTGGCCGGAGAGTAGGCCCAGGCGGTGAAGTCGCGGTAGGGGCCGGCGGGCATGTGCCGCGCGATCGTCTCGGTCAGCGCCGAGCACGTCGCGTCCAGCAACTGGGCGGCGCGCCGGTTGGTTGGCATGCGGGCGACTCGTTCCTCCGGTCCGGCACGGGCCACGCCGGTCGGTGGCCCGTGGGGCGGAACCCGGCGCGTGCCTGTCGCGGATTGCCGTGTTCCGGGGCGCCGGGTCAGCGCCGCTGATGAGGGTACGACCTACGCGGCCGCCGTGTCGTACCGCTCACCGCACGTCCTGCTTGGACGGTCCTCATCAGTACCCTCCCGGCCGGCTGCCGGCCGCCCGCGGTGCCGCGCTCGGGCCCGGCTGGGCCGCAGGGGCGGGGCCGCCCGGCGGGTTGTCCTCGTCGAACTCGCCCTCGCCCTCCAGCAGCGCCCGCACCTCCGACTCGCGGAACCGGCGGTGGCCGCCGGGCGTGCGGATGCTGCCGATGCGACCGGCCGCTGCCCACCTGGTCACCGTCTTGGGGTCGACCCGGAACAGCGCGGCCACCTCGCCAGGTGTCAACAGGCGATCTCCTGTGTCCACGCCCACCTCCTTGCGTCGACGGAGTCGGTTGGGACGAACCCGGTTGCCGCCTCCGCTGGGACGTACGCCCAATTAGAGCACCTACATGAACAGATGTCCCTAAAATGGTCGTATGCACCTTTTGGGGGGTTCGCGGCTGTACGTCGCGAACCTCATTCGTATATTGCCCGAAGATGCGCCCCTCCGTGCCCACTCTGGAAGAAACTGCCTCTAAGGTGCTCTGTGTGGACGCGATCGACCGCAACCTGCTTGACCTGCTGCGTAACAACGCCCGCCTCTCCTACGCGGAGCTGGCGCGCCAGGTCGGCCTCTCCGCGCCCGCGGTGCACGACCGGGTCGGCAAGCTGGAGGCGTCGGGCGTGATCCGGGGCTACCACGCGGATGTCGAGCCCAGCTCCATCGACCTCGGCGTGACCGCGCTGATCGGCATCGTGGCCGATCCCGCGGTGGACATGGAGGACGTCAGCGCGGCGCTCACCGAGCTGAACGAGATCGAGTCCTGCTACTTCATGGCCGGCGAGGAGTCGTACCTGGTGAAGGCGCGGGTGGGCACCATCGCCGAGCTGGAGCAGCTCATCGTGCGGCTGTCACGCACCCGCGGGGTGGCCCGCACCCGCACCGCGATCGCGCTCTCCACCACCTTCGAGGGCCGGCCGAGGCCGCTGCTCGGCTGAACCTGTTACGGTCCGCTCATGGAGCAGCTGGACAGGTGTTGTGACGACGACCGGGCATGGGTGACCGAGGCGATCGGCAAGGTCGCGGCGGACGCCAACCGCAGCGCGGACACCCACCTGCTGCCGTTCCCGCTGCCCGAGGCATGGGGCATCGACCTCTACCTGAAGGACGAGTCGGTGCACCCCACCGGCTCGCTGAAGCACCGGCTGGCCCGGTCGCTGTTCCTGTACGCGCTGTGCAACGGCTGGATCCGCCCCGGCACCACCATCGTGGAGGCCTCGTCCGGCTCCACGGCCGTCTCCGAGGCGTACTTCGCGCGCATGCTCGGGCTGCCGTTCGTGGCGGTGATGCCGGCCTCCACCAGCAAGGAGAAGATCGAGCTGATCGAGTTCCAGGGCGGCGAATGCCACCTGGTGAGCGATCCGGCACAGGTGGTCGTCGAGGCGCGCTGGCTGGCCGAGGACCGCCGTGGCCACTTCATGGACCAGTTCACCTACGCCGAGCGGGCCACGGACTGGCGCGGCAACAACAACATCGCCGAGTCGATCTTCCAGCAGATGTCGCAGGAGCGGCACCCCGTGCCGGCCTGGATCGTGATCGGCGCCGGCACCGGCGGCACCTCGGCCACCATCGGCCGTTACGTGCGCTACCAGCGGCACTGCACCAAGATCCTGGTGGTGGACCCGGAGAACTCCGCCTTCTACCCGGCGTACGAGGCCGGGGACTGGTCGGTGACCACCGGCAAGGGTTCGCGTATCGAGGGCATCGGCCGGCCCCGGGTCGAGGCGTCGTTCCAGCCCGACATCGTGGACCGCATGGTGCGGGTGCCCGACGCGGGTTCGCTGGCCGCGATGCGGGTCGCCTCCGAGGTGCTGGGCCGCCGGGTGGGCGGCTCCACCGGCACCAACCTCTGGGGCGCCTTCGGCCTGATCGCCGGTATGCGCGAACGGGGCGAGACCGGATCCGTGGTGACCCTGCTCTGCGACGGCGGCGAGCGCTACGTGCACACGTACTACGACGACGGCTGGCTCGCCGACCAGCACCTGGACCTCACCGGCCCGCTCACCACCGTGCGCCACTTCCTCCAGAGCGGCACCTGGCAGGACTGACCGCTTCACGTCACATCATCTGGGATGTAGCTACAACCCAGATGATGTGACCCGCGGCAGGAAACCCTGTGGTCGCCATGGCAACCCCTGTGTTGCAGCCCCCGGGCGCACCCGCCCCGGGGACGACGAGGGCCCCGCACTCCCTGGCAGGAGTGCGGGGCCCTCGATGTCGTCAGATCAGCGGTCGCCCTGCGGGCGCTCGGCCCGGAACGGCCGGTCACCCTGCGGACGGTCGCCGCGGAACGGCCGGTCGCCCTGGGGGCGGTCACCGCGGAACGGGCGGTCGCCCCGGTCGCTGCGGAACGGGCGGTCACCACCCTGGAAGCGGTCGCCACGGAAGGGCCGGTCGCCCTGCGGGCGGTCGCCACGGAACGGGCGGTCACCCTGCGGGCGGTCCCCACGGAACGGGCGGTCACCCTGCGGGCGGTCCCCACGGAACGGGCGGTCGCCCTGCGGCCGGTCACCCCGGTCACCCCGGAAGGGCCGGTCGCCGTACTGGCGCGGGCCGCGGTCGCGGAACGAGCGGTCGCCGTCGCGGCGCGGGCCGCGCTGGAAACGCGGCTCCGGCTCGTCCACCACGGGGGTGCCGGAGGGCTCCCGGGCGCCGGTCAGCTCGACCAGCTTCTCGTCGGTGAAGCGCAGCCGGTGCTCGGCGGGCTTCTCGACGCCGGCCTTCTCCATCATGGCCAGCGTGGTGCGGCGCTGCTTGGGCAGCACCAGGGTGGCCACCGCGCCGGACTCGCCGGCCCGCGCGGTGCGGCCCGCCCGGTGCAGGTAGTCCTTGGGGTCCTTCGGCGGGTCGATGTGCACGACGAGCGAGACGCCGTCCACGTGGATGCCGCGGGCCGCGACGTCGGTCGCGACCAGCACGCCCATCCGGCCCTCCTTGAACTCGGCCAGGGTGCGGGTGCGGACCCGCTGCGTCTTGCCGCCGTGCAGGCCGCCGGCGCGTACGCCGACCTCGCGCAGCTGCTCGACCAGGCGGTCCACGCCCATCTGGGTGCGCGCGAACATGATCGTCCGACCCGGACGGTTCGCGATCGCCGCCGTGACCTTGAACTTCTCCTGCGGCGGGATCAGCAGCATCATGTGGTCCATGGTGGTCACCGCGGCCGCCGGCGGGGCGGTCGAGTGGGTCACCGGGTCCTTCATGAACCGCTTGACCAGCGTGTCGACGTCACCGTCCAGAGTGGCCGAGAACAGCAGGCGCTGACCCTCGGCGGGGGTCTTCGACATCAGCTCGGTGACGTCGGGCAGGAAGCCCATGTCCGCCATCTGGTCGGCCTCGTCGAGCACGGTGACCTCGATGTCGTCGAGGGCGCAGGCGCCGCGCTCGATGAGGTCGCCGAGGCGGCCGGGCGTCGCGATCATCACGTCCAGGCCGCGCTGCAGGCCCAGGATCTGCCGGTCGTACGGCACGCCGCCGACGGCGGTGCCCGTGTAGAGGTCCATCGCCTTGGCCAGCGGGCGCAGCGCGTCCGCGACCTGCATGGCCAGCTCACGGGTGGGCACCAGGATCAGGGCCTTGGGGTGGTGCGGGCGGGCCGGCTTGCCCTCGGCGATCCGGGCCAGCAGCGGCAGTCCGAAAGCGAGGGTCTTGCCCGAGCCGGTCTGGCCGCGGCCGAGCACGTCCCGGCCGGCCAGCGCGTCGGGCAGGGTGGCCGCCTGGATCTCGAAGGGCTGGGTGATGCCGGCGCGGTCCAGCTCCCGCACCATCGGGCGGGGCAGGCCGAGCTCGGCGAAGGTGGGAAGGTGGGAGTCGCCCTGGTCGGCAGCGGCGCCCTCGGGCGCGGCGGAGCCGTCGATGTCGATCTCGAAGACCGACGGGAACAGGGCAGGGTCATGCATAGTCAACGCGAAACCTCTCGGGTGGCGCATCCCCGCGCCGCGCGGCCTCGTGCCGCTGCAAGTCACCCGCAGGAACGCTCGAGGGCGCGCCGAGCGCGCCCAGAACACAACCCGTCAAGTGTACGGGGTGCCGCGCCGGGCGTCCCGTCAATAACACCGTGGTGTAGCGGGGGTCACCCCGCGGCGGGAGCCGGGCTCGGGCTCGGGGACGGCTGGGGGCTCGCCTTCGGGCTGGTGCTCTCCTGCGCCACCGGGGACGCCGACTCGGCCGGCTCTGGCTCGGGCGAGCTGCCGGCCGAGGCGGACGGTGAGCTGCTCGCGCTGGGTGAGCTGGACGCGGACGGGGTGGCGGAGGCGGTGGCCGACGCGGTCGGCCGCGCGGTCGGCGAGGCGGACGCGGTGGCCGTCGGGGTGGTCTGCACCGCGGGCAGCGCGTCCACCACGCGGGTCGCGAAGTCGACACTGCTCATGCTCACCGGTGCGATCTTCACCACATCGCCGGTGGTGCGCGCGTGCACCATCTTGCCGTTGCCGAGGTACATGCCGACGTGGTGGATGGTGCGCCAGTCGCTCGGGTTGGTGGCGAAGAACAGCAGGTCGCCGGGGAGCAGCGCGGTCTTGGCCACCGGCTTGGCGCGGGTGCCGTAGTACTGGTCCTTGGCGACCCGGTTGAGCCGGATGCCGGCCTTGCCGTACGACCAGTACATGAGGCCGGAGCAGTCGTAGGTGTTCGGGCCCTCGTCGCCCCACCGGTACGGCTTGCCGCGCTGGCTCAGCGCGTGCAGGACCGCCTGGCGCGCCTTGGGCGCGGCCACGAGACCCGCGTTGCTCTTGCCGGGGTCGTAGTCGCCGAGGTTCTGCTCCTGGAGCTCGCGCTGCCGGTCCGCTTCGGACTGGGCCTCGGCGACGCGGCGCTTCAGCTCCAGGAACGCGGTCTCCTTGCGCTTGTACTCCTTCTCGATGGCCGTGTACGCCGCGGAGGTCTTCTGCTCGGCGGTGATCGCGTCGGTGAGCGCGACGTACGCCGTGCGCTCCTCGGTCTGCGCGCGGGACAGGTCGGCCATCGCCGACTCGGTCTCCGGGGTGCTGTGCGCGCGCGGGATGAGCAGGCCCAGCTCACCGAGGGAGTCGTCCAGGCCGGCCGGGCCCTTCACCGAGCCCTGGTAGGCGGCGATGGCGGCGGCCTCGGCGGCCTTGCGTGCCTCGCGCAGCGCGTCGGCGGTCTGGCGCCAGGCGTAGTCGGCCATGGCCTTGGCGATGAGCGCGTTGCTGTACTCCTGCTGCAGCTCGCTGCGGCGGGCGCTGAGCACGGACAGCTCCAGCTCGGCGGCGGTGTACTGCGCCAGGAGCTGGGCCTGCGGGGTCAGCGCGACCGACCGGGGCATGCTGAGCGAGCCGTAGGGCAGGGTGGGGACGCCGTCGGCGACGGGGCGGCTGCCGGAGTCGGGGATCGCGGTGATCTTCGCCCCGACCGGCGCCTCAGCGGCAGCGGGCACCGTCACGCCGCCCACGATCAGCGCGCTCAGCACGGCCGTGCCGAGAGCAGTCGGATGCGGACGTCGAGTCTGCCCACGTCGACGCTTGGACATCAGTGGCCCCGCCCTCCCCGTTGGTCCCACCAAGTTTCCTACCGGAAATCAGGTTTCATGTCGACCCTTCTGTCCCGGTGGCGTCAAGCTGAACATCAGCTGTCAAGGCCCACACGAGTGTCACCTGCGGTGGCGTCGTAGGCTGGCGGGCATGGACGTGGGTTTGAAGCGGGAGCTGGAGCAGAAGGTCTACGCCGGGGAGCGGCTCAGCCGCGCCGACGGCGAGGCACTCTACGCGAGTGACGATCTGGCCTGGCTGGGCCGCCTCGCACACCACGTGCGCACGCAGAAGAACGGCGACCGGGTGATGTTCAACGTCAACCGGCACCTGAACCTCACCAACGTCTGCTCGGCGAGCTGCGCCTACTGCTCCTTCCAGCGCAAGCCGGGGGAGAAGGACGCCTACACGATGCGGGTCGAGCAGGCCGTCGCCAAGGCGCTGGAGATGAAGGACGAGCAGCTGACCGAGCTGCACATCGTCAACGGCCTGCACCCGACCCTGCCATGGCGCTACTACCCGCGCGTGCTCAAGGAGCTGAAGCAGGCCCTGCCGAACGTCAAGCTGAAGGCGTTCACCGCGACCGAGGTGCAGTGGTTCGAGAAGATCTCCGGCCTGACCGCCGACGCGATCCTCGACGAGCTGATGGAGGCGGGCCTGGAGTCGCTGACCGGCGGCGGCGCCGAGATCTTCGACTGGGAGGTCCGGCAGCACATCGTGGACCACGCCTGCCACTGGGAGGACTGGTCGCGCATCCACCGGCTCGCCCACAGCAAGGGCCTGCGCACCCCGTCGACGATGCTGTACGGCCACATCGAGGAGCCGCGCCACCGCGTCGACCACGTGCTGCGCCTGCGTGAGCTGCAGGACGAGACCGGCGGCTTCACCGTCTTCATCCCGCTGCGCTACCAGCACGACTTCCACGACAGCGCGGACGGCAAGGTGCGCAACCGGATCCAGGCGCGCACCACGATGGCGTCGCCGGCCGAGTCGCTGAAGACGTTCGCGGTGTCCCGGCTGCTGCTGGACAACTTCGACCACGTGAAGTGCTTCTGGGTCATGCACGGCCTGTCGGTGGCGCAGCTGTCGCTGAACTTCGGCGTGGACGACCTGGACGGCTCGGTGGTGGAGTACAAGATCACCCACGACGCCGACTCGTACGGCACGCCCAACACGATGCACCGCGACGACCTGCTGCACCTGATCTGGGACGCGGGCTTCACGCCGGTCGAGCGGGACACCCGCTACCAGGTGGTCAAGGAGTACGGCCCGCCGCAGAGCCTCGCCGAGCGGCGCAGCGAGCCGCAGCAGGTCTGGGCCTGAGCATGACCGGCGCCGAGGGCGCCCCGCAGGAGCGGCGTCGCGGTCCCCGCCGTGACGCCGCCGGGCGCATCGTCTCCCTGTCCGACCTGCTCGGGTACGTGCTGGCGGGCTGGGTCATCAGCATGCTCGGCCTGCTCGCCTTCGACGGGCTGTTCGCGCTGCTCGGCCTGGGCGAGTTCGGGCAGGTCACCGGCTGGCTCGGGCTGATCTACCCGGTGATCGTGTTCGTGGAGCAGTTCCGGGCCGCGGCGGGCGAGCGCGGCCGGATCGCCGTCGCGCCGGCCGCCGGGCTGGTCGCGGTGGTGCTCGGGCTGGTCGCCGTCGGCCTGGCGGGCGGGTTCGCCCCATTGGTCACCGGCGGTCTGGGCTCCCTGGTGGCCACCGTGGCGTACGCCGTACTCTGGCACACCGGCCTTACCGTGGCCGGGCGGGACTGACCGCTACCCTGGACCGGTGAGTCCTGCTGTCAAGTACACCCTCGGCCGGCTGGTCCTCTTCGTGGCCTGCTTCGCCGCCGCCTGGTTCATCCCCGGCATCGACCTGTTCATCAAGCTCGGCATCGCGGTGCTGGCGTCGTTCGCGCTCAGCTGGTTCCTGCTGCGCGGGCTGCGTGACGAGATGACGGCGCAGGTCGAGGACGCGCTGGAGCGCCGCAAGGCGGACAAGGAGCGGCTGCGCGCCGCCCTGGCCGGCGAGGACGCCCCCGCTGCGGCGGCCGCCGAGACCGACGAGGCCGGCGAGGCCGCGCAGGCCGACGACACGGCTCCGGTCGCCGAGGCTTCCTCCGCCAAGTGATGAGCAGCGGCACATCCTGATCCCGTCTCGCGTCCGGCGGCACGGGTGTGTATTACCGTGTCGCCTGACCGTCCGCAGCGAAGCCGGTGCGAACCCGGCGCTGTCCCGCAACTGTGATCCCGCTCGTCGAGCGGGGAGCCAGGTCGCCTGCGGCGGTCGCGAACCACGCCTTCGAGGAAAGGCGTCTCGCGGACCGGGCTGCCCCACCTGATCGGGCCCTGTCGGCGAAGACCTTGCCTCGACCGACAGGAGGATCTACATGTCTGCCCTTTCGCTCTCCCGGCGCGCGCTCGGCGCGCTGGCCGCCGTCGGCCTCGTGGCCGGGCTCGCGGCCTGCGCCACCGAGGATCCCGCCACCCCCGCGCCGTCCGGCGCCGCCGCGGCGTACCCGGTGACAGTCGGCTCGGTCACCCTCGCCGCGCAGCCCGTGAAGATCATCTCGCTGTCGCCGACGACGACCGAGATGCTGTTCGCCATCGGCGCGGGCGGCCAGGTCACCGCCGTCGACGACAACTCGAACTTCCCGGCCGAGGCGCCGAAGACGGACCTGTCCGGCTTCCAGCCCAACGCCGAGGCCGTCGCCGCGAAGAGCCCCGACCTGGTCGTGCTCAGCACCGACAGCAACAACGTGGTGGCCCAGCTGACCGCCCTGAAGATCCCCGTGTACGTCGCCCCGGCCGCGGTGACCCTGGACGACTCGTACCGGCAGCTCGCCGAGCTGGGCACGCTGACCGGCCACGCGAACGAGGCCGCCGCGCTCACCCAGCGGATGAAGGACGACATCGCCAAGCTGGTCAAGGACGTCCCGCAGCGCACCACCCCGCTGACCTACTACTACGAGCTCGACCCGACGCTGTACTCGGTGACCTCGAAGACCTTCATCGGCTCGCTGTTCGAGCTGGCCGGCCTGAAGAACGTGGCGGACGCCGCGGACACCAAGGGCAGCGGCTACCCGCAGCTGACCGCCGAGTCCCTGGTCAAGGCCAACCCCGACCTGATCTTCCTGGCCGACACCAAGTGCTGCGGTCAGAGCCTGGACACCGTGAAGGCGCGGGCCGGCTGGGCCGGGATCACCGCGGTCAGCAAGGGCCAGGTCATCGCGCTCGACGACGACATCGCCTCGCGCTGGGGCCCGCGCGTCGTCGACCTGATCCGCTCGATCGTCGAGGCCACCGGCAAGGTTCAGGCCTGATCGTCGTGACGACACTGCGACCGGCACGGCTGCGACTCCCGTGGCTCGCCGCGGGCGTCGGGGCCGTGCTGGTCGCGCTCATCGCCGGGGTCGCGCTCGGCCCGGTGACGCTGCCGCCCGGCTCGGTCGCGGCGGAGCTGCTGAACCTGATCCCCGGTGTGGACCTGCCGTCGGGGCTGAACGAGCGTGAGATCGCGATCATCACCGAGCTGCGGCTGCCGCGGGTGGTGCTGGGGCTCCTGGTCGGCGCGATGCTGTCCCTGGCGGGCGGCTGCTACCAGGGCGTCTTCCGCAACCCGCTGGCCGATCCGTACCTGCTCGGCGTCGCGGCGGGCGCGGGGCTCGGCGCGACCCTGTCCATCGCGCTGCGCGAGGCCGCGTGGCTGGCCCCGGCCGCCTTCGCCGGGGCGGGCCTGGCCGTGCTGGCCACCTACCTGCTCGGGGTGGCGGGCGGCCGGGACCGCTCGTCGGCCACGCTGATCCTGGCCGGGGTCGCCGTGTCGGCGTTCCTCGCCGCGATCCAGACCTACCTGCTGCAGCGCAACGTGGACACGATCCGCGAGGTGTACTCCTGGCTGCTCGGGCGGCTGGCCACCAACGGCTGGCACGAGGTGACCCTGCTGCTGCCGTACGCGGTGGTCACCACGGTGGTGGTGCTGGCGCTGCGCCGGGAGCTGGACGTGCTGAGCGTCGGCGACACCGAGGCGGCGAGCCTGGGCCTGCACCCGCAACGCTCGCGGCTGATCCTGCTGGGCGCCGCCTCGCTGGGCACGGCCGCGGCGGTCGCCGTGTCGGGGCTGATCGGGTTCGTCGGCATCATCGTGCCGCACGTGGTGCGCCTGCTGGCCGGCGGCTCGTACCGGTCGATCCTGCCGCTGTCGCTGCTGTTCGGCGCGGCCTTCCTGACGCTGGCGGATCTGGCCGCGCGCACCCTGATCGCGCCGGGCGAGCTGCCCATCGGCGTGGTCACCGCCTTCTTCGGCGCGCCGTTCTTCGTGCTGGTGCTGCGCACCACCCGGCGGGTGAGCGTCTGATGCTGGCCGTCGCTGGAATCCGGGTCACGCTCGGCGACGCCGAGATCCTGCACGGGGTGGACCTGACCGTGGCCTCCGGCGAGTGGGTCACCGTGATCGGCCCGAACGGCGCGGGCAAGTCGACGCTGCTGCGGGCCGTCGGCGGCGCGGTGCCGCACACGGGCACGGTCACCATCGACGGCACGGCCACCACGGCGCTGCCGCGCCGCCGTCGGGCGCAGCTGGTCGCGACGGTCGCCCAGCAGCCCGTGGTGCCGCCCGCCATGCGGGTGCTCGACTACGTGCTGCTCGGGCGTACGCCGTACATCGCGCCGCTGGGCCGCGAGTCGGCCCGTGACCTGTCCCTGGTGGAGCAGGTGCTGGACTCCCTCGAGCTGCGCCGGTTCGCCGGGCGGGAGCTGGAGACGCTGTCCGGCGGCGAGCGGCAACGGGTGTTCCTGGCCCGCGCGCTGGCCCAGGGCGCGCCGCTGCTGCTGCTTGACGAGCCCACCTCGGCGCTGGACATCGGCCACCAGCAGGAGGTGCTGGAGCTGGTCGACGCGCTGCGCAAGGAGCGGGCGCTCACCGTGCTGGCCACCATGCACGACCTGTCCGTGGCCGGCGAGTACGCCGACCGGCTGGTGCTGCTGGCCGAGGGCCGGGTGGCCGCCGACGGCCCGCCCGCGCAGGTGCTCACCGAGGAGCTGCTGGCCCGGCACTACCGCGCGCGGGTCCGGGTGATCGCGGGCGAGTTCGGCCCGATCGTGGTGCCGGTGCGCCTGGGCTGACGGTGTTTGCCTCAGGAGGCAAACACCTGGTGTGATGATCTTAGATCCGTCATCATGCGCAGATGCTGCGGATCCATTTCACCGGAGCGGATCTGGCCGCCACCCGGATCGCCGCAGAGCCGGATCCCCTGTGGGAGCTGTCGCTGAGTATGCACCAGCTGCGGCTGCGCGACTCGAACCCGTTCCTCGCGGGCTGGAAGCACGAGATCACCCGGCGGCTGCATCCGGGCAGCCGGGAGCGTAGGGCGGTCGCGCTGCCGTTCGCGCTCAACCCGCCGCGCGGCTACTTCCCCGACTTCCTCACCCCGTACGAGTCGGTGGGCGGCTTCGAGGCGGGCCTGGACGCGGTGCTCCGCACCCCGAAGCGCCGCCTGCGCCGCGAGATCGACCAGCTCGCCGGTGCGCCCGCCGACACCCGGCCGCTGATCGAGGGCATCGGCCGGGGCAGTCCCGAGGACCTGGACGCGCTCGGCGCGAGCCTGCGCCGCTACCACGACCTCGCCCTCGCGCCGGTGTGGGACCAGGTCACCGAGGCGATCCGGCGCGACCGGGCCCTGCGCGCCCGCCAGCTCGTCGACGGCGGGCTGGCCGCCGTGCTCGGCCGGCTCCACCCGCAGGTGCGATACGCCGACGGCGTGCTGGAGGTCGGCATGTACGGCCGCAGCACCGACCGGGACGTGCACCTGGAGGGGCGCGGGCTGCTGCTGATCCCCTCCTACTTCAAGGAGACCCGCCAGCTGATGGTGCTCGCCGACGCGGAGCTGCCCCCGGTGCTGGTGTATCCCGTCGACCCCACCGCCCGCGTCACGGCCGAGGCCGCCGTGTGGGGCACGGCGAGCGCCCGCCGCGACGCGCCGTCCGCGCCGCTCACCGCCCTGATGGGACGCACCCGCGCGCTGGTGCTGGAGGCGGTCGCGGCCGGCGGCACCACGTCCGTGCTGGCCCGGCGGCTGGGCCTCACGGTCCCCGCCGCCAGCAAGCACCTGGCGGTGCTGCGCAACTGCGGGCTGGTGCTCAGCACCCGGGACCGGAACACGGTCCACCACGACCTGACCCCGCTCGGCCGGGCGCTGCTCGCCGCCGGCTGATCCCGTTCGCTCAGCCGAGCGAGCGCACCGCCGCCAGCGCCCGGTCCACGTCGTCCTCACCGGTCAGGATGCTGGTGCCGAACCGCAGGTACGACGGCTCGTACGGTGTGGTGCTGGTGATGATGCCCTTTTCCCGCAGCTGCGCGGCGGCCATACCGGGATGCAGTGAACCCACGTTGCAGCAGACCACGCCCGCGGACAGCTCCGCCGAGCGCGGCGTGAACAGGGTGACCCCGGAGATTTCGGCCAGCCCGTGCTTGAGCCGGGTGGCCAGCGCCGCGGTGCGCTCGGCGATCCGGGCCCGGCCCACCGTGCGGTGGAACTCGAACGCCTCGGCCAGCGCCCACTGGTGCTCGAACGCGTGATAGCCGCCGGGCGACCCGGCCGGATTGGGCGGCGTCTGGCTGAGCCCCATCCAGCGGCCGAACGCGGCGTTCTCGAACGCGGGGATCGTCGGCTGGAACCGGGCCCACGCCTCGGGCTTCCCCCAGATCAGACCGGTGCCGCGCGGCCCGAACAGCCACTTGTGGCAGCCCGAGACCAGGAAGTCGCAGCCCAGCTCCGCCGGCCCGGCGTCGACCGCGCCGAACCCGTGCACCCCGTCCACGCACAGCAGCGCCCGCTGCTCGGGCGCCCGGTCCTTGTTGTGCACGGCCAGCGCGTCGGCCATGGCCCGGATCGGCAGGCGTACCCCGGTGCTGGAGTGCACCCAGGTCACCGCCACCACCCGGGTCGCCGGGGTGAGCGCCTTGACCAGCGCGGACACGATCTCGTCGGTGCTCGCCGCGGCGGACTGCGCGAACAGCCGCACCCGGCGCACGGTCACCCCGTCGCGCTCGGCGCGCAGCCGCAGCGACTCGTGCGTGGAGTAGAAGTCGTGCTCGGTGGTCAGCACCTCGTCGCCGGGGCGCAGCCTGATCCCGCCGTAGAGGAGGCCCAGGCCCATCGTGGTGGAGTCGGTGAAGCACACGTCGGTGCCGGGCACGCCCAGGTAGCGGCTCGCGCCGACGTGGATGCGCTCCAGCGCGCCCTCCTCGTTCTCATGCAGGTAGCCGAACGTGTCCGCGTCCAGCCCGGCCCGGTGCCGGGCGATCGCGTCGCGCACCACGGCCGGCGGGCTGGCGAACACGAACGCCGCGAACTGCGCCTTCGACGTGTCGAGCGCGAACTGCGCGCGTACGCTCGCCCAGCTCTTCGGGTCCAGCGGCGGCGCGCTGCTCACCGGGGCCGGCGGCGTCGCCTCCGTGCCGTCGCATGCGGACAGGGCGCCCAGCGCGGCGGTCGCGGTCAACCCGCCCAGCAGCCCCCGACGCGAGATCGAAACCTCACCCATCCCCCCATCGGAACACGCGCCCGGCCGGTGCGCCAGCCCCGGAGGTTAGGAAGGGCACCTTCTACATCGGAATGCGATAAGAAGGTGCCCTTCCTTGCGTCACGGCCGTAGGGGCTCCGGGAGCGGTTCGGTGTGCAGGACGATGAGGCTGGTCACGGCGCGGGTGAGGGCGACGTAGAGCCGGTGCAGCCCGCGCGGCTCGGCGGCCACGATGGCGGCGGGTTCGAGCACGATCACGTGGTCGTACTCCAAGCCCTTGACCATCGTCGCGGGCACCACGGTGAGGCGGCCGTCGCCGTCCAGCTCGGACGGATCGAGACCGGCCTCACGCAGCGCAGCCAGCACGGCAGGAATGGCGGCGTCGGCGGCGATGACGCCGACGGACCCCTCACGCTCCAGCGCGGCGCGGGCCGCGGTCACCACGTCGGCGGACTCGGTGACCTCCAGCGAGCCGTCGCGGCGCAGCGAGCGGGCCGGTGGCACCGCGACGTCCAGGGCGGGCAGCAGCCGGTTGGCCAGCGCCACCACCGCCTCGGGAACCCGGAAGCCGGTGCTCAGCGGCACGATGCGGCCGTCGGGGCGGCCGAGGTGGCCGAGCATGTCCCGCCAGTCGCGCGCGGCCCACGGGGTGGTGCCCTGGGCGAGGTCGCCGAGCACCGTCAGCGAACCGTGCGCGCTGCGCCGGGCCAGGGCCCGCGCCTGCATGGGGGACAGGTCCTGCGCCTCGTCGATCACGATGTGGCCGAAGCCCGGCTGGCGGTCGAGCAGCCCGGTGACCTCGTCGGCCAGCACCGCGTCGGCCGCGGTCCACGGTGCGGTACGCAGGCTGCGCGGCGGCTTCGGCCAGCGCAGCGACTCCTGCTCGGCCTCGTCGAGCAGCCCGTCGGCGGCCTGGCGCAGCAGCTCGGGGTCGGTGTAGAGGTCGGCCAGCAGCTGCTGCGGGGTGACCGCGGGCCAGCAGTGGTCGAGCAGCTCCACCACCGCCTTGACCTTGCCCATCTTGCGCAGCCACGAGTCCGGCGGGGAGTCGCCGCGGCGGGCCTCGGACTGCCGTTGCAGCAGCCCGACCACGCGGGCGCGCACCCGCTCGCGGCCGAGGGCGTACGGCGGCTGCTCGCGGCGCACCTCGTCCACGACGCGGCGGAGCACGCCCTCGTCGACGCGCCAGCGGTACGAGCCGTCGGACACGGTGATCGGCCCGGCCGGGCGGGCGATCCGGGACCACAGCGCACGGTGCAGCACCTGCGCCATCCGCGGGTCGTGCTTGACCGCCGCGGCCGCGTCGCCGTCCTCGGCGCGCACCGGCAGCTGGTCGAGCAGCTCCGCGACGGTGGTCTGCTCGACCTCCAGCTCGCCGAGGGCGGGCAGCACCGCCGAGATGTAGTGCAGGAACGAGCGGTTCGGCCCGATGATCATCACGCCGGCCCGGCGCAGCCGCTCCCGGTGCAGGTAGACCAGGTACGCCGCGCGGTGCAGGCCGACCGCGGTCTTCCCGGTGCCCGGGGCGCCCTGCACGCAGATGGTGTCCTCCAGCTCGGCCCGGACCAGCTCGTCCTGCTCGGGCTGGATGGTCGCGACGATGTCGCGCATCGGGCCGACGCGGGGCCGCTCGATCTCGGCGGTGAGGATCGCGCTGCCGGTGCCCAGCTCCTCCCCGGCGTCGAGGCGCTCGTCCTCGAAGCTGGTCAGCACGGTGGTGCCGCCGGGCGCGGCGGGGGACCAGCCGAAGCGGCGGCGCACCGCGACGTCCTGCGGGTCGCGGGCGCTGGCCTGGTAGAAGCGGCGGGACATGGGTGCGCGCCAGTCGAGCACCAGCGGCTCGCCGACGGCGTCGGTGACGTGGCGGCGGCCGATGTGCCAGCGTTCGTCGAGGTCGGACATGGTCAGCTTGCCGAAGAACAGCGGCACCGCCGGGTCGTCGGACAGCTCCTTGATGCGCTGCGCCATCTGCCGGCCGAGCTGCTCGGCGGTGTACGCGTCCCCGGCGACCTGGTCGCCGGTGGTGAACAGGTACTCGGCACGCTCGCGCATGGCCTTCAGCGCGGCGCGGGACGTGGTGAGGTGGTCTCGTTCGGCGGATATGTCGTCGGTGGGGGTGACACGGGCGTGGGTGGTCACGGCCGTCCTTTCAGAGGAGGGCCGCCCGGCTCTGCGCTCCCTGTAGAGCGCTGTCGGCTGTGCCTGTCAAACCGACCGACCATGGTAGCTGTCACGAAGGGCGGGGCACGTGATTTTCTTTACGCGTGAGCTCTGAGGGACTGCTGAAGATCACCGACCCGTCGGTGATGCGGGCGCTGGCACATCCGGCCCGGATTGCGATCATGGATCACCTGTCCGCGACGGGCGAGGACGCCACGGCGACCGAGTGCGCCGAGATGGTGGGCCTGTCCCCCAGCGCGACCAGTTACCACCTGCGCGCGCTGGCGAAGGCGGGCCTGATCGAGGACGCACCCAGCCGCGGCGACGGCCGCGAGCGGGTGTGGCGCGCCCGCACCCGTGGCTTCTCCATCGAGGTGGGGCCGAACGGCGGCGCCGACGCGCGCGCCGCGGAGAGCGCCGTGGCCGGGGTGTTCCTGGCCCGCGGCGACGAGCGGGTGCGCCACTGGCTGTCGCGCTCGCACGAGGAGACCGACCAGTGGTACGACGCCGCGCTGATGAGCGAGTTCGGCATCGTCATCACCGCGGACGAGCTGACCGAGCTCACCGACAAGATGACGGCGCTGCTGGAGCCGTACAAGGTGAGCGTGCGCGCCGAGGTGCCGGACGCCGCCCGGCGGGTCACCTGCCAGATCCGCGCCGTGCCGGTCGACTGACGCGGGAAGTCACAGCCCCGGCGGGCACCGCCCGCCGGGTCGCCCGCGGAGGGTAGGCTCCCTGATCATGAACGCGATGCGGCGTCCCCGGGTCGGGCACATCCAGTTCCTGAACTGCCTCCCCATCTACTGGGGACTGATGCGCTCGGGCGCGCTGATCGACGTGGACCTGCACAAGGACACCCCCGACCGGCTGAGCGAGGCACTGGTCGCCGGTCACCTCGACATCGGCCCGATCTCGCTGGTGGAGTACCTGCGCCACGCCGATGAGCTGCTGCTGCTGCCCGACCTCGCGGTCGGCTCGGACGGCCCGGTGCTGTCGGTCAACGTGGTCTCCACCCGGCCGCTGCTGGAGCTGGACGGCTCCCGCGTCGCGCTGGGCAGCACCTCGCGGACCAGCGTCCTGCTGGCGCGCATGCTGCTGGCGGACCGCTACGGGGTGACCCCCGACTACTTCACCAGTCCGCCGGACCTGACCGCGATGCTGCTCGAGGCCGACGCGGGCGTGCTCATCGGCGACGCCGCGCTGCGCGCGCTGTTCGAGGCGCCCAAGCGCGGGCTGGCCGTCACCGACCTGGGCCAGGCCTGGCGGGAGTGGACCGGCCTGCCGATGGTCTTCGCGGTGTGGGCGGTCCGGCGCGACTTCGCGGCGGCGCACCCGGGCCTGGTCAAGGACGTGCACGAGGCGTTCCTGCGCTCGCGCGACCTGTGCGTCGCCGAGCTGGACGACGTCGCCGCGGCGGCGGCCCGCTGGGAGCCCTTCGACGCCGCCACGCTCGCGTCGTACTTCCGCGTGCTCGACTTCTCGCTGGGCGGCCGCCAGATCAGCGGGCTGCGCGAGTTCGCCCGCCGGGCGGCACTGCTCGGCGAGGCGCCGGCGCTGCCCGAGGGCGGCCCGGAGTTCATGTCGTTGTAGATCCGAGCTGTAGGTCAGATCAGCTGGGTCTTCGACCGTAGCTGGGTCGCGACCGACTTCGCGATCTCGGCGCCGTGGCTCCAGCTCGGGCTGGTGATCTTCCAGCGGGTCAGCACCGCCATGGTCCAGGTGTCGCCCAGCGCCATGCAGTTGACGTTCCACTCGTTGGTGGCATCCCGGTTGACCCAGCCGTTCTTGATGGCGATGCTCGACTGCTCGTTGCTCGGCCAGGCCTTGCGGATACCGAAGTCGCCCATGCCGCGTACCGCCTGCATCTCGCCGACGAGGTAGTCGGTCCAGCGGGGGCCCGCCGCGGCGCCGCTGCCGATGGCGTGCGCGATGCGGCAGGTGTCGCGAGCGGACAGCCGGGTGGTGCTCCAGCCGTCGCCGGCCCGGGAGTCGGTCAGCTTGCAGATCGAGATCATCCGGGAGATGGTCGCCGACCTGCCCAGCTCCGCCCAGAGTGTGGAGGCGGGCCCGTTGGCGCTGTCGCGGATCATCGTGCGGATCTCGTTCATCCGCGTCGAGCTGGGCGTCTGGCCGTTGTCGGCGGCGCGGCGCAGGTAGTCGGCGGCGAGCCAGGCCTTGATCATCGAGGCCGTCATGTTCGTCTGGTTCCAGTTCTTTGACCCGACGATGGTGCCGGTCTTGCGGTCCATCAGCGCCCAGCTGTACCAGGCGCTGGTGTTGACCTTGACCAGCTCGGCCGCGTTGCCCGACTCCAGCAGGTCGGCGTGCTCGACGCCGGGCGGACCCGGCTGGATGGGGATGGCCCGCGAGGCGGGCGAGGTCGAGGGTGCGGGCGTCGCGCTCGGCGCGGGGCTGGGGTCGCGCCAGGCGTGCTGGACGGGGACGCCGTTGTCGCGGTTGGCCAACCAGATGCCTCCGGTGGTCATGGCGGCGGCGAGGCCGGCCCCGCCGGCCAGCAGTGCGCGCCGTCGGGTGAGCAGCTCTTTCATGAGGGGGACTCCGGGGGAGGAGGGGTCACGGAGTATGTCGTCGGTCAGGCGCTGGGTGGCGTCACCAACTGCCGCGCCACGTCGGCGCAGACGTCGGCCCCGTACTGCAGGCCGTTCTCGACGGGGTAACGGGTCATCACGGTCATGATCCAGTCATCGCTGATGGCCAGGCAGTTCAGGTGCCAGTTGCTGTCGGCGCCGATCGCGGTCCAGCCGTTCTTGATGGCGAGGGTGCGGGAAACGGTGTCCGGTACGCCGTCGATGATGCCCCATCGCCCGCCGCCTGTGGTGGCGAACTGTTCCTCGGCGGCGGTCGAGCCAGACACCTGGCGCATCTCGGACATGACCCAGTCCGTCCAGCGCGGGCCTGCCGCGGTGCCGTCGGCGACGCACTGGGCGAGCCGGACCGCGTCCCGCGGGGACATCTGGGTGCGGCTCCACCACTGGTCGTAGAGGCTGGTGTCGGTCAGCCCGCACATGTCGATCATGCGCTGGACCACGTCGTTGCCGCCGCCGGCCAGGTAGAGGGCCTGGGCTGCGCGGTCGTCGGAGTGCCGGACGGCCGCGCTCGCCTGGTCGAGGCGGTCCTGGCCGACGGTCTGCCCGGACTCGGCGGCCCGGCGCAGGAAGTCGGCGACCAGCCAGACCTTGATCATGGACTCGGTGCTGCTGGTCTGCGTCGCGTTGCGGGACGCGATCAGCTCGCCGGTGTGCCGGTCGAGCATGGCGTAGCCGATGAAGTCGCCGGTGAAGTTCAGGTTGACCCGGCCCGCGACCAGCGAGCGGCTGGGCTGGCGGGCGGCCTCGGCCCGCGCGTCCGGCTTCGCGGGCGCCTTGGCCGCGGCGGGCGACGGCACGCTCGCCGGGCTCGGGGCGGCGGCTGCGGCCGACGGCTCGGGCGTGGCGCCCGCGTTCGCGTTCACCTGAACATTCTGCTGCGAGTCGGTGACGGTCCGCTCGCCCGCGACTCGGTCCGCGGCGGCAGGGGCCACCAGAGCGAGGACCAGAACGCCGAGCGCGGTCGTCGCGGCGGTGCTGAAGGTGCGGCGGCGCTGCATGGAGGGGGTGCTCCCGGTGACGGCATTGTCGTGGGTTCGCCCGGATATGGGGTGGTCCGGGTTGGCGGCAACGGTAGGCCGGATCGCCTTGAGCTGCCATTTCCGAGTCTTGCTCGCGCTCAGCCCGGTCGCCAGAAGTGACGCAGGTCACGCTCGTGGCGCGGGGAGCGGGCGGGTTGTGACAGTTGTTGCGCCGATCGGAGCGAAGCTGTAACACTGGCCGCATGGAGACTCCCAAGCCTGCCGTCGCGGGCGCCGACAGCCTGCTCGGCGAGGTCGAGGAGGCCGAGGCCGCGCTTCGCGAGGCCGCCGACCGGGCCCTGGACGGTGAGGCGTCCTTCGACGCGGTCATCGCCGCGGACCAGAAGATCGAGCCGCGCGACGCCATGCCCGACGCGTACCGGTCCGGCCTGATCCGCCAGATCGCCCAGCACGCGCACTCCGAGATCATCGGGATGCAGCCGGAGGGCAACTGGATCAGCCGTGCCCCCACTCTCCGCCGCAAGGCCATCCTGCTGGCCAAGGTGCAGGACGAGGCCGGGCACGGGCTCTACCTCTACGCCGCCGCCGAGACGCTGGGCATCAGCCGCGAGGAGCTGACCGACGCGCTGATCTCCGGGAAGCAGAAGTACAGCTCGATCTTCAACTACCCCACGCTGAGCTGGGCAGACGTCGGCGCCATCGGCTGGCTGGTGGACGGGGCGGCGATCGTCAACCAGGTGCCGCTGTGCCGCTGCTCGTACGGCCCGTACGCCCGCGCCATGATCCGGGTGTGCAAGGAGGAGTCCTTCCACCAGCGTCAGGGCTACCAGTCGCTGTACGTGCTGGCCCAGGGCACGCCCGAGCAGCGGGCGATGGCGCAGGACGCGGTGGACCGCTGGTGGTATCCGTCGCTGGCGATGTTCGGCCCGCCGGACGCCGACTCCACCCACTCCGCGCAGTCCATGGCGTGGAAGGTCAAGCGCTTCTCCAACGACGAGCTGCGCCAGCGCTTCGTCGACATGTGCGTGCCGCAGGCCGAGATCCTCGGCCTCACCCTGCCCGACCCCGACCTGCGGTGGAACGAGCAGCGGGGCCACTACGACTACACCTCGCCCGACTTCGACGAGCTGATGCGGGTGGTCAAGGGCGACGGGCCCTGCAACCGCCAGCGCATGGCGCACCGCAGGCGGGCCCACGAGGAAGGCGCCTGGGTGCGCGAGGCCGCCGCGGCGTACGCGGCGAAGCAGAACGGAAAGGTGACGGCGTGAGCGAGCGCAGCGAGCGAACCATGAGCGCGGGAACCCACGCCGACGACGAGCGAAGCGAGGAGCTGGCGTGAGTAACGAGCCTCTGTGGGAGGTGTTCGTCCGGCCCCGGCGCGGGCTGGCGCACACGCACGCCGGCAGCCTGCACGCACCGGACGCGGGCATGGCCCTGCGGCACGCGCGTGACCTCTATACCCGCCGCCAGGAGGGCGTCTCCATCTGGGTGGTGCCCGCCGCGGAGATCACCGCGTCGAGCCCGGACGAGAAGGACTCCTTCTTCGACCCGGCCGCCGACAAGATCTACCGCCACCCCACCTTCTACGAGCTGCCGGAAGGGGTGGAGCACCTGTGAGCGAGCTGCTTGCGCTCGGCGACGACGCGCTGATCGCGTCCCAGCGGCTGAGCGAGTGGGTCTCCCGCGCGCCCACCCTGGAGGAGGACGTGGCGCTGGCCAACATCGCGCTCGACCAGCTCGGCGCGGCTCGGCTGCTGCTGTCTACCGCCGGTGACGAGGACGAGCTGGCCTACCTGCGCGACGGCCACCAGTTCCGCAACTGCCTGCTGGTCGAGCTGCCGCTCGGCCCGGCCCGGGGCGACCTGGACTTCGCCTGGACGATGGCCTGGCTGCTCCTGCTGTCGGCCGCCCAGCTGCTGCGCTACACCGACCTCGCCGCGAGCGACGACGAACTCGCCGCGGGCATCGGCGCGAAGACTCTCAAGGAGTCGACCTACCACCTCGATCACGCCCACCAGTGGACCCTGCGCCTGGGCGGCGGCACCGAGGAGTCGCACCGCCGCCTCCAGGACGCCCTGGACAGCCTGTGGCCGTACGCGCACGAACTCACCGAGGGCATCCGCGACCGCTGGCTGGCCCTGGTCGAGCCGATCCTCGCCGAGGCCGGCCTGACCCGCCCCGCCGACCGCTGGCGGCCCGACGGCGGCCGCACCGGCCGCCACACCGAACACCTCGGCTACCTGCTCGCCGAGATGCAGTCCCTGCACCGCGCCCACCCCGGAGCCCAGTGGTGACCAGCGAAAGGAAGGGCACCTTCTTATCGTTTTCCGTAGAGGAAGGGCACCTTCTTAACGGAAGGGAGGCATGAGCATGGAGCAGGCTCAGACCGAGATAGTGCTGCTCGACGACCCGACGCGGGTCGCGGCGATCGCGGGCGCCGTGCCGGACCCCGAGCTGCGCGTGGTGACCATAGGTGAGCTGGGCATCGTGCGCGGTGCGGAGCTGGCCGAGGACGGCCGGGTCACCGTGACCATCACCCCGACCTACTCCGGCTGCCCGGCGATGGACGCGATCCGCGACGACATCCGGTCCGCGCTCGCCGCGGCCGGGCACCCCGACGTCGAGGTCAAGACCGTGCTCAGCCCGGCCTGGTCCACCGACATGATCACCGAGTCGGGCTGGGCCGCACTGGAGCGGACCGGCATCGCCGCGCCGGGCGCCACCGGCACCCCGGCCTGCCCGCGCTGCGCGCACGGCGGCAAGCCCGTGACGCCGGTGCTGCAGATCAGCCGGTACGCCTCGACGCCGTGCCAGAGCCTGTGGAGCTGCCGCTCCTGCCTGGAACCCTTCAACGCGATCAAGAAACTGTGAGCACGCCGCTGTGAGCACGACCTTCCACGAGCTGACCGTCTCCGCCGTCGAGCCGCTGACCCCGTCCGCGGTGGCGCTGACCTTCGCCGTCCCCGCCGAGCTGCGGCAGGCTTTCACCTTCCGGCCCGGGCAGCATGTGACGGTACGCCTCGACGGCGCGCTGCGCCGCTCGTACTCGATCTGCTCCACCCCTGCTGAGCTGCGCGAACAGGGCGTGCTGACGATCGGCGTGAAGCGGGTGCCGGGCGGGGTCTTCTCCACCCGTGCCCAGGGCCTGGCCCCCGGCGAGACGCTGCCCGTGCTGCCGCCGCTGGGCCGCTTCACCACCGAACTGGACCCGGCCCGCACCCGCCGCTACGGCGCGATCGTGGCCGGCTCCGGCATCACGCCGGTGCTGTCGCTGATCGCCACGGCGCTGGCCGTCGAGCCGGGCAGCACGTTCACGGTGATCTGCGGCAACCGCAGCGCGTCCGAGGTGATGTTCGCCGACGCGCTGGCCGACCTGAAGGACCGCTACGGCGCCCGGCTGCAGCTCGTACACGTGCTGTCTCGGGAGATGCAGCCCAGCGAGCTGCTGTCCGGCCGCCTGGACGGGCCGCGGGTGACCGCGCTGCTCAAGGAGTTCGAGCTGGCGGCCGTGGACGAGTGGTTCCTGTGCGGGCCGCTGGGCGTGGTCCGCGCGGGCCGGGATGCGCTGGCCGCGGCGGGCGCCCCGGGCAAGGTGCACGTCGAGCTGTTCCACGCCGAGGAGCCGCCTGCGCCGCAGGCCGCCGTGGCCGAGGGCGGCGAGGTCGAGGTGTCCATCGTCCTGGACGGACGCTCCACCGACTTCACCATGGACCGTGCCGAGCGGGTGCTGGACGCGGCGCTGCGGCACCGCGGCGAGCTGCCGTACGCCTGCAAGGGCGGGGTGTGCTCGACCTGCCGCGCCAAGGTCGTCTCAGGCTCGGTGCAGATGGCCGCTAACTGGTCCCTGGAGCCCGACGAGCTGGCCGCCGGCTACGTCCTCACGTGTCAGTCCACCCCCACCACCGACGCCCTCACCCTCGACTTCGACGCCTGACCCGCGTCGCGGCCGTGCCGTCGCGGCGGCGCGCTTGCGCAGTTTCGGGGAAACTGCACGATCCCTGGCTCAGGTTCGTGCAGTTTCCCCGAAACTGCAGAGTGGCGCACGCGGACGCGGGAGCGGCGGGAGGGTGTGACGGACCAGGCGGCCTCGGGGCGGTGGGGACGGGTTAGTCTCGGTGGCGTGAGTGCGAACAGGGAGATCGACAGCATCGTGCAGCGGGCCGCCGACGGCGGCCGGATCAGCGCCGAGGAGGCGCTGCTGCTCTACACCGACGCGCCGTTCCACGCGCTGGGTGAGGCCGCTGACGCGGTGCGCCGCCGCCGCTACCCGGACGGCGTCGTGACGTACCTGATCGACCGCAACATCAACTACACCAACGTCTGCGTGACGGCGTGCAAGTTCTGCGCGTTCTACCGCGCGCCCAAGCACGCCGAGGGCTGGGTGCACGACACGGCCGAGATCCTGCGCCGCTGCGGCGAGGCGGTCGAGCTGGGCGCGACGCAGGTGATGCTGCAGGGCGGCCACCACCCCGAGTTCGGCGTGGAGTACTACGAGAACCTGTTCGCCTCGGTGAAGCAGGCGTACCCGCAGCTCATGATCCACTCGATCGGGCCCAGCGAGATCCTGCACATGGCCAAGGTCTCCGGGGTGTCCATCGACGAGGCCGTGGCCCGCATCAAGGCGGCCGGCCTGGACTCCATCGCGGGCGCCGGCGCGGAGATGCTGCCCGACCGGCCGCGTAAGGCGATCGCCCCGCTCAAGGAGTCGGGCGCGCGCTGGCTGGAGGTCATGGAGGTGGCGCACCGGCACGGCGTCGAGTCCACCGCCACCATGATGATGGGCACCGGCGAGACCAACGCCGAGCGCATCGAGCATTTGCGCATGATCCGCGACGTGCAGGACCGCACCGGCGGCTTCCGCGCGTTCATCCCGTGGACCTACCAGCCGGAGAACAACCACCTCAAGGGCCGCACCCAGGCCACGTCGCTGGAGTACCTGCGGCTCATCGCGGTGGCCCGGCTGTTCTTCGACAACGTGGCGCACCTGCAGGCGTCCTGGCTGACCACCGGCAAGGACGTCGGCCAGCTCGCGCTGCACATGGGCGTGGACGACCTGGGCTCGATCATGCTGGAGGAGAACGTGATCTCCTCGGCGGGCGCCCGGCACCGGTCCAACCTGCACGACCTGATCCAGCTCATCCGCACCGCGGGCCGCATCCCGGCCCAGCGCGACACGCTGTACCGCCACCTCCAGGTGCACTGGACCCCCGCCGACGACCCGACGGACGAGCGCGTGACCTCGCACTTCTCCTCCATCGCCATCGAGGGCGGCGGCGTGGGCAAGCAGCTCCCCCTGGTCGACGCGCGCTGAGCTTCGCTCGCGCGGGCTAGATCGCCGTTTCGTGTCCAGAAGTGCGGTCAGACCGCAGGTTCTGACACGAAGCAGTGATCTTCACGTGGCGGGAGCCGCCGGCCGGTCTGTGCCTGATCGGACTATGGGGGCGGGTGGCCGCCGGACATTAGTGTCCACCTGACTGTGACGTCGGGGGGACATCGATGACGCGCATCGTGAACGGGATCGCCGCGCTGTTCGTGGCGCTCGTCGCGGCGGTGGGGGCCGCCGCCGCTCCGGCCTGGGCGGCCGGGCCGGATCTCGCGGCGCTGGCCAAGGGCGCGCGCGGTGCGATCGGGGCGACCGTCGACGTGTCGGTGGGCATCGCCAACCACGGTGACCCGCTGACCATCCAGCAGGTGGTGCTCAGCTACCGCGCCCCGGCCGGCACGGTGATCGTCAAGGCGGCGGGCACGGCCTGTGTCTACAACCAGGAGCGCACGACCGCCAGGTGCGGGCTCGGCACCGAGTGGCGCAGCAGGATCGCCGCGCGGCCCGAGGGCGGCTTCCAGACCATCCAGATAAAGATCACGTCCAGGGTGACCGGGGCGGGTGCGTTCACCGTCACCTGTGGCTGCGACGCGAAGAAGGCCAACAACTCGGCGGAGATCGTCATCGAGGGCGTGACCAGGCCGCAGCCCACCGCCTCGCCGAAGCCGTCGGCCGAGCCCCGGCCCAGCGAGAGCCCGTCGCCGCAGCAGAGCCTCAGCCCGCAGGAGACCTTCGAGCCGGACTACGGCACCGGGGCACCGATCGTCGCCGAGCAGCCGGCGGCCGAGAAGGACTCCTCCACCAGCGGATTCCTGCTGATCGGGGTCGGGGCGGTGCTGTTCGGGCTGGTCGGCCTGGGCGGCGCGGCGTACCTGTGGCGGGACCGCTCCGGCGGCGAAGAGGACGACACGGAGTAGCGCAGTGTGGCAGCCGCCGCAGCGCCGCCGCGCCGGGTTTGGCAGAGTGGCGGCTGTGAGCCGCGCAGACCTTGACAAAGAGCCGCACGAGATCGCTTCGATGTTCGACGGGGTGGCGGAGAAGTACGACAAGACCAACTCCGTGCTGTCGTTCGGCCAGGACAAGAGCTGGCGCCGGGCGACCCGGGCCGCGCTGAGCCTGAAGGCGGGCGAGAAGGTGCTCGACCTCGGCGCGGGCACCGGCGTCTCGACCGAGGAGCTGGCCCGCTCGGGCGCGTACGTGGTCGGCGTCGACCTGTCCCTGGGCATGCTGGCCGTGGGCCGGCGCGACCGGCCGAAGGTGCCGCTGGTCGCGGGGGACGCGCTGGCGCTGCCGTTCCCGGACGAGACGTTCGACGCGGTGACCACCTCGTTCGTCATCCGCAACGTGGCGAACACGCCCGCCGCGCTGCGTGAGCTGTCCCGGGTCACCAAGCCGGGCGGCCGCCTGGTCATCTGCGAGTTCTCGCATCCGACCAACGGCGCGTTCCGCACCGTCTACCTGCAGTACCTGATGCGCTCGCTGCCCGCGGTGGCGCGCAAGGTGTCGAGCAACCCCGAGGCGTACGTCTACCTCGCCGAGTCCATCCGGGCGTGGCCCGACCAGCGCGAGTTCGCCACGATCATCGGCGAGAACACCTGGTCGCAGGTGAAGTGGCGCAACCTGACCGGCGGCATCGTGGCGCTGCACAAGGCGGTCCGCCCGGCCTGATCCGGCCGTTTCCCGGACACGGCGCGGCGTGCCGCCGCACGATCAGGGCATGGGGTATGACGAGAGCGCGGTGATCGGGTTCCTCGGCGGCGGGTACGGCGAGCCGCCCGTGCGCGTGGCCGACCTGGAGGAGGCCGCCCGCCGCCGCGCCGCCGCCCGCCGCGCCGCCCGCGCCGGGGACACCCCTGACCCCGACTCCGCGCCGCCCTCCTCCGCGCCCGACCCCTCACCCGACCCCTGACCACCCCGCCCTGCCTGCCCCCTGCCCTGCCGCAACTCTCGAAGAGTTGCGGCTTGAGCGCGTATCGGGGGGCGCGGCTCGTTGAGACCTGCGGCAGGGCAAAGGGGCGGACGGGGCGGATCGAGGTGGGGATGGGAGCGTTTTCGGGGGGTCATTCATGGTTAGGGTCACCTAACCATTACGGGGTCTCGGCGCAGTTCTAGACTGCTCGCCGGACTGGCTTGTGAAGACTTTCACGAGCCCGGAACGAACGTTCAGGTCGAGGTGGAGGTGAGCATGACACCGACCGATATCGATGCCGATGTGATCGTCGTTGGTGCCGGTCCGGGCGGCTCCGCCACCGCGTACCACCTCGCCAGGCACGGTGCCCGGGTGCTGCTGCTGGAGAAGACCGAGTTCCCGCGGGAGAAGGTCTGCGGCGACGGGCTGACCCCGCGCGCGGTCAAGCAGCTGATCGACATGGGCGTGGACGTCCGCCCCGAGGCCGGCTGGCTGCACAACAAGGGCCTGCGCGTGATCGGCGGCGGCGTCCGGCTGGAGCTGGACTGGCCCGACCTGGCCAGCTTCCCCGACTTCGGCCTGGTGCGCACCCGCCTGGACTTCGACGACATGCTCGCGCAGCGCGCCGTCGCCGCCGGGGCGATCCTGAAGACCGGACACAACGTGACCGGCCCGGTGCTGGACACCGACGGCCGCGTGGTCGGCGTCGAGGTGAAGACCGCCGAGGGCGTCAAGACGCTGCGCGCGCACCTGGTGGTCGCCGCGGACGGCGTCTCCGGCCGGTTCGCGCTGGCGCTGGGCATGGCCAAGCGCGAGGACCGCCCGATGGGCGTGGCGGTGCGCCGCTACTACCGCTGCCCGGCCAAGACCAACGACGACTACCTGGAGTCGTGGCTGGAACTGCGCAGCCGCGAGGCGGGCAGCGCGCAGCTGCCCGGTTACGGCTGGATCTTCGGGCTGGGCGACGGCCGCGTTAACGTGGGTCTTGGTGTGCTCAACTCGTCCAAGGCGTACCAGCAGACGAACTACCGGCAGATGCTCACCGACTGGCTCGGCGCGACGCCCGAGGAGTGGGGCCTGAACGACGAGGCCAACGCCGAGGGCAAGACGCTGGGCGCGGCCCTGCCGATGGGGTTCAACCGCACGCCCCACTACACGCGGGGCATGATGCTGGTGGGCGACTCGGGCGGCATGGTCAACCCCTTCAACGGCGAGGGCATCGCGTACGCGATGGAGTCCGGCCAGCTCGCCGCGGACGTGCTGATCCAGGCGCTCGCCCGGCCGGCGGGCCCGGCCCGGGAGCGGGCGCTGCAGGCGTACGCGGCCGAGCTGAAGCGGCGGCTGGGCGGTTACTACCGCGTTGGCGGCATCTTCGTGAAGCTGATCGGGAATCCTCAGGTGATGAAGGTGGCGACGAAGCACGGCATGCCGCACCCGACGCTGATGCGGTTCGTGCTCAAGCTGCTGGCGAACCTCACCGATCAGCGTGACGGGGACGCCATGGACCGGATCATCAATGCCATGTCCCGCGTGGCACCCGCGGTGTAGCGGGCCGCGGGGCGAGGATCTTAACGGACTGCAAGCAGGCGAAACACAACAGTTCACCGGGAAGAAAGGACGCAGGCAGGTGTCGCTCTCCGCGTACGTGCCCATCGTTGGGCTCTTCGCGCTGGCCGCGGCCTTCGGGCTTTTCTCGGTCGCGGCAGCACCCTTCATCGGACCCCGCCGCTTCAACAAGGCGAAACTCGACGCCTACGAATGCGGCATCGAGCCGACCCCTCAGCCGGTCGGCGGCGGACGCTTCCCGATCAAGTTCTACTTGACCGCGATGCTCTTCATCGTCTTCGACATCGAGATCATCTTCCTCTACCCGTGGGCGGTCAGCTTCGACCAGTTCGAAGGTGTGTTCGTCTTCGTGGAGATGGTTCTGTTCATCGGCACGGTGTTCGTCGCGTACGCCTACGTATGGCGTCGTGGCGGCCTGGATTGGGACTGACATGGGACTCGAAGAGAAGCTCCCCTCCGGGGTGCTGCTCACCACCGTCCAGGGGCTCGTCAACTGGACCCGTAAGGCCAGCTTCTGGCCGGCCACCTTCGGCCTGGCCTGCTGCGCGATCGAGATGATGGCCTCCGGCGCGGCCCGCTACGACACGGGCCGCTTCGGCATGGAGGTCTTCCGGGCGTCGCCCCGCCAGGCCGACCTGATGATCGTGGCCGGCCGGGTGAGCCAGAAGATGGCCCCGGTGCTGCGCCAGATCTACGACCAGATGCCCGAGCCGCGGTGGGTGCTGTCGATGGGCGTCTGCGCCTCGTCCGGCGGCATGTTCAACAACTACGCGATCGTGCAGGGCGTGGACCACATCGTCCCCGTCGACATGTACCTGCCCGGCTGCCCGCCGCGGCCGGAGATGCTGCTCGACGCGATCCTGAAGCTGCACGACAAGATCCTCGCCGAGCCGCTGGGCGCCGGCGGCCGCAAGATGCTGGCCGCCAAGGAGGCCCGGGAGGGCAAGCCGGTGGTCGCCGCGGGCGCGATGCCGTCGAGCTACCGCTACAACAAGGCGCTGCGCACCGAGTGGGAGCAGGCCGCCGCCGAGGGCCGCGAGGAGCAGCTGCGCATCGCGAAGTGGATGGAGCGGGGGAACCACCGGTGACTCAGCCTGAGGGACTTTTCGGGGTCACCGGCAGCGGTGACACCTCCGGCTTCGGCGGCCTGGTCCGCAAGCGGCCGGTCCAGCTGGAGGCGCAGCGGCCGTTCGGCGGCTGGTTCGACGAGGTCGTGGACGCGCTGGAGGAGGCCTACCCCGGCTTCGCCGACGCGATCGAGCGCGTGGTCATCGACCGCGGCGAGATCACCCTGCACATCGTCCCGGCGAAGATCGCCGAGGTGTGCCAGATCCTGCGCGACGACGAGTCGCTGCGGTTCGAGCTGTGCTCGTCGGTCTCCGGCGTCGACTACGTCACCGAGGAGCGCCGCCTGCACGTGGCGTACCACCTCACCTCCATGACGTACCGGCGCCGCATCCGGCTGGAGTGCGCGCTGACCGTCGCCGACCCGCGCCTGCCCAGCGTGACCTCGGTCTACCCGACCGCGGACTGGCAGGAGCGCGAGGCGTACGACATGTTCGGCGTCGTCTTCGAGGGGCACCCGAACCTGACCCGGATCCTCATGCCGGACGACTGGGAGGGCCACCCCCAGCGCAAGGACTACCCGCTGGGCGGGGTGCCGGTCGAGTACAAGGGCGCCGAGATCCCGCCGCCCGACACGCGGAGGGCGTACCGATGAGCAACGCTGGTTACGCGCAGGAGCGCGAGACGACCGAGGGCAAGGTCTTCACGGTCACCGGTGGTGACTGGGACAGCCTGGTGTCCGGCGTCGACCCGATCCACGACGAGCGCATCGTCGTCAACATGGGTCCCCAGCACCCGTCCACGCACGGCGTGCTGCGGCTGGTGCTGGAGCTGGAGGGCGAGACGGTCACCGAGGCGCGCACCGTCGTCGGTTACCTGCACACCGGCATCGAGAAGAACATGGAGTACCGCACCTGGACGCAGGGCTCCACGTTCGTGACCCGGATGGACTACCTCGCCCCGATCTTCAACGAGACGGCGTACAGCCTCGCGGTGGAGAAGCTGCTGGGCATCGAGGACCAGATCACCGACCGGACGACCACCATCCGCGTGCTGATGATGGAGCTGAACCGGATCTCCTCCCACCTGGTGTGGCTGGCGACGACCGGTATGGAGCTCGGCGCACTGTCGATGATGATCTACGGCTTCCGCGAGCGTGAGTTCATCCTCGACATCTTCGAGATGATCACCGGTCTGCGCATGAACATGGCCTACGTCCGCCCCGGCGGCGTGGCGCAGGACGTGCCGGACGAGGCGGTCAAGAAGATCCGCGAGTTCCTCGGCTTCATGCCGCAGCGGCTCAAGGAGTACGAGGACCTGCTCTCCGGCCAGCCGATCTGGACCGCGCGCACCAAGGGCATCGCGGTGCTGGACGTCACCGGCTGCGTGGCGCTCGGCGTCACCGGCCCGGTGCTGCGCAGCGCCGGCCTGCCCTGGGACCTGCGCAAGACCATGCCGTACTGCGGCTACGAGACGTACGAGTTCGACGTGCCGGTGGCGCAGACCGCCGACGTGTGGGGCCGCTACGAGGTGCGCCTCGCCGAGATGCGCGAGTCGCTGAAGCTGATCGAGCAGGCCCTGGACCGGCTCAAGCCCGGCCCGATCATGGTCGAGGACCGGAAGATCGCCTGGCCGGCGCAGCTCGCGATCGGCAACGACGGCCTCGGCAACTCGCTGGAGCACGTCGCGCACATCATGGGTCAGTCGATGGAGTCGCTGATCCACCACTTCAAGCTGGTCACCGAGGGCTTCCGGGTCCCGGCCGGCCAGGTGTACGTGCCGATCGAGGCGCCGCGCGGCGAGCTGGGCGCGCACGTGGTCTCCGACGGTGGCACCCGGCCGTTCCGGGTCCACATGCGGGAACCCAGCTTCGTGAACCTGCAGGCCATCCCCGCGATGGCCGAGGGCGGCCTGCTGGCCGATGTGATCGCGGGTGGAGCCAGCCTCGACCCGGTGATGGGTGGGTGTGACCGATGACAACGCCGGAGAAGGCAGTGGACGTGTTCGGCCAGGAGATCCGGGAGCAGGCCCGCGAGATCATCGCGCGCTACCCGGAGGGCCGGGAGCGCTCGGCGCTGCTGCCCATGCTGCACCTGGTGCAGTCGGTCGAGGGGTACGTCTCCCCGGCCGGGGTGGCGTTCTGCGCGGAGCAGCTCGGGCTGACCAAGGCGCAGGTCGGCGCGGTGGCCACCTTCTACACCATGTACAAGCGCCGCCCGACCGGTGAGTACCTGGTCAGCGTCTGCACCAACACCATGTGCAACGTGCTCGGCGGCCAGGAGGTCTACGACACCCTGTCCGACGCGCTCGGCGTCGGGCACGACGAGACCACCGAGGACGGCAAGATCACGCTGGAGCACGCCGAGTGCCTCGCCGCGTGCGACTACGGCCCGGTGCTCACGGTCAACTACGACTTCTTCGACAACGTGACCCCGGAGAGCGCGCTCGACGTCGTCGGCAAGCTCAAGTCCGGGCAGCGGCCGATGCCGACCCGCGGCGCCCGGCTGTGCACGCTGAAGGAGATGTCGGTCCAGCTGGCGGGCTTCGCCGACGAGCGCGAGGGCGCGGTCGCGGACGGCCCGGCGGGCGACTCGACGCTGCGCGGCGTACGCCTGGCGCAGCAGCACGGCATCAGCCCGGCCGGCTTCGACATCAACACCCCGATTCCGACTCCGTCGAAGGAGGCGGGCAAGTGAGCACGCCGAGCAAGGCCGTTCTGGAGAAGCTCACCCCGGTCCTGACCAAGCGCTGGCTGTCGCCGGACGCGTGGCGGCTGGACGTGTACGAGCGCCTCGACGGCTACGCGGCCCTGCGCAAGGCGCTGGCCGTGCACCCGGACGACCTGATCGCCCTGATCAAGGACTCGGGCCTGCGCGGCCGCGGCGGCGCGGGCTTCCCGACCGGCCTCAAGTGGGGCTTCATCCCGCAGAACGACGGCAAGCCGCACTACCTGGTCGTCAACGCCGACGAGGGCGAGCCGGGCACCTGCAAGGACCTGCCGCTGATGACGCACGACCCGCACTCGCTGGTCGAGGGCGTCATCATCGGCTCGTACGCGATCCGGGCCAACCGCGCCTACATCTACATCCGCGGCGAGGCGGTGCACGCCGCGCGGCGGCTGCGCCACGCGGTGCAGGAGGCGTACAAGGCCGGCTACCTCGGCAAGAACATCCTGGGCAGCGGGTACGATCTGGACCTGGTGGTGCACTCGGGCGCGGGCGCGTACATCTGCGGCGAGGAGACGGCGCTGCTGGACTCGCTGGAGGGCTTCCGCGGCCAGCCGCGGCTGCGCCCGCCGTTCCCGGCGACGCACGGCCTCTACGCCAGCCCCACCGTAGTCAACAACGTGGGCACCATCGCCAGCGTGCCGTACATCGTGCTGGGCGGCGCGGCCTGGTGGAAGTCGATGGGCACCGAGAAGTCGTCCGGCCCGATGATCTACTCGCTGTCCGGCCGGGTGAAGAACCCCGGCCAGTACGAGTGCTCGATGGGCATCACGCTGCGCGAGCTGATCGAGCTGGCCGGCGGCATGCAGGACGGCCACCAGCTGCGGTTCTGGACCCCGGGTGGCTCGTCGACGCCGCTGCTGACCGGTGACCACATCGACACCGCGATGGACTTCGAGTCGGTCGCCGCGGCGGGCTCGATCCTCGGCACCACCGCCACGCAGATCTTCAGCGACCAGGACTGCCCGGTCTACGCGACCTACCGCTGGCTGGAGTTCTACCACCACGAGTCGTGCGGCAAGTGCACCCCGTGCCGGGAGGGCAACTACTGGATGGTCCGGGTCTACCGGCGCATCCTCTCCGGCGAGGGCACGCTCGAGGACCTGGACACCCTGCTGGACACCGCGAGCAACATCCTGGGCCGCTCGTTCTGCGGTCTGGGCGACGGCGCGACCAGCCCGGTGACCTCCTCGCTGCAGTACTTCAAGCAGGACTACCTGGACTACATCGAGGGTCGCAAGGCGCCGAAGCTCAGCGCCGCCGCCCTGGCAGGAGCGCACTGACAATGAGCCAGGAAGTACAGAAGCACACCGACACCGTCACGCTCACCATCGACGGCATCGAGGTGACCGCGCCCAAGGGCGAGCTGGTCATCCGCACCGCCGAGCGGCTGGGCATCGACATCCCGCGGTTCTGCGACCACCCGCTGCTGGCCCCGGCCGGCGCCTGCCGCCAGTGCCTGGTGGACGTGGAGGGCCAGCGCAAGCCGGTCGCCTCGTGCACCCAGACGGTGGCCGACGGCATGGTGGTGCGTACGCAGCTCACCTCCGAGGTGGCCCGCAAGGCCCAGGAGGGTGTGATGGAGCTGCTGCTCATCAACCACCCACTGGACTGCCCGATGTGCGACAAGGGCGGCGAGTGCCCGCTGCAGAACCAGGCGATGCAGGTCGGCCGCCCGGAGTCGCGCTTCCACGAGCACAAGCGCGAGTACGAGAAGCCGATCAACATCTCCGCGCAGGTGCTGCTGGACCGCGAGCGCTGCGTGCTCTGCCAGCGCTGCACCCGGTTCTCGGAGGAGATCGCGGGCGACAAGTTCATCGACCTGATGGAGCGCTCGTCCGCCGAGCAGATCAACGTCTACAGCGACAGCTTCTTCGGCGACGACGAGGAGAACGCGCCCGAGGTGCCGTTCAACTCGTACTACTCGGGCAACACGATCCAGATCTGCCCGGTCGGCGCGCTGACCAGCGAGCAGTACCGCTTCCGCGCCCGCCCGTTCGACCTGGTGTCCTCGCCGAGCAAGTGCGAGCACTGTGCGTCGGGCTGCGACATGCGCACCGACCACCGCCGCGGCAAGGTGCTGCGTCGGCTGGCCGGCAACGACCCGCAGGTCAACGAGGAGTGGAACTGCGACAAGGGCCGGTGGGGCTTCCGCTACGCGACCGCCTTCGACCGGCTCACCACGCCGCTGGTGCGCGACGCCAAGACCGGTGAGCTGCGCGAGGCCTCCTGGACCGAGGCGCTGAGCGTCGCGGCCGAGGGCCTGCGGGCCGCCCGCGACGGCGCGTACGGCGTCGGCGTGCTGACCGGCGGCCGGCTGACCGTCGAGGACGCGTACGCGTACGCCAAGTTCACCCGCATCGTGCTGAACAGCAACGACATCGACTTCCGGGCGCGCCCGCTGTCCGCGGAGGAGGCCGAGTTCCTGGCCTCCTCGGTGGTCGGCGAGCAGCAGGTCACCTACACGGACCTGGAGCAGGCCAAGCACGTGGTGCTGGTCGGCTTCGAGCCGGAGGAGGAGAGCCCGATCGTCCTGCTGCGCCTGCGCAAGACGGCGGCCAAGGGCAAGCTCAAGGTCACCTCGGTGGCCCCGTTCCTGACCCGCGGCGCGGAGAAGGCCGGCGCGACGCTGGCCCCGTGCGTGCCCGGCCAGGAGCCGGCGGTGCTGTCCAACCTGGAGGGCGTGGACCCGTCCACGATCGTCCTGGTGGGCGAGCGGCTGGCCACGGTCCGCGGCGGCTACTCGGCCGCGGCGGCGCTGGCCGCACGGACCGGCGCGAAGCTGGCCTGGGTGCCGCGGCGCGCGGGTGACCGCGGCGCGGTCGACGCGGGCTGCCTGCCCAACCTGCTGCCCGGCGGCCGCGCGGTGAGCGAGCCCGCGGCGCGGGCCGAGCTGTCGGCGGCGTGGGGCGTGACCGCGGGCGTGATCCCGAGCGCGGCCGGCCGCGACACCGACGCGATCCTGGCCGCGGCCGCCGCCGGCAAGCTGGGCGCGCTGGTCGTGGCGGGCGTGGACCCGGCCGACCTGGCCGACCCGAAGGCCGCCGAGGAGGCGCTGGACAAGGTCGGCTTCCTGGTCTCGCTGGAGCTGCGGATGAGCGCGGTCTCCCGGCGCGCGAACGTGGTGTTCCCGGTCGCCGCGGCGGCCGAGAAGGCCGGTTCGTACGTGAACTGGGAGGGCCGCCTGCGCACCTACGAGCAGGCGCTGGACACCCCGAACGCGGGTGCCGTGCTGACCGACGCCCGGGTGCTGGACGCCCTGGCCGCGCGGCTGGGCGTCACCCTGGGCACCGCGGACGTGCTGGCGGTCCGCCGGGAGCTGGGCAGCCTGCCCGCGACCGGTGCGCCGCGCCCGTCCGCCCCGGCCGAGGTGGGCGCGGCCGCGCCCGCGCTGAAGCCGAACGAGGCGATCCTGGCCAGCTGGGCGCAGCTGATCGACCTGGGCAGCCTCACCGACGGGGACCAGGTGCTGGCCGGCACCGCCCGCCCGCCGGTGGTGCGCCTGTCGAAGGCCCGCGCCACGGCGCTGGGGGTCGCCGACGGCGACGCGGTGACCGTCGGGACCGCGCGGGGTGCGATCACCCTGCCGGCCGCGATCACCGAGATCGCCGATGACGTCGTCTGGGTTCCGACCAACTCGCCGGGCTCGACCCTGCGCCGCACGCTCGGCGCGGTCCCCGGCGCGGTCGTGACCGTGAGCGGAGGAACGAGCAAATGATCCTCGCCCCTATCGGTTTCCTGGCCGAGGCTCTGACACGGTCCCCGGCCCACTTCGTGGCCGAGGACCCGGCGACCGGTGATCCGACGCTGGTCGACTTCGGCAAAGACCCCTGGTGGCTGGTGCTCATCAAGGTGGTCGGCGTCTTCGTCTTCCTCGTGGTGATGACCCTGTTCACCATCTGGTACGAGCGCCGCGTGGTGGCCCGGATGCAGGTGCGTCCCGGCCCCAACCGGCACGGTCCCTTCGGTCTGCTCCAGTCGCTGGCCGACGGCCTGAAGCTGGCGTTCAAGGAAGACATCATGCCGCTCAAGGCGGACAAGGTGGTCTTCTTCATCGCGCCGGTGATCTCGACCGTGTGCGCGTTCACCGCGTTCTCGATCATGCCGTTCGGCCCGTTCGTGTCGATCTTCGGCACGAAGACCCCGCTGCAGCTCACCGACATCTCGGTGGCCGTGCTGCTGGTGCTGGCCTGCTCCGGCATGGGCATCTACGGCATCGTGCTGGGCGGCTGGGCCTCGGGCTCGACGTACCCGCTGCTCGGCGGCCTGCGCTCCAGCGCCCAGCTGATCTCGTACGAGGTCGCCATGGGCCTGTCCTTCGTGGCCGTCTTCATGCTCTCCGGCACGATGAGCACCTCGGAGATCGTCAACGCGCAGGCCACCGGCCACACGCTGCAGCTGCCCTTCGGGAACATCAACATCCCGATCGGCGGCTGGTTCTTCCTGCTGCTGTTCCCGAGCTTCATCATCTACGCCATCTCGGCGGTGGGTGAGACCAACCGTGCCCCGTTCGACCTCCCCGAGGCCGAGTCGGAGCTGGTCGGCGGCTTCCACACCGAGTACTCGTCGCTGAAGTTCGCGCTGTTCTTCCTGGCCGAGTACATCAACATGGTGACGGTGTCGGGTCTGTGCGCCACGCTCTTCCTGGGCGGCTGGCGGATGCCGACCTCGTTCGAGAGCTTCGCGCCGTGGATCAACTCCGGCTGGTGGGGCCTGCTCTGGTTCACCATCAAGGTGCTGCTGCTGCTGTTCGTCTTCGTCTGGCTGCGGGGCACGCTGCCCCGGCTGCGCTACGACCAGTTCATGCGGTTCGGCTGGAAGGTGCTCATCCCGGCCAACCTGGTGTGGATCCTGGCCGTGGCCGGCTGGCTGACGCTGCGCAAGTCCGACCTGGGCACCGTGGACCGGCTGCTCTTCTTCGGCCTGCCGCTGGCGGTGATCATCCTGCTGGCGCTGTTCTGGCCGCAGAAGGAGAAGGAGCCGGAGCTGTCCGTCGAGGAGCAGGTGGCCAAGCGCCCCGAGGGCAGCTTCCCGCTGCCGCCGCTCGACCTGCAGGTGCCGGTCAACCCCCGCGCCAAGCGGCTCACCGCCGAGCGCGAGACCGTAGGCACCGCGACCGAGAAGGAGGTGTGACGTGGGTACGTTCACGGGCGCCGTCAAGGGCTTCGGCGTGACCTTCTCGCACATGTTCAAGAAGACCGTCACCACGGAGTACCCGGAGAAGCCGGACGCGACCGCGCCGCGCTACCACGGCCGGCACATCCTCAACCGGTGGCCGGACGGGCTGGAGAAGTGCATCGGCTGCGAGCTGTGCGCCTGGGCCTGCCCGGCGGACGCGATCTTCGTGGAGGGCGCGGACAACACCGACGAGGAGCGCTTCTCGCCGGGTGAGCGGTACGCCGCCAACTACCAGATCAACTACGCGCGGTGCATCTTCTGCGGCCTGTGCATCGAGGCCTGCCCGACCCGCTCGCTCACCATGAGCAACGAGTACGAGCTGGCCCGGGACAAGCGCACCGACCTGATCTTCACGAAGGAGCAGCTGCTCGCGCCGCTGCTGCCGGGCATGGAGCAGCCCCCGCACCCGATGCGGCTGGGCGACAACGAGAAGGACTACTACCTGGGCGCGGTCACGAACCCGGGCACGTCGGCGGGAGCTGAGACCCGATGACACTCGCAACTACGGTGCTCGCCGCCGCCGGTGAGGTGACGACCGGGGAGAAGTGGGTCTTCTTCCTGCTGGCCCCGGTGGCGATCATCGGTGCGCTGGGCATGGTGATCGCCCGCAACGCGGTGCACTCCGCGCTGTGGCTGGTGCTGACCATGCTCAGCCTGGGCGTCTTCTACATCGTGCAGGCGGGGCCGTTCATCGGCATGGTGCAGATCATCGTCTACACCGGTGCCATCATGATGCTGTTCCTGTTCGTGCTGATGCTCGTCGGCCGGGACGCCTCCGACTCGGTGATCGAGACGCTGCGCGGGCAGAAGGTCGCCGCGATCATCCTCGGCGTGGGCCTGGCGGCCCTGCTCGGCACCGGCCTCTACCGCGCGCTGCAGGGCACGGTCCCGGCCGGGCTGGACAGCGCCAACGCCAACGGCAACGTGCAGGGCATCGCCTCGCTGCTGTTCACCAAGTACGTCTACATCTTCGAGGTCACCTCGGCGCTGCTCATCACGGCGGCGGTCGGCGCGATGATCCTGGCCCACCGCGAGCGGGCCGAGGGCGAGCGGGTCGGCCAGGTCGCGAAGATGCGCGAGCGCTTCCAGCCGGGCAACTACCCCGGTCCGAAGGCCGGCCCGGGTGTCTTCGCGAACTCCACCTCGGTGGCCACCCCGGCGAAGCTGCCGGACGGGTCCCCGGCCGAGCGGAGCATCTCGCCGATCCTGCCGACGCGCGAGCTCACCTCGGCCGAGATCGCCAATAAGCACACCGAGGGGAAGTGACCCGTGACCCCCGTCTACTACATCGTGCTGGCCGCCGTGCTGTTCAGCATCGGCGCGGTCGGCGTCCTGATCCGGCGTAACGCCATCGTGCTGTTCATGTGCGTCGAGCTGATGCTCAACGCCGCGAACCTCGCGCTGGTCACCTTCGCCCGGATGAACGGGACGCTCGACGGCCAGGTGATGGCGTTCTTCTCGATGGTGGTCGCCGCGGCCGAGGTCGTGGTCGGTCTGGCCATCATCATGTCGATCTTCCGGACGCGACGCTCGGCGAGCGTCGACGACGCGAACCTGCTGAAGTACTGAGGCTGACATGGAAGTGAACCTGATGCCTGCCGAAGCGGTGCAGGCGCCCGTCGTCTATGCGTCGGCCACGGGCCTGCTCTCGTACATGTGGCTGCTCATCGCCATCCCGGCGGTCGGCGCGCTGATCCTGCTGCTGTTCGGCCGCTGGACCGACAAGTGGGGCCACTGGCTCGGCTGCGCGACGGTGCTCGCCTCCTTCGGGCTCGGCCTGAGCATGTTCTTCGAGCTGCGCGACCTGCCCAACCGGGCCGTGCAGCAGAACCTCTACAGCTTCATCCCGGTGGGCAACCTGCAGGTCGACTTCGGCCTGCTGTTCGACCCGCTGGCGGCGTGCTTCGTGCTGCTGATCACGGGCGTGGGCTTCCTGATCCACGTCTACGCCACCGGGTACATGGCCCACGACGAGGGCCGCCGCCGCTTCTTCGGGTACTTCAACCTGTTCATCGCGGCGATGCTGCTGCTGGTCCTCGGCAACAACTTCGTCATGCTGTACTTCGGCTGGGAAGGCGTCGGTCTGGCGTCGTACCTGCTGATCTCCTTCTGGTACGGGCGGCCGTCCGCGGCCACCGCCGGCAAGAAGGCGTTCATCATGAACCGCGTCGGCGACGCGGGCCTGGTGATCGCCATCTTCCTGATGTTCTTCCAGTTCGGCTCGGTCAACTACGACGTCGTGTTCAGCGAGGTCGGCCTGCTGTCCGGCACCACGGTGCTGATCCTGGGCCTGCTCCTGCTGCTCGGCGCGTGCGGCAAGTCCGGCCAGTTCCCGCTGCAGGCGTGGTTGCCCGACGCGATGGAGGGCCCGACCCCGGTCTCGGCCCTGATCCACGCCGCGACGATGGTGACCGCCGGTGTCTACCTGATCGCCCGCTCCAACCCGATCTTCTCGGCGAACCTGACGCTGGAGACGGTAGTGGTCAGCGTCGGCGCGCTCACCCTGCTGCTGGGCTGCATCATCGGCTCGGCCAAGGACGACATCAAGCGGGTGCTCGCCTGGTCGACCGTGTCGCAGATCGGCTACATGTTCCTGGGCGTCGGGCTCGGCGGCGGCGCGTACGCGCTGGCCATCATCCACCTGCTGGCGCACGGCTTCTTCAAGGCCAACATGTTCCTCGGCGCCGGCTCGGTCATGCACGGCATGAACGACCAGGTGGACATCCGCCGCTTCGGCGGGCTGTGGAAGTACATGCGGATCACCTGGCTCACCTTCATGATGGGCTGGCTGGCGATCATCGGCATCCCGCCGCTGAGCGGCTTCTTCACCAAGGAGCCGATCATCGTGGCCGCGTTCTCGCGGCCCGGCTGGACCGGCTGGCTCTACGGCCTCGCGGCGCTGATCGGCGCGGGTCTCACCGCCTTCTACATGACCCGCCTGTTCATCCTGACCTTCCACGGCCCGAAGCGGTGGACCACCGCCAAGGAGGGCTCGGTCGACCAGCACCCGCACGAGTCGCCGCTGGTCATGACGATCCCGCTGATCCTGCTGGCGCTCGGCTCGATCGCGGCCGGCTGGCTGATGGCCTCGCCGGTGGCGCAGTGGCTCACCCCCGTGCTCGGCCCGGCCACGGAGGAGCACCCGAAGATCGGCCACACGCTCCTCACGGTGCTCAGCATCGTGCTGACCCTGGCCGGCGCGGGCCTGGCCTACGCCCTGTTCCGCAACGGCACCGCGCTGGCCCCGCAGCCCGCGGGCCCGCTGGTGACCGCCGCCCGCAACAACCTCTACACCGACGCCTTCAACGAGGCCGTGTTCGAGAAGCCGGGCAACTGGCTCACCCGGGCGCTGGTCTTCGTCGACAACAAGGGCGTCGACGGCCTGGTCAACGGTCTCGCCGCGCTGGTCGGCGGGGGCTCGGGCCGGCTGCGGCGGCTGCAGACCGGCTTCGTGCGGTCCTACGCGCTCTCGATGCTTCTCGGCGCGGTGCTGGTGCTCGGCGCCTTCGCCGCGGTGCAGCTCGGCTGGATGGGATAACGATGAAATACCTGTCAATCCTGACCCTGGCGCCGCTGGTCGGCGCGCTGGCGGTCGCGTTCGTCCCGCGCAGCAGGCCGCAGCTGGCCAAGCAGCTGGCGCTGCTCGTCTCGCTGGTGGTGCTCGGCGTGGCGGTCGCGGCCTGGTTCGCGTTCGACTCGGGCGACACCGCACAGCGGCTGCAGCTGCAGGAGTCCTACACCTGGATCCCGGCGTGGGGCGCGAAGTTCTCCTTCGGCATCGACGGCATCGCGCTGGTGATGCTGGCGCTGACCGCGGTGCTCACCCCGCTGGTGATCCTGGCCAGCTGGCACGACGCCGAGCGCAGCAAGCGCAGCGTCCCGGCGTACTTCGCGCTGCTGCTGGCGCTCGAGGGCACCATGATCGGCACCTTCGCGGTCTCCGACGTGCTGCTCTTCTACCTCTTCTTCGAGGTCATGCTCGTGCCGATGTACTTCATCATCGGCTCGTTCGGCAGTGACGTGCCGGCCAAGCAGCGCCAGTACGCCGCGGTGAAGTTCTTCCTGTACTCGCTGGTCGGCGGTCTGTTCATGCTGGCCGCGGTCATCGGCATGTGGGTGCTGGGCGGCCACACCTTCGACTGGCAGACGCTGACCGACGCGGAGTTCTCCACCATCGCGCAGCGCTGGCTGTTCCTCGGCTTCTTCATCGCGTTCGCCATCAAGGCGCCGTTCTTCCCGTTCCACACCTGGCTGCCGGACGCGGGCGGGGCGGCTCCGGCCGGCGCCGCCGCGCTGCTGGTCGGCGTGATGGACAAGATCGGCACCTTCGGCATCCTGCGCTACTGCCTCCCGCTGTTCCCGGAGGCGTCGCGCTGGTTCGCGCCGTGGGCGATCGCGCTGTCGCTGGTGGGCATCATCTACGCCGCGCTGCTGGCGGTCGGCCAGAACGACCTCAAGCGGCTGGTCAGCTACACCTCGATCGCGCACTTCGGCTTCATCGGCATCGGCATCTTCGCCTTCACCTTCCAGGCCGGCTCCGGCGCGGTGCTGTACATGGTCAACCACGGTCTCGCCACCGGCCTGCTGTTCCTAGTCGTCGGCATGTTCGTGGCGCGCCGCGGCAGCACCCTGGTGACCGACTTCGGCGGCGCGGGCAAGCTCATGCCGCTGCTGGCGGGCATCTTCTTCATCGCCGGCATGGCCTCGCTGGCGCTGCCGGGCCTCGCCCCGTTCGTCAGCGAGTTCCTGGTGCTGCTGGGCGTGTTCACGGTGAACAAGACGGTGGCCGTGATCGCGACCGTCGGCATCATCCTGGCCGCGGCCTACGTGCTGTGGATGATCCAGCGCACGACCCAGGGCAACCTGAACCCGGCGCTGACCGACGTCGCCCCGATGAAGCGGGACCTGAACCTGCGCGAGGGCATCGTCGTCGCGCCGCTCATCGTGCTGCTGATCGTGCTCGGCTTCTACCCCAAGCCGGTGCTCGACGTGATCAACCCGGCGGTGCAGGCCACGCTGTCTGACGTGGTCACCCCGGAGCGGGCCGATCCGGCGCCCGCCACCTCCACTGTGGAAGCAGGAAAGTGACCATGGGAGAAACAGTCCTCAAGCTGCCCGCGCTGGACTACGCAGCGCTGGCGCCGATGCTGATCCTCTTCGGCGCGGCCTGCCTCGGGGTGCTCGTCGAGGCGTTCGCGCCGCGGGGCTGGCGCAACCCGATCCAGCTCGTGCTCAGCCTGCTGGCCCTGGTCGGCGCGCTGGTCGCGGTGGTGCTGCGGGTGCCGGACGTCACCGCGGCGAACGCGCAGACCGCCGTGGCGGCGGTCTCGATCGACCAGGCGGGCCTGTTCCTGCAGGGCGCCATCCTGGTGCTGGGCATCGTGTCGATGCTGCTGTTCGGCGAGCGCACGCTGGAGAACGGCGGCCCGTTCGTGGCCCAGGCGGCGATCACCGTCGGCTCGGAGCCGGACCGCCGCCAGGCGGCCCGCGAGCCGGGCGCGACCGAGGTCTACCCGCTGGTGCTGTTCGCCGTCGGCGGCATGATGCTCTTCGTCACCGCGAACGACCTGCTGGTCATGTTCGTGGCGCTGGAGGTCTTCTCGCTCCCGCTGTACCTGCTCTGCGCGCTGGCCCGCCGCAAGCGGCTGCTGTCGCAGGAGGCCGCGCTCAAGTACTTCCTGCTCGGCGCGTACGCCTCGGCGTTCTTCCTGTTCGGCGTGGCGCTGGTGTACGGCTACGCGGGCGCGGTCGACTTCCGCACCATCCACACCGCGATCGGCGCCGGCGCCGGCAACATCGTGCTGCTGCTGATCGGCCTGGCGATGCTCGCCATCGGCCTGCTGTTCAAGGCCGCCGCGGCGCCGTTCCACGTGTGGACGCCGGACGTGTACCAGGGCGCCCCGACGCCGGTCACCGCGTTCATGGCGGCCTGCACCAAGGTCGCCGCGTTCGGCGGCCTGGCCCGCGTGCTGTACGTCGGCTTCGACCGCACGGCCTGGGACTACACCCCGGTGCTGGGCGTCATCGCGGTGCTGACCATGCTGCTCGGCGCGATCCTGGCGGTCACCCAGACCGACCTCAAGCGCCTGCTGGCCTACTCGTCCATCGCCAACGCCGGCTACCTGCTGGTCGGCGTGCTCGGCGGCGGCCGCGAGGGCCTGTCCAGCATGATGTTCTACCTGGTGGCGTACGGCTTCCTGGTGATCGCCGCGTTCGCGATGCTGACCCTGGTGCGCGACGCCGACGGCGAGGCCACCCACCTGTCCCGGTGGGCCGGCCTGGGCAAGCGTTCGCCGCTGTTCGCGGGCATCTTCACCTTCCTGCTGCTGGCCTTCGCGGGCATCCCGCTGACCAGCGGGTTCACCGCGAAGTTCGCGGTGTTCGGGGCGGCCATGGGCGGCAACCAGACCTGGCTGGTGCTCTTCGGCGTGCTGAGCAGCATCATCCTGGCCTTCCCGTACCTGCGGGTCGTGGTCATGATGTGGCTGAGCGAGCCCGGTGAGACCACGCCCAGCGTGTCCATCCCCGGCGCGCTCACCTCGGCCGCACTGATGATCGGCGTACTGGTGACGCTGGTGCTCGGCGTCTGGCCGAGCCCGGTCATCGAGCTGGCCAACAGCGCGTCCGACTTCATCCGGTAGGTCCAGACGATTTCCGAAGCTCCCCCCGTGCTCCGTCAGGGCGATGGGGGGAGCTTCGATCATGTCGACGGCATGTGGCATCGTGAGAGCGTGGTGAGCAGCGTGAACGGTCATACCGCCCGGAGCACCGGTGTCCGCTTCGAGGACCCGGCCCTGGAGGCGTCGGTCCTGGCGAACCTGGAGCTGGTGGAGGAGCGCCTGCGCGAGTGCGTCGAGTCCGCGGACCCCTTCGTCACCGAGGCGGCCAAGCACCTGCTGGAGGCGGGCGGCAAGCGCTTCCGGCCGATGCTCGTCGCGGTGTGCGCGCACTTCGGCGACCCGACCGCGCCCGAACTCGTGGACGCCGCGGCCGTGCTGGAGCTGACGCACGTCGCGACGCTGTACCACGACGACGTGATGGACGAGGCGCTGATGCGGCGCGGCACGCCCAGCGCGAACGCCCGCTGGGGCAACTCGCTGGCCATCCTCGTCGGCGACTTCCTCTTCTCCCGGGCCGCCGAGCTGGCCGCGGGGCTGGGGCCGGACGCGGTGCGCATCCAGGCGCAGACCTTCGCCCAGCTGGTGCACGGCCAGATCGCCGAGACCGTCGGGCCGCGCGACGCCGACCCGATCGAGCACCACCTCAAGGTGCTGGCGGGCAAGACCGGTTCGCTGATGGCCACCTGCGCCACTTTCGGGGGCATGTTCTCCGGCGCCCCCGAGGCGACCACCAAGGCGCTCACCACGTACGCGGAGGTCCTCGGGCTGGCTTTCCAGCTCTCCGACGACCTGCTGGACATCTCCAGCGACAGCTCGGACTCCGGCAAGACGCCCGGCACGGACCTGCGCGAGGGCGTGCCCACGCTGCCCGTGCTGTACGCGCTGGCGTCGCAGGACAGCGACCCGGCCGCGGTGCGGCTGCGCCAGATCCTCGCCGACGGGCCGGTGACCGACGACGCGCTGCACGCCGAGGCGCTGGAGCTGCTGCGCGACAGCGTGGCGCTCAAGCGCGCCCGGCAGACCGTGCGCGGCTACGCCGAGCAGGCCCGCGCCCAGCTCCAGGGCCTGCCCCAGATCCCCGCCCGGGACGCCCTCGAATCCCTCTGCGACGTCCTCGCCGATCGCATCGCTTAGCCGCCTCGCCCCACCACGCCGCCCCGCTGGCGCGCCTCTGACGGAGTCGCGGCAACGGGGCGAGTGTTTTGTGCCAAGTCGTTCGGAGTTGCGCGGGAAGGGTCCGGCGGGGCGCGCACCGTCGTCATTGGATCGAGGGATTTCGTTGGGTTTCGGCCCTTCACCTCAGGCGTGCATTTGCATATCGTAGGTGCGACTGCCTGGAGGTGACGGTGCGAGATTCAGCGGTCCCGCCATCGGACATGGTCAGCAGCGTCGCGCGGGCGCTGCGCGTGCTGGAGGTGGTGGGCGAGTCGCCCACCGGGCTGTCCCCCAAGCAGATCGCCCGGCGCTGCGACATCACCATCGCCGCCGCGTACCGGATGCTGCGCACGCTCGCCCACCAGGGCTACGTGATGCGCCGCGCGGACGGGGCGTACACGCTTGGCCTGGCGGTCGCCGACCGCTTCCGGGAGCTGGTGACCGCGATGCGCGGCCCGGCCGAGGTCGGCACGGTGCTGCGCCGGGCCAGCGCCGAGATCGGCTACAGTCACTACCTGGGCAGCTTCGTGGACGGCCGGATCGCGATCACCGCGGTGGCCGAGGGCTCCCGCTCGCCGCACGTCGAGGACCTCGTGCCCGGCTTCGACGAGGGCGCCCACGCGACCGCGCTGGGCAAGAGCCTGCTGGCCACGCTCGACCCCAACCAGCGCGAGCGATATCTCAAGGAGCACGGCATGCGGGCCTTCACCCAGGCCACGCTGCGCTCCCCTGCGGCGCTCGACGCCGACATCGCGGCCGGGATGCGCCGCGGCATGCAGGTGGAGATCGGCCAGTTCCGGCCCGGAGTGGCCTGCGTGTCGGTGTCCGTGCAGACGGCAGGCGAGCTGAGCCAGCGCTTCGTGGTGGCGTGCGCCCTGCCCGCCGTCGACCTGGTGAAGCAGGCCCCCGTCATCCGCGAGCGCCTGCACACCACGGCCCGCGCCCTCAAGTCGGCCCTGACCGCCCCGGCCACCACCCCCACCGTCGCCGCCGCCTGACCCACCGACCCGCCGCGCCGCAGTTTCGGGGAAACTGCTGCATCCCCCGCCGCGTGTGCTGGTGCAGTTTCGGGGAAACTGCTGTGCCCGCCGCCTTGATTCGTGCAGTTTCCCCGAAACTGCTGTGCCCCCCCGCCACGGTTGGTGCAGTTTCCCCGAAACTGCGAACGGCGCCTGCGGCGTGAGCGTGAGCCCGGTGAGCGGCGAAGCCCCGCCCGGCGCCCGGAGTTGTCCGGGGGAGGCGGGGCGGGGCTTCGGGTGGGGCGGGGTGGGTCAAGCGCCGATCGGGCGGCCGTCGAGGCGCCAGACGCCGACGATGCCCGGCTTGGCGTAGTCGCCGTCGGGCCAGGTGCTGGCGGGCTTGTCCATGGACGCGCCGCTGACCTCGCCGGGGTGCTGCGGGGCCACGAACACGGTCCGGTTGTCCACGCTGATGAACGGCCCGCACGCCTCGGCACCGCGGGGCACGGTCAGGAACTGCTTGAGGTGCCCGGCCTCGGGGCCGGTCAGCGCGGTCGCGAAGAGGCCATCGTTGCTGCCCAGCGCATTGCCGTCGGTGGAGATCCACAGGTGGCCGGCGGCGTCGAAGGCGAGGTTGTCGGGGCAGGAGATCGGCGAGACCTTGGTCTTGTCGTACCCCATGAAGTAGGTCGCTGGATCCGCCGGGTCACCGCACACGATCGGGACCGCCCAGGTGAACGTGGTACCCGTGTGGTCGCCGCCGTCCTCGGTGATCTCGAAGATGTGCCCGTGTTTGTTGCCGTTGCGCGGGTTCGCCTCGTCGGCCGGCGCGTTGCGGCCGCCGGTGGTGCCGCGGGCGGTGTTGTTGGTGAGCGCGGCGTAGATCTTCCCGGTGACCGGATTCGGCTCGACGTCCTCGGGCCGGTCCATCTTGGTCGGGTTGACCAGGTCCGCGGCCAGGCGGGTGTGCACCAGCACCTGCTCCACGGTCCAGCCCGGCACGTGCGAGACGCCGTCCTTGACCAGCGGGACCCAGACGCCGGTGCCGTTGAACGCGCCGTCGGCGGGCAGCTTGCCGGTGCCGTCGATCTCGGCGGCGCTGGTGTAGCCGAGGCGGGCCACGTACAGGTCACCGGACTCCAGCAGGGTCAGGTTCTGCTTGCGGGCCCACCACGAGTCGCCGCGCGCGATCCGGTTGCGGGAGACGAACTTGTAGATGTAGTCGTGCCGCTCGTCGTCGCCCATGTACGCCACGACGTGCCCGCTCTTGGCGACGATGACGTTGGCGCCCTCGTGCTTGAACCGGCCCAGCGCGGTGTGCTTGCGCGGGGTCGAGTCCGGGTCGAACGGGTCGACCTCCACGATCCAGCCGTGCCGGTTGATCTCGTTCGGGTTCGCGGTCAGGTCGAAGCGCGCGTCGACCCGGTCCCACTTGCGCGAGCCGCTGGGGTAGCGGGCGGTGGTGGAGACGCCGTAGCGGGCCAGCGAGGCCTTGGCGTCCGCCGGTGCGCCGTCGCCGCCGACGAAGTACTGGTTCCAGTTCTCCTCGCCGGACAGCACGGTGCCCCACGGGGTGACGCCGCCCGCGCAGTTGTTGAACGTGCCGATCACCTTGCGGCCGGTCGGGTCGGCGGCGGTCTTCAGCGACGCCGTGCCCGCCGCCGGGCCGGTCATCGCGAAGACCGTGGACAGCCCGGTGATGCGCCGGTTGTACGCCCGCCGCCCGCGCGAGACCACGGTCCACCGGCCGGTGCGCCCGACCCGCTCCAGCTCGACGATCGACATGCCGTGCGCGGCGATGGTGGCCTTGATCTGGTCGGTGGTGAGCGCGTCCACGCCGGTGAAGCCGGGGAACATCAGCTCCTCGTTGGTGTACTCGTGGTTGCAGACCAGCAGGGCGCGATCGTCGCCCCGGCCCAGCGGCAGCACCGCGACGAAGTCGTTGTTGTAGCCGAACTGCTTCGACTGGGTGTCGCCGGTCTGGTTCGCCGGGTCGAAGCCGGCGGCGCCCGGCACCACCTCATCGCCCCAGCGGATGATCACGTTGTGGTCGTACCCGTTGGGCACCACCAGGTTGTCCAGCGTGTTCGGCGGGATCGGGGAGAACGTCAGCGCGGCAGGCTTGCCGGTGCGGGTCAGCGACTCGGTGGAGAAGCCCTCGGCCGCGCCGCCGTCACCGCCCTCGGCGAAGGCGGGCGCCGCGGCGGCGCCGGCACCGGCCGCGGCACCGGCGAAGCCGAGCGCCAGCGCCCCGGCCGAACCGGCCCGCAGCACCCCGCGCCGGGACACCTCGGTCCGCACGACGTCGCCGAAGTACTCGTTGCCGGAGGTGTTGGGCGCGGGGTGGTCACAGGCGTTGCCGCAACGGTAGAGGCAGGTCACGGACGACCGGCTGCCTCCGCTGTGGCCGTCCCCGCCGAGCAGGGGGAGCCGGCGGCGGGATTCGTTCATGGGAGCTTCCTCCGTACGTGAAGGGTCGACGGATCGTGCCGTCGTCCGGAACGTAAGGAGCACGGGTGAGCCGTTCTCAGCCCCCCGATGAACACCCCATGAACAGCGCCTGGCAGTCGCCTCGGCGCCTAGATCGCCCGACTTGCCAGGCAAGTGGGCGTATGGGTGGCCAAGATACGCCCATATGCCAGGCAAGTCGGACGATCTTGCTACGCGAGGGCGGGGGCCTCCGCGGCGCGCAGGGCGGCCTGGCGGGTGCGGCGGGCCGTGCGCAGGCCGTCCCAGGTGAAGACGGCCAGGGCCAGCCAGACCAGGCAGAAGCCGAACAGGCGCACCGGCGGCATCGGCTCGTGGAACGCGAACACGCCGAGCGCGAGCTGCAGGGTGGGCGCGACGTACTGCAGCATGCCGATGCTGACCAGCGGGAGCCGGTTGGCGGCGCCGGCGAACATCAGCAGCGGCACGGCGGTGAGCACGCCCGCGGCGGCCAGCAGCAGGGCATGTCCGGTGCCCGCCTGGCCGAAGGTCAGGTCGCCGGCGGAGGCGAGCCAGCCCAGCACCGCGAGCGCGGGCAGGGTGAGCACGGCCGACTCCAGGAACAGGCCGTCCGCGGGCGGCAGCGCCAGGCGCTTCTTGACCAGGCCGTACATCGCGAAGGTGAAGGCGAGCACGAGCGCGACCCACGGCGGGTGGCCGTAGTCGACGGCGAGCACCAGCACGGCCACGGTGCCGACGCCCACGGCGGCCCACTGCGCGGGGCGCAGCCGCTCGTGCAGCACCAGGACGCCGAGCACGATCACGACGAGCGGGTTGATGAAGTAGCCGAGCGAGGTCTCCACGACCCGGTCGACGTTCACCGCCCAGATGTAGGTGCCCCAGTTGATCCCGATGAAGATCGCGGCCAGCGTGATGCCGCCGAGGGTGGCGGGCCGGCGCAGCAGCTCGGCGATCTTCCGCCAGCGGCGGATCGCGGTCAGCGCGACCACCATGAACAGCACCGACCAGAGGATCCGGTGCGCCAGCACCTCGACCGGGCCGGACGGCTTGAGCAGCTTGAAGTACGCCGGGAAGAAACCCCACATGACGTAGGCGCCGAGCCCGTACAGGTAGCCGAGGCGAAGCTGACTCACCCTCACATGGTAAGGGTCAGCTTCGCCTCAGCTTCTTACATGTGAGCCAACTCGCTCAGTCGTCGATGAACCAGTTCAGCGCCCAGCTGGTGAGGCCGACCACCAGCGCGCCGAGGATCGCGGCGGGCCAGAAGTCGTCGACGTGGAACGGCACGTCGAGCTGCCCGGCGATGAAGCCGGTCAGCATGAACAGCGCGCCGTTGACCACCAGCGCGATCAGGCCGAGGGTGAAGACGTACAGGCCGCAGCCGACCATCTTGACGATCGGGCGGATGAACGCGTTGCACAGGCCGAAGATGACCGCGACGGCGATGAAGGTCCCGATGGTGCCGAGCGTCGTCTCGGCCGTCACGCGGATGCCGGGGATGAGCAGCGTCGCCACCCATACGGCGGCGGCGCTGGCGGCCAAACGGAGGAGGATGCCCATGGTGCGGCATCGTGCCATGATTCGCCCCGGTGCGCACCCCCCGGTGACGCCGGGTCAGGCCACGGGCGTGCCCGCGCCGATGAGCTGCTGCTCGTACGCCGTCTGCGAGATGGCCGCCCAGCGCACCGAGCGGCGGTGCACCACGCCGATCATGCCGGGCTGGGCGCGGGACAGCCACGCCTCCTGGTCCCGGCTCAGCCCCAGCACCGAGACGGCCACCGCCGCCTCGGCGGGCTGGAGCGGCTGCAGCAGCGCGAGATCGGCCCGGCCCAGCACGTCCACGTCCACCGGGGACAGGTCGTCGCGCACCACCAGCGTGCTGTGCCACGGCGTGCCCGGCGTGCGGTCGGCGGCGACCGGACCGGCGTCGACGATGCTGAGCAGCGGGCGCAGCGGCGAACCCGGCGGCACGGTCACCGGGCCGGGCGCCATCACCAGCAGCGGCGCGCCCGCACCCAGACCCCGGCTGAACGCCTCCCAGAGCCACGGGCGGGTCGTCTGCACCAGGACGTAGGCCCCGACGGCCATCGCGCGCACGGCGACGATCTGGGCCACCGCGACGCCGCCGATGAGCACCAGCCGGGTCGCCTCGGGCCGGAACAGCCGGAAGGACACCGGCTCGCTGTGCCGGTTGACGCCGATCATGACGCCGCTGCCGCCGTACGGCGCGGACAGCGCGGCGACCGCGCCCAGCCGGCGGGAGGCGCCCGGGCGGCCGCCCGCGCCCGCCTCGGCGGGGCTGGGACCGGCCAGCGGCAGCGTGGCGAGCAGGCCGTCGAACTGCTGCCCGTCCAGGCGGCGGGCCTGCGCGTGCTCGGTGGCGAGCACCTGGCGCAGCGCGGTGCCCGCGTTGGCCAGCGAGGTGTGGTCGGGGGCGGTGAGCCGCACGGTCAGGTCGGCCCGCAGCTGCGTGCCGCCGTCGGTCCAGGGACCCGCGGTGAGCGCCACGGACACCGTGGTGGCGGGCAGCCGCAGCAGGCGCGGCAGCAGCGCGTGCGCCGGGTCGGGGTGCGGCATCGGCCAGCGCTCCACCGCGTACGCGGCCGAGTAGAGCCCGCCGACGTGCAGCGCGGACCAGCCCTCCTGCGCGGCGGCGGTGCCGTCGTGCCCGGCGGCCTCGGCCAGCGCGCGCAGCGCGGCCACGTCGCCGAGCGGCCGGTGCGGCACGTCGCCCAGCTTCGCGCGCACCTTGCGCAGCGCGCCGGTGAGCGCCCGCTCCAGGTCGGCCTCGCTCCAGCCCTCGGCCCGGTGCACCCGCACGCACAGCACGGCGCGCTCGTTGGCCAGCAGCCGCCCGCCGGTGAGCTGGCGGTATGACGACGTGGCGGGCGAGGAGCCGTTGGCGGCGTTGGCGTGCAGCAGCAGCTGTACGCGTACCGGCGGGGTGTCCGCGGCGGGCGCGGGCAGCAGCGTCGCCGGGGACGGCAGCGGGTGCCAGGCGCGGGCCGGCATCACCGCCTGGTCGCCCAGCTCCAGCAGTGCGCACATGCCCTCGGCGTCCACGATCACGGCGCACCCGACGCCCTCGACGTCCACGGTGGACAGCCGGCTGCCCGGCGCGGCGAGCGCGAGCAGCTCCGCCGCGCCCTCGGCGGGCTCGATCCGGTGGCGGCGGGTGCGGTAGCGCACGTAGACGGCGACCCATTCGGACAGCCAGCGGCCCCGCCAGCGACCCCACGCCAGCACCACCAGCGCGGCGGCGACGGGGACGGCGGCGGCCAGCAGCGGCAGGCCCGCCTGCGCGGCGACCACCACCAGCACCAGCGCGAGCTGCACGGTCACGATCTGCCCGCTGCCCAGGCCCAGGAAGCGGCGGGCCGGCCTGGGAAGCGACGCCGCCGGTGTGGTGTCCTCCGTCGCGGCCCCCGCCGTCGGCCCGGTAACCATGTCGACCGCCATCGCGCTAACCTCCCCTAGGCGCGTGCCCGCACGTCGCCCGGCTCATCGTATAGAGCCGTCGGCTGATCCGTGGGGAGGGACCATGCCGTCGAGACAGGACCAGCTGCACTCGTACCAGTTCACGGTGCAGCGAGTGGTTTCGGCGCTGGTGATGCGCGACACCGATCCGGCGCAGGCGCCGTTCAAGCGCGCCGCCGGGGCGACGCTCGCCAGCGTGCTGCTGGCCGTGGTCATCGCGGCCGGCTTCGGGGTGTACGGCGTGTTCAGCGGCCGCGGCGACACCAAATGGAAGGCCGACGGCACGGTCGTCGTCGAGGAGAAGTCGGGCGCGCACTTCGTGTACCGCGAGGGCAGGCTCTACCCGGCGCTGAACCTCACCTCGGCGCTGCTGGCCTCCGGAGTGCCCGCGCCGAAGATCGTGACCGTGGCCCGCAAGTCGCTTGTGGACGTGCCGCGCGGGCTGACCGTCGGCATCGCCGACCTGCCCGACTCGCTGCCCGACCCGGGCACGCTGCTCGGCCTGCCGTGGTCGGTCTGCGCCGCCGGAGACGGCGCCAAGCCCACGTCGGTGCTGGTGGTGGGCGACACCTCGATGACGGGCAACGGCCGCGCCATGGGCGGCGAGGAGGCCCTGTTCGTGCGCGCGGCGGACCGCCGCTACCTGCTGTGGCACGGGCGGCTCTACGACGCGGACGCCGACGAGCTGGCCGCGCTGGCGGGCGGGGCGCAGCCGCTGGCGGTGCCGGTCGCGTTCGTCAACGGCATGCCCAAGGGCCAGCCGCTGGACGCGCCGCGGGTCGCCGACCCGGGCAAGGCCTCGTCGGTCCGGGGCCTGACCAACGGCCAGGTCATCAAGATCAAGGGCCTGGACGGCAAGACCAGCCAGTACGCGGTGGTCCAGCCGGACGGCCTGGCGATGGTCACGCAGGTGCAGGCGGCCCTCGCGCTGGGCAGGTACCGGGCCGGCCGCGAGATCGAGATCAACCAGACCGAGCTCGCCGAGTACGACGGCTCTCCCGCGAACCTGGTGCCCAACCGCGACGACCCGCGCCAGCCCCCGGCGACGATGCCGACCATCGCGTCGTACGCCCCCGGCGCGCTGTGCGCCGTGATCCGCGACGATCAGGGCGGCATCGAGGTGCGCGCCGAGGTGATCCTGAACCTGTCGAGCCTCATCGCGACCGTGGCACGCAGCGCCGAGGGCGGCTCGTACGCCGATTACGTGCTGGTGCAGCCCGGCCGCGGCGCGATCGTCGCCTCCGGCACGACGCTGAGTCTGGTCACCGATCAGGGCGTGCGCTACGACGCGGCCCGTCCGGACGTGCTGCCGATGCTCGGCTACGCCAATCCGGTGCCGCTGCGGCTGCCGTCGGCGCTGGTCGATCTGCTGCCGCCGGGACCGGGACTGGACCCGCAGGCGGCATCGGCGCAACTCGCTCTCGGCTGACCGCCGCGTGCCGTTATCCACAGGTGCGGGTCTCGGGCTGGCACGAGTTGGCGCAGGACGATACCGTCACCGAGACAGGCGCACCGCCATTTAAGTTCCGCATAGGACGGTGGGCGCGTTAACGCACAAAGGGAGTGGGGTGACGTTCGACAATGTCGGAGACCGCGTCCGAAGCTGCCATCATGGCCGCGACCGCGCAGAAGTTCGATTCATCCAACGACGAGCTGCAGACCATGCTCAGCCGCCTGCTGAGCGAGCTCGAGGTGCTGCAGACCAGCTGGGTCGGCCGCGCGGGCACGTCCTTCGAGCAGGTCAAGATCGCCTGGGCGGAGGACCAGAAGACGCTGCACAACGCCCTCGCCGAGACGGCGACGGCCATCCGCACCGCCGGCCAGGAATACTCCCGGGCCGACGAGGAGCAGGCCGGCCGGGTGTCCGCCCGTAACACCGGCGGCATCTCGCTGAACCTGTGAGCACCGTAGACCGGAAGGGGGAGGACCTACATGAGCAACGGTGACCGGCTCGTCGTCAATTTCCAATCGCTGCACGGCGCGAGCCAGCACATCCAGAAGGCCCTGGGCCAGCTGGAGACCACGCTGAGCCAGCTCGAGGACGACGCCAGGCCGATGGTGTCCACCTGGGCGGGTTCCGCGCAGGCGGCGTACAACGAGCGTCAGGCCAAGTGGCGCAAGGCGGCGGACGAGCTGTCCACGATGCTGCGCGACATCAAGGGCGCCGTGGACGAGGCGGCCGTGCAGTTCCAGGACGCCGAGGACCGCAACACCAAGCTGTTCCACTGAGCTTGCGCGACTGAGGGGGCGCCCGGCGGGGGACCGGTGGGCGCCCTTCCTGTTTCCTCAGTTCGTTGTGTTTCTGCCGGTCAGCTGCCGGCCGGGCGCCAGCGGCGCCGGATGCCGTTCGGCAGCGCCACGGCCAGCACCAGCACGAACCCGGCCAGCACCAGCCCGAGCGCGGCCAGCCACAGCGCCCGCGAGTGCTGCTCGGCGGCGCGGGCCGCGGCGGCCTCGGCCACGGGATCGTCCTTGCGCGGCGGCAGCGGCGGGATCGCGGCCCGCGGCTGGCCGTCCACGATCTCGGTCACCGCCCGGACCGGGTTGAGGATGCCCACCCCGTACCCGTCGCTGCGGCGGCCGCCCGGGGCCGGGTCGGCGGTGGCCATCAGCCGCTTGCGCACCTGCTCCTCGGTGAGGTCCGGGTAGGCCTGCCGGACCAGGGCCGCGGTGGCCGCGACCATCGGGGTGGCGAAGCTCGTGCCGCTGCCCCTGGTGTGTCCTCGGGTGGGCAGGGCCATCAGCACCTCGCCGCCGGGAGCGGCCAGGTCCACATAGGTGCCGGTCTGCGACGCGTCCAGCCGCTGGCCGTCGGCGTCCACCGCGGCCACCCCGAGCACGCCGTCCCACGCGGCCGGATACGGCGTCGGGTTGCTGCGCTGCTTGGCGTTGCCGACCGCGGCGACCACCACGATGTCGGCGGCGATCGCCTCCCGGATCGCGTCGCGGAACTCCTCCAGCCCGCCGCTGCCGGACTCGCCGTAGCTCAGCGACAGGTTGATGACGTCGACGTCCCTGGAGATCGCGAAGCGGACCGCCCGTGCCATGTCCTTGACGCTGGCCGGCTTGTCGCCGGTGCTCTCCGCACCGGCGATCTGCTTGCTGACCACGATCGGCAGGATGCGCACGCCTGGCGCGAGGCCCCGGAACGCCACCCCCGGGACCGGCCGGGCGGCGATGATGCTCGCCACGCCGGTGCCGTGGCCGACGCAGTCCTGGCGGCCGTCGGTGCCGCCGTCGGGCAGCACGTCCAGACCCGGGTCCACCGCGCCGCGCAACTGCGGGTGATCCGCGTCGACTCCCGAGTCGAGCACCGCGACCGTGACGTCGGCGCCGGTGATGCCCCGGGGCAGCGCGGACAGGTCCCAGCGTTGCTGCGGCCACGGCTTCTCGGCGATCGGTTCACCCGCCTTCGAGCTCGTGCACGGCGCGGCGGCGGCAGCGGGAGATGTCGATATTCCGACGCCGCCGAAGGTCAGCACGACCGTGAGCGCGGCCAGCACGGCCGGCTGCCGGGTGCGGTGCATGTCGCCTCCCCAGGCTTTATGGCAGGACCACCGGGTCGCGCGGGAGGGTGTTCACCCGCGTGGCCGATCCCCGGCGCAGATGCTACTGGACCGCGCCGACCTAGACTGCTGGTTGCGACACGCATACGGGGTGCAAGGTAAGTTGTCTCAGTACTCTCCCGGCAGGAGGTGAGCGCGTGATGGGTTGGGAGCCGGCCACCGATACCGAGATCGCGCTGCGTGACGCGCTGCGCGTGGGGGATCAGGAGCTCTACTTCCGGATCCTGGGCCGCTCGGAGCTGCTGCTGCCCGTCTCCGGCGACGGCGGGAACGGCGCCGCCGGCTGGGGCACCTGGACCGCCGAGAACCGCACCCACGTGCTGTCCTTCACCTCGTCCGCGGCCATGCGGTCCTGCCTGGCCGAGCACGCCGGCCCGGCGCGCCGCATCCTGTTCCAGGACCTCGCCGCCGCGTGGCCGAACCACGAGTGGTGGCTCGCGGTCAACCCGGGCCTGCCGATCGAGGGATACCTGCCGGCCTGGTTCGTCACCCAGATGGTGCGTGGCGACGTGCGCATCCCGAGCATCCCGAACGCGCCCGCGGGTGCCCGGGGCCGGCTGGAGCGCCTGGAGGCGCTGGAGCGCGCCAAGGCGGCCCGCGTCGCGCCGCCCCCGCCCCCGCCTCCGCCGGTCTACGGCGGGCACCACGACGACCAGATGATCCTCGACGCCGAGGTGATCGACGTCGAGGTGGAGCGCCCCGCGATCGCCCCGCCCCGGGTGCACGTCCCGCTGGAGCTGGAGCCGCCCCCGCCCGCGGTGACGGTGCCGCAGGCGGCCGCGCCGCCACCGGCGGTGCCGCCGCAGGCGCAGCTCGGCGGCCGGTTCTTCCCGGCCGACCCGGCGTTCTCCGCCGAGCCCGCCTACCCGGCTGACTCCGTCCAGCAGGACACGCCCGCCGGTCCCGCCGAGACGGCCTATCACGCCGAGCCGCCGTACGCCGCCGAGCCGCCCTACGGCAGCGTGCCGTCCGTGCCGCCGTCGTCTGCGCTCGCGACCGCTACGTCGCCGTCCGTGCCGCCCGCCGCCGCGCCGCCCGCCGTGCCCGTCGCCGCTGCGCCCCCGCCGTTTGTGCCGGTCGCTGCCGCGTCCCCGCCGTCCGTGCCGGTCGCTGCGGCGCCGACGGTGCCCGCCGCCGCTCCGGAGGCCGAGCCCGCCGCGGTGGCGGTCCCGGCAGCGGCGCCCGCCGCCGAACCGGCTCCGGCGCCCGCGGCGCGGGAGGGCGGGCCGCGGCACGGCCGCCCGAGCGGGCCGGAGGACGACTTCGTGCCCGCGAACACCGTCGAGGAGCAGCTGTTCGAGGCCGCTGAGGCGGGCAACACCGACGCCTTCCTGTCCACGCTGCTGCTGGCGACCGTGCTGCTGCCGGGCGGCGCGGACGGTCCCCGGCCCGGCGAGCCGGGCTACCGCTGGCAGCCGCGCGACATCGACGGCGAGCCGCACATCGTCTGCTACACGTCGCCTGAGCGGATGCCGGCCCCGACCGAGGCCGTCCCGGTGCGCTTCATCAGCCTGATCGCGACCTGGCCGGACCCGGCGTGGTCGTTCGCGGTCGACCCGGGCACGGCGATCGGCGCCACGCTGCCCGGCGACCAGCTGCTGGAGCTGGCCCGGTGGGCCGCGGAGATGGGCCTGGGCAACGACGGCGGCGAGCCCGCCGCGCCGGTGCCGACGGCCGGCAGCGCCCCGCCGCCCGCCCGGCGCGATCCCGAGGTCACCGAGATGCAGAAGGTGATCGCGCCCAGCCAGATCGGCTACTACCTGGAGCGCGGCTACGACCGGGTGTCCGGCTTCGTGCACCGGGCGCGTGAGGTCGGTCACCTGCGCGGCCCGCAGGCGCTGCGCGGCGCGCTGGGGCTGACCTGGACGGGCTCCCCGTTCGGCGCGGACGACGAGGTGATCTACGTGCTGCGCTGGCCGGCGTACCGGCCCAGCCTGTACCGGATCCCGTACGGCGGGCAGCACGAGGCGGCGATGCGGGCCATGGAGGGCTGGGTCATCGAGCGCCCGCCGTTCCGCGGCAACGGCTTCGCGCCCGGGGACAGCACCGAGATCATCGCGGAGTTCAAGGTGGACAGCGCCCGGCTGCCGCACGGCGCGCGGCTGCTGCGCGTGGACGCCGAGGGCAAGGAGGAGATGGTCGCCGTGCTCGACGCCGACGGCCCCCGCTGGCTGCGGACCGACGGAGGCGAGTGATGCGCGACGGCTACGTGGCCCGCTACCAGGGGCGCGAGTACGAGGCGAGCCCCGACGGCGACACCGTGCGGCTCTACCGACCGGAGCCGGCCGACGGCTTCGAGGAGATCCGGCCGGGCCGGCACGTGTGCGTGGTGCCCGCGGCCGAGGTCGACGACCTGGCGTACGTGCGCAGCACCTGCAACTGGCGCGGGCAGCCGTTCATCGTGCTCGCCGAGCACCAGTCCTGGCTGCGGCTGGAGTACACCGGCGGCAAGGCGCCGGTCGCCCAGGAACTCGGCCTGGAGGAGTTCGACTACGGCGTCTACCAGGGCTGGGCGCCGAAGCAGGAGGTCAGCGAGCTGCGCGAGCAGCGTCTCTGAGGCTCACTTCGTCCAGCGGATGATCTCCCCGGCGACCAGGTCGGGGCGCTCCACGTGGGGGAAGTGGCCCACGTCGTCCAGCAGCCGCCACTCGTAGTCGGCCAGCACGTAGCGGCCCGAGCCCTGCGCGGTCGCGGGCAGCGTGATCGGGTCCAGGGCACCCTGCAGCTGCAGCGTGGGCGAGATGATCGGCTGCTTCACCGCGCGCAGGAAGCGATACCCGTGCAGCCGCAGCGTGGACCGGAACGCCCACCGGTAGGCCTCCATCGCGCAGAACGACGCCTGCGGGATGCGCATCGCCTCCCGGCATCGCTGCTCGTACTCGGCGAACTCGGCGCTGTTGCGGAATCCGGGCGACGTCCAGCCCCGCATCAGCGCGCCTACCAGCGCCGCGTCGTCCCGGGTCAGCACGTGCTCGAACCGGGGCAGCTGGAAGCGCAGCAGCGCGCTGCCGGCCCGGCGCTGGGCGGCGTTGGTCACCAGCGCGGAGCGCAGCCGCAGCGGGTGCGCCGCGCCGAGCACCACCAGCCGGCTGACCAGGCGCGGGTGCAGCGCCGCCGCCGACCAGGCGATCAGGCCACCGGCGCCCGCGCCGACGACGGTGGCGTTGCGCTCGCCGAGCGCGCGGATCAGCCCGACCACGTCACCGGCCAGGGTGAACCCGTCGTAGCCGCGGGGCGGCTTGTCGGTCGCGCCGTAGCCGCGCAGGTCCACCGCGACCGCCCGCAGCCCGGCGTCGGCAAGCAGGGGGAGCTGCCGGTGCCAGGCCCACCAGAACTCGGGGAAGCCGTGCAGCAGGATCACCAGCGGCCCGGTGCCCTGCTCCACCACGTGGAACCGGCTGCCGTTGGCGCTGACGAACCGGTGCTCCCACGGCCCCTCGGTCAGCACGCACTGCTCATCCACCTGCTCGCTCACGCGATCTCCTCGCTGCGCTCGCTCATGCAAGCAGGCTAGCGTGCGCGTACCCGGACCTGTCTGCGCAGGAGGGCCGCGGCCAGCAGCGATGCGATCAAGGAGGCGAGCAGGACCGCGCCCTTGACGCGGGACTGCTGGTCGCCGGGGGCGAAGGCGAGTTCGGCGATGAGCAGGCTGACCGTGAAGCCACAGCCGGTCACCACGGCCACCGCGAACAGGTCGCGCCAGTTCAGCGCCTCCGGCAGGGTGGCCAGGCGGCCGCGGACCGCGATCGCGGCGCCGCCCAGCACGCCGACGGTCTTGCCGACGACCAGGCCGAGCAGGACGCCGAGCGACACCCGATCGGTGAAGATGGCGGTGAGCGCCCCGGCGTTGATCGTGATGCCGGCGGCGAAGAACGCGAACAGCGGCACGCAGATGCCCGCGGAGATCGGCTGGAGCCGGTGCTCCAGCTCCGTGGCGGGCGTCTCGTGCTCGCCGGGGTCGGGCTTGACCCGGGTGAGCAGGCCGACCGCCACGCCCGCGATGGTGGCGTGCACGCCCGAGGCGTGCACCAGCGCCCAGGCCGTCAGCCCCAGCAGCAGGTAGAGCCACCAGCCGCGGACCCGGAACTGCTGGAGCAGGGCGTACCCGACCAGCACGGCCGCGGCGCCGGCCAGGGGCAGCAGCGCCACGTGGGCGGTGAAGGCGATCGCGATGAGCAGGATCGCGCCGAGGTCGTCGACGATGGCCAGGGACAGCAGGAAGACGCGCAGGCTGGGCGGCAGGTCCTTCGCGCAGATGGCGAGCACGGCCAGCGCGAACGCGATGTCGGTGGCGACCGGCACCGCCCAGGCCTCGGCGCCGCCGGGCGCACCGAACGCGACGAGGAAGCAGAGCAGCGCGGGCACGATCATGCCGCCGATCGCGCCCGCGATGGGCAGCGCGGCCTGCCGCAGGTCGCGCAGCTCCCCGACGACGAGCTCGCGTTTCAGCTCCAGTCCGGCGACCACGAAGAAGACGGTGAGCAGGCCGTCCTGCGCCCACTGGGCGACGGTCAGGTGCAGGTGCAGCGACTCGGGGCCGAAGGCGTACGCGCTGAGCCGCTGGTACGCCCCGGCCAGCGGCGAGTTGGCGATGATCAGGGCGAGCGCGGTGGCGCCGAGCAGCACCAGGCCGCCGATCTGCTCGGTGCGCAGGAACCGGGCGACCTCGGCCGCGGCGCCGCGCGCGGCCTGGGCGCGACGCCGCCGCATCCGCTTCAGACGTGGGCTGGCCTGCGGCCGGGTCCGGCTCTCCCCCATGATCCCGGATCCTACGGTCCCCATCACCCGGATACCCGGAGGTTCGCCATGAACCGGACATACACGGTGGCGTCCCGCCGGGGGGGTCGGGCAGAGTGCACGACCATGGACACCCCCCTGGCCGTGATCGACGTTCGCGGCACCCCCGAGCAGATGGGCCTGGCCTACGGCGCGGCGGCCGCCGATCCGATCAACGTGAACGTGTCGGCGTACCTGGCGCGTTTCGCTGCCGCAGCCGGGCTGGACGGGGCTGCGGTCGCCGCGCGCGGCGCGGAGTTCGGGCAGACCACCCGGGCCCACTTCCCCCGGCTCGCGGACATGCTCGACGGGGTCGCGCAGGGCGCGGGCGTCGAGCCGGCCCTCGTCTACGCGATCAACGCCCGCTCCGAGCTGCTCTACGGCAGCCCGGCCTGCGGCTCGCCGAACCCGGCCGAGCCCGGGGAGTGCACCAGCATCGGGGTGCTCGGCTCCCGCGCGGCGGGCGGGCGCACCCTGCTGGCGCAGAACTGGGACTGGCACCCGGCCCACCGCGACGTCAACCTGCTCCTGCTCACCGAGGACGAGCACGGGCACCGGGTGGCCGCGCTGACGGAGGCCGGCATGCTCGCCAAGGCGGGGCTGAACGGCGCGGGGGTGGGCGTCTGCGTCAACCTGCTCGGCAGCGACCGGGACGGGCGGCCGGGCGGGGTGCCGTACCACGTGATCCTGCGCTCGGTGCTGGAGGCGGACTCGCTGTCCTGGGCGACCCGAAACGCGATGCGGGCGCCCCGCTCCGCCTCGATCAACCTGCTGATCGGGCAGGCCGGGCCGGGTGGCGGCGAGCTGATCGACCTGGAGCTGGCGCCGGGCGAGGCGGGCTGGCTGCACCCGGTGGACGGGGTGCTGGTGCACGCCAATCACTTCGAGGCGCCGCTGCCGGTGTACGACACCGTCAAGGACTGGGGCGGCTCGTCGCTGTTCCGCTCCGCGCGGGCCCGCCGGCTGCTGGCGGCGTACCCGGATCCGTTGGGGCCGCGGGAGTTGCGGGCGGTGCTGGAAGACCATCTCGGCCACCCGCTGTCGATCTGTCGCCATGCCGACGCACGTGACGCGGAGGTTGACCGGTCCGAGACGATCTGGACCGTTTTGATGGATCTAGATGCGCGAACAATCAGGCTTATCGCCGGTCCGCCCTGTTCGGGCGAAGAAGGCACGACTATCGCGATCTGATGTGGACGCTGGAAATCTCTGCCCGCGCAGGGTGGTGACAGCGACGCGGAGTTATGCAAGGCTGCTTTCACAATCGACGACCACGGGCAGACGGGCTCACCCTGCCGTGCGCTGTCCATGGTCGTCTCCGCTAAAGGGAGGGAGGACCCTTTGCGAATCCGCAGAATCGGCACCGCCGCCGGGATCGCCGCCGCGCTGGTAGCTGCCAGCCTGACGGCGACCCCCGCGAGCGGCGCGCCCGCGCGGGCGGTTACCCCGCAGGACCCGACGGGCGTCAGCCGGCCGGACAACCTGCCCAACCCGCTGAACGCGAAGCGCCAGGAGACGCTGAAGAAGGCCATCGCCGACGTCGTGTCGGGCAAGGCCAAGCCGATCCAGCGCAACGGTTCCGAGGTCGTGCAGGTGGCCAAGGGCCGCTGGGCCGAGCTGAAGAAGAAGGCGGACAAGGTCGACCCGATCTTCACCATCCTGGTGGAGTTCGGCGACCAGGTCGGCCCCGACGGCACGGGCGGCACGCCCGGCCCGAGCTACAACCAGATCCCGCAGCCCGACCGGACCAAGGACAACTCCACGTACTGGGTGTCGAACTTCGACAAGGCCCACTACCTGAAGATGATCAACGGTCCGGGCGAGTCGATGGCCGACTTCTACTACAAGCAGTCGGGCGGCAAGTACTCGGTCAAGGGCGACGTCTCGGACTGGGTGAAGCTGCAGTACAACGAGGCTCGCTACGGCTACAACTGGGACGAGGCCGAGCAGAACCCGAACGAGCTCGACGACCGGCACACCTACTGGCCGTTCATCGAGGACACCGCCACCGAGTGGTACAACTCGCAGCTGGCGGCCGGCAAGACGAAGGCCGAGATCAAGGCGTACCTCACCCAGTTCGACATCTGGGACCGGTACGACGCCGACGGTGACGGCAACTTCAACGAGCCCGACGGGTACATCGACCACTTCCAGGCCATTCACGCTGGTGAGGGCGAGGAGGCCGGCGGCGGCGCCCAGGGTGCCGACGCCATCTGGTCGCACCGCTGGTACGTGAACTCGACCGACGAGGGCAAGACCGGCCCGGAGGGCAACAAGCTGGGCGGCGCGCCGATCGGCGACTCGGGCATCTGGATCGGTGACTACACCACCGAGCCGGAGAACGGCGGCCTCGGCGTCTTCACCCACGAGTACGGCCACGACCTCGGTCTGCCGGACCTGTACGACACGCAGGGCGGCGACAACAGCACCGCCTTCTGGACGCTGATGTCGGGTGGCTCCTGGCTGAGCAAGGACCCGAACAGCATCGGCACCTCGCCGTCGTACATGGGCCCGTGGGAGAAGCTGTTCCTGGGCTGGCTCGACTACACCGTGGTCGACCCGGGCAAGACCAAGCTGGTGTCGCTCGGCTCGGCGGCCACGCCGGAGGGCCTGCCGCAGGCGGTCCTCGTGCCGCTGCCGGACCAGACGGTCACCGAGAACTGGAACACGCCCTACAGCGGCGGCTGGGAGTGGTGGAGCGGCAGCGCCGACGACCTCAACGTCTCGCTGGAGCGCACGGTCGACCTGACCGACGCGACCACCGCGACGCTGACCGCCAAGGCGCAGTACCGCATCGAGCCCGGCTACGACTGGCTCTACGGCGAGGTCAGCACCGACGGCGGCACCACCTGGACCAAGGTCCAGGAGCCGGGCATCGGCGGCCAGAGCGCCGGCTGGCCCACCGGCTGGGTGGACCTGAACTACGACCTGACCCCGTGGAAGGGCCAGACCGTCAAGTTCCGGTTCCACTACACCAGTGACGGCGGCCTGCACTACGAGGGCGCCTTCCTGGACGACATCAAGCTCGTCACGGACGGCACCCACGGGTTCACCGACGACGTCGAGGCCGGCGTGGGCGGCTGGACGGCGAAGGGCTTCGAGCGCATCAACGGCTCGACGACCGACGTCTACCCCCGCTTCTACCTGGCGGAGTACCGCACGTACACCGGTTACGACAAGAACTTCAAGACCGGTCCCTACAACTTCGGCTTCGCCTCGAAGCCGGACTGGGTGGAGAAGTTCCCGTACCAGGACGGCCTGCTGGTCTGGTACGTGAACTACAAGTACGGCGACAACAACACCCGGGTGCACCCGGGCGGCGGCCTCGCGCTGCCGGTCGACGCGCGGCCGACGCCCATCGCGTGGCCGGGCACCTGCGCGGCGCACGCCGGCAACCCGGACGGCCTGTGCATGCTGGGCAACCGGCGCCAGCCGTTCGACGCCGTGTTCGGTCTGCAGAAGACCGACGCGGTGACCTTCCACCGGGCGGACGTTCCGCTGACCGTGCCGTCGAGCAAGGGCATCGCGACGTTCGACGACACGGACCCGAACCGCTACTGGTCGCCCCAGAACCCGTGGGGCTCGGTCCAGGTGGCCGGGGACGGCGTCAAGATCTCGGTCTGGCTGGAGTTCACCGGCGTCGCGCCGGTGATGCTGCTCCAGGTCAAGAACTGACCGGTCGCATCGCACCGAAGGGGGCCTGCCCGCGAGGGCAGGCCCCCTTTCTGTTATCAACCGTATACAAAAGCGGTCTGACACGCCCCGGTTGAGTCCTTAATGTACGGACAGAAACAACATCCATGCTCATCGAATGAGCATGTGACACGGGGAGAACCGAATGAAACGACTGAGAGGTCGTGGGCTGCTCGCTGCCCTCACACTGGTCGCGGCCGCGGCGGGAGCCGCGATCGTCCCGGCGCAGGCGGCTCACGCCGCAGGCCCGCCCGACCACACCGTCTACTGGAACCAGGTGCTGCTGCGCGTTTACCGCCAGGTGGGCGGGGCGCCCGGCCCGCTGGCCCGCGCGGGGGCGATGATGCACGCCGCGATGTGGGACGCCGCCAACTCGGCGGAGTGCCGCCTCGGCGCCACCGCGACGCCGGTGTTCGACACCTGCCTCGGCAAAAAGTACCTGACCGTCGTCACCACGCAGAAGTACGCCGGAGCCACCGCGCCGTCGCTGACCACCGCGATCGACTACGCCGCGGTCACCGTGCTGCGCAACCTCTACCCCGGGATCAACTTCGACGCCGACCTGGCCACCGCCCAGCAGGGCGTGGGCACCGACGTCAACCAGAAGGAAGGTGTGTACATCGGTCAGGCGGCCGCGCTCGCCATGCGCAACGCGCGCGCGACCGACGGCTCGGCCGACAACACGGCCTACCCGGACGGCACCGTGCCCGGCGCGTGGCGCTCGACCGGCTCCGGCGCCGCCGCCGGGCCCAACTGGGGCCTGGTCACGCCGTTCGCCATGACCTCGGGCTCGCAGTTCCGCCCGCAGCTGCCGCTCGGCTTCTCCAGCTACGCGAGCCTGCTGGCCAGCCCCGCGTACGCGGCGCAGGTCAACGAGATCAAGAGCTACGGTTCGGCCACCTCGACCACGCGGACCGCCGACCAGACCCAGCAGGCGTGGTTCTGGGCGAACGACGTCAACGAGACCTACAAGCCGCCGGGCCAGCTCTTCGAGCACACCCGGATCATCTCGGTCGTGCGCGGGCTGTCCCCGACCCAGACCGTCCGGCTGTTCGCCCTGGTAGCCGTGGCCATGGCGGACGCCAGCATCGCGGCATGGGACGCGAAGTACCAGACCGCGATCGACCTGTGGCGGCCGGAGTCGGCGATCCGGCTGGCCGACACCGACGGCAACGCCGCGACCGTGGCGGATCCGTCCTGGCAGCCGCTGTCGGCGGACAAGTTCGGGGTCCACTTCAGCCCGCCGTTCCCGGCGTACGTCTCCGGGCACGCCACGTTCGCCGCCGCCTGGGCCGGGGTGATGCAGGACTTCCTCGGCACGGACGCGGTGACCTGGACCGCCACCACAGAGGACCCGCACGCCATCGGCGTGACCCGCTCCTTCACCACCATTTCGGCGGCCGCGACCGAGAACGCGCTCAGCCGCATCTACCTGGGTGTGCACTACCGGATGGACGCCGACCACGGTCTGGCCACCGGGGACAGCGTGGCGGCCCGCGTCTTCGCCCGCGAGTTCACCGTGTGGCAGGCGCAGAACGTCTACGAGGACGCCAACCAGTGCGTGCTGGCCGGGATGGCCGCAGTGCAGCAGGGGACGTACGAGGAGTACAAGTGCGTCACCAGCATCAACGAGACCGCGACGCTGTACCTGCGCTAGCCGGAGGGGAAACGCCGCAGGTCATGAACTGACGACCCGACCGCGTCGACCGGAAGGGGCCTGCCTGCACGGGCAGGCCCCTTCCGCCGTCACCGGCACGCGGTCCCCCGTGCCTGACGGACGTCCGCACGCACGTGCCACGTGACCCGGAGCTCGGGTGCTCCGGAGGACAACATATGGCGGCCCGCGCCCGGCTTCCAGATCGACGGCGGCGGTTGCACAAACATGCAATCAGGCAGCCGGAGCTGTTGTGCCGCAATGGAAATGCCTAGGTTGCTCATGTGCGGCCACGGTGCCGCACGGGTTCGGACAAGCGGGGGAGGCTCGTTCATGCTCGACACGCAGGCCGCCGTGCCGTCGCTGATGCGGTGGGGCGTCTCGCCACACGCGGATCTCGTCTACCGCACGCTCATCACCTTCGGCCCCTGGTCGGTCGACCGGATCAGCCGGTCGCTGGAGATGAAGGCACGTCAGGTGCGCCGGGCTCTGGACGAGCTGAACGCGCTCGGCGCCGCCACGCCCAGCCGTGCCGTGGCGGACGGCAACGGCGAGGATCGGGTCTGGTCCTGCCGCGGCCCCAGCCACGTGCTGCCCGTGCTGCGCGACCGGCACCACCGCAACGCGCTGGCACACCACCGGCTGCACCAGAGCCTGTCCCGGATGGCGTACCCGAACATCGTGGCGGGCCTGGCCCGGACGCCCGCCAACGGCGTCCGCGCGCTCGACGGCCTGCGCCGGACGGTCGAGCGGATGACCGAGCTCGCCGCGGCCGAACGGCACGAGCACCTGGCGATGAACCCGGAGCCCGCCTTCGACACCGCGGCGATCAGGGCGGCGGCACCGTTCAACCGCAGGCTCGCCGCGCGGGGAGTCACGATCCTGAGCCTCGGTGTGCCCGCGTCGCCCGACGACGAGTCCGACTGGCACGACGAGGAGCTGCGCTGCCAGGGCATGCAGTATCGCGAGCTGCCGGAGGTGCCGGCGAAGCTCATCATCTTCGACCGGACGACGGCGCTGGTGCGGCAGGACGCCGCCGACCGGGAACGCGGCATGTGGGAGATCACCGCGCCGGATCTGGTCGCCGAACTCGCCAACCTCTTCCGGCAGCAGTGGGACCTCGCGAAGGACCCGGGCCGCGATTGGACACCGCCCATGAACCTCACCCCCCGCGAGAGCACGATCGTCGTCCTGCTGGCCAAGGGCTACACCGACGCCGCGATCGCGGCGAAGCTCGACATCAGCGTGCGCACCATCGCCTACACCCTGTCCGCCCTGATGGACAGGTACGACGTGACCAACCGGTTCCAGTTGGGCCTGCGCCTGGGCGCGGAGGCCGCCCGCCAGGCGCCCTCGGCGGCCGACGCCGGACCTGAAGACGACCCCGAGCACAGACCTGAACAGGAGTAGAACGGGTGACGAGACGCTCACGTCCATTGACCCTGCTGATCGCGGTCCTCACGGCGCTGGCCGCCGCGGCGGCGCCGTCGCTGGCGGGCCCGCCCGTCGCGATCGACCAGTACAGCTGGCTCAGCTGCCCGGCCGGCACGTACACCAGCGCCTGGATCGACGAGGTGCGCCTGGAGCGCGTCATGACGGACACGATGGTGACCATCACCGGAGGGCTCCAGCCCTGCCGGCCGCCGGAGAACAGCAGGGAGGTGTTCGCCGTCGCGGCCTACTACACGGTCGCCGACGCCAGAGGCATCCCGGTCACGTTCATCAGCCAGCCGCTTCCCGGGATGAACGTGACCCAGGGGATCCCCGAGCTGACCACCGAGGCGATGTGTGTGATCGCGCGGAGCGACGTCAGGCTCGCCTGCTTCGCGATCAGCTGGGAGATCGTGAGCGGCGTGCCGGTCGCCCGGTACGACGGCGCCCTGCCGCTGAACGATCCGCGGGTCATCGAGAACGCCTTCACCGACCTCAAGATCAAGGGCGGTAGCGGGCCGGGCTGCCCGCTCTGTCCCTGATCGGCAGCTCACGAGCTGCCGGCGGCCGATCGCTTGCGGGAACGTGCAAGTGGGCGGGCGGAACCTCCCCGCCGTCCGGACGGCCGTCTACTTTGCTCTCATACGGCGGCGGCCCGGCCGCGGGCGCCTGAGCCGGATACGAGAAAGGCGGCCCGCGTGGTGCGGGCCGCCCTCTCTTACTGCGTTACTGCGTTACGGACTAGCTCAGGGCCGGCGTGACGTGCACGGTGGCGTACGAGTTGTCCTTGGCGGCGCGCACGATGGTGATGGTCACCCCGTAGGCGACACCCGCGTCACCCGGGTTGCCGCTGCCGAGCACGGTGAAGCCGAGACCGTCGTATCCGTAGAGGGCGGTCACCGGGTTGCCGTTGGCGTCGACGATCCGGGTGGTGTACGGCGCGTTGCCCACCGACGGGATGACCGTCGAGGCGTCGGCGTCGCGGTAGAACAGGCTGCCGTTGCGGAACTCCAGACCCGGCACCCAGCCCTTGGCGTCCGTGAAGGCGGACACGGCCGGCTGCGGGCCGAAGTCGGTGCAGTACTCGCTGAACGGCTCGTTCGGGCCCTCCAGGCACTCCCGGAACGGGTACGTCGGCTGCAGCGTGAACGCGGCGTTCGACGACTGCGGACGGCCCGGCAGGTTCTTCAGCGTGGAGCCGTCCTTCGTGGCCGCGACGCCGGTGCGGCGCAGCGGGTCGAAGTGCGAGTCCACGATGAGCAGGCCGCCCTTCGAGCCCACGCTGGGCAGCGCGGTCAGGTTCGCCGTGACGTGGTTGGTGTTGCCGAACGTGGTGTCGCGGTACCACACCAGCATGCCGGGGGCGTTGTACTTGACCTTCTCCACCTTCCACGCGCCATCACGCGAGTAGCTGGTGTCGTAGGCGTACTGCAGACCCTGGTCGAACCCGTCGAAGTTGCGCCACTCGGCCAGGTAGTAGTGCGCCTTGGTCGAGGTGCCGGTGTCGATGCGCCAGCCGGGGCCGGTGGTGTCGACCCAGGTGCCGCCGGTCGCGGTCCAGCCGTTGGCGCCGGACTCGACGTCGTCGCTCCAGGTGGTGGCGCCGCCGCCGGTGACCGAGAAGTCGTCGGCGAACCAGCCGCGGTCCTGGTAGGCCGCGTCGGTGGCCAGGCGCAGCCGCACCTGGACCGTCTGGCCCTTGTAGGCGCCGAGGTTGACGTAGTCGTGACGCCAGCCGTGGCTGTCACCGGTGAGGCCGTACTTGCCGAACGTGTTCAGGTTGCCGTTCGGGTCGGCGTAGCCGTCGTCGGTGGAGACGAGCTGGCCGGCCTCGTTGTAAATCTTGAGCGGGGTCCACGCGTTCCCGTCGGTGGAGACCTCGACCATGCCGAAGTCCCAGTCCGCCTCGATCACGTAGTTGTTCCACATCCAGAACTTCGCGTCGTCGGCGTTGGGCACGTCGACGGTGCGAGCGATCTTGATGTTGCCCCAGTCCTGGTCGGCACCGGTGTACCACATGTGGCCGCCGCTGTGCGGGGTCGCCAGGGTGATGGTCTTCGGCGGCAGGTCGATCTTGATGCCGTCCTTGGTGCCCTTCGGCGTGCGGGAGGTCTGGCCCAGCTGGATGTCACGCGGGTCGGCGCCCGGCGCGAGCACCTGCGGGTCAGCCCAGCCGAGCACCCACTTGTCCCAGAGGCCCATGTGGGTCGGCATCGACTGGAAGATCGGGCCGGAGTGCGAACCCGAGGACATCAGGTCCCAGAAGTCGACACCCGACTCGCCGGCGCCCGAGGTGTCGTACAGGTCCGGCAGACCGAGGTCGTGGCCGTACTCGTGGGCGAACACGCCCACGCCGGAGTCCTCCGGCTGCACGATGTAGTTCGAGATCTTCAGGTTGGTGCCGGGAATGCTGTAGCCGCCCGCCACCGCCGAGGAGTGCGCCCAGATGGCGTAGATGCCCTCGGCACCGCCGCCACCGGACTTGTCCTCACCGGCGTGCACGAGCACCAGGTGGTCGATCACGCCGTCCGGCTCGTAGTAGTTGCCGTCGCCGTCGCGGTCGCCCTGGTCCTCGATGTCATAGTCGGCCCACGGGAAGTTCGGGTGCTGCGCGGCCAGCGCGTCCACCGCGTCCATCGCCATCTGCTGCGGGCCGAGCGGGTTGTCCGGGTGGCCGTTCTGGTCCTGGATCGCGCCGGCGACCCACTTGCCTTCGGCGTCCTTGAAGCAGCGGGACGCGGCGTACCAGCCCTCCGAGTGCGGCAGGGTGATCCACGGGGTCGCCTCGCCCTCGACGGTGTAGGTGCCCTTCGACATCTCCAGGTACATGTTGCGCATGGTGTAGCCGGAGATGTCGATGCCCGGCTTGCCGTCCGGGCCGGTGAGGTCCGGGCGGACCCGCTCGGTGATGCCCTCCGAGGTGTAGAGCATCTTGTTGTAGTGCTCCTGGTTGAAGTCGGGCACCCACATCGAGTTGTTGTCAGGGTGGCCGACCGTCGCCGGGTTCGGGATGGTGTTGTTCGTCGGGCCGTTCTGGATCGTGCCCGGCACGCAGGTGCGCGAACCGTTCACCGACTCCGGCACCATCACGCCGGTGAAGTCGTCGTTGGCCTGCGTGTTGTACTCGACCAGCATGGTCAGCAGGCGTGCGACCTGCGTGCCGTTCGCCTGCTTGAGCTGGCGCGGGCTCTTGCCGGTCTTGATGGACTTGGCCTCCAGCTTGGCGAGCTGGTTGGCGGTCAGCGGGTTGCCGTTGGCGTGCTTGCGGTCGAACGCGCGGGCCTTGTCCAGCGCGCTACCGTAGATGCCGCCCTTGCCCTTGACCTCCTTGCCGTCGGTGTCAGGCTGCACGGCGGGCTCGGCGTAGTTGATGTAGTACTCGCTGGGGCTGATGACGGCGGTCGGGGTGGCGGCAGCGCTCGCCGTTCCCGGGCCGTAGAGCCCCACCGCGGCCAGCGCCAGCGCGGGCACACCGGCGAGTAGCCGGCGCCTCCTCCGCGCATGGATGGCGTGCTTCATGGTCACTCCGATCCTTGGGGATGTCCGCCGCGGGCAGGGGCGCCGTAGCGGTTAGGCAGGAGGAGGCGGCATGACAGCCTGCCCCCTCCGCACCTGAGCGGCTTCACGCGGCTGGAAGGAGGAGGTGGCTCACGTGAAGCAAGCACTTCACAATGGCAAATGAAGGGATTGTTTAGGGATGGCCCGGACACGGGAGGACTGTGTCGGGGCTCCCACGTCACCGCGCGACATGGACATGTCGCGATGATGCTGATTCCGGTCCACCGAACGGTGGATGTGCCGCTGGTCGGCTCTTTGAGCAGAGAATGCCATGACAGCGAAAGGGGGCGGCCACCGGAATCCCGGTGGCCGCCCCTCTCGTCGGCGGGTGGTCAGTCCTCGTCGGACTTGCCGGACTGCATACCGGCCGCGATCAGGTTCATCACCGCGGAGTCCTGCAGCGTGGTGACGTCGCCCAGCGAGCGGTTCTCCGCCACGTCACGCAGCAGGCGCCGCATGATCTTCCCGGACCGCGTCTTCGGCAGCTCGGCTACCAGCATGATCTGGCGCGGCTTGCAGATCGGGCCGAGCGTCTTCGAGACGTGCTCGCGCAGCTCGGCCACGCCGACCTCGGCGCCGCCCTTGAGGATCACGAAGGCGACGATGGCCTGGCCGGTGGTCGGGTCGGTGGCGCCGACGACCGCGGCCTCCGCGACCGCCGGGTGGCCGACCAGCGCCGACTCGACCTCGGTGGTGGAGATGTTGTGACCGGACACCAGCATCACGTCGTCGACCCGGCCCAGCAGCCAGATCGCGCCGTCCTCGTCCCGCTTGGCACCGTCACCCGCGAAGTAGAAGCCCTGCTCCACGAAGCGCGACCAGTACGTCTCGATGAAGCGCTTGTCGTCGCCCCAGATGGTGCGCAGCATCGACGGCCACGGGCCGGTCAGCGCCAGGTAGCCGCCGCCGCCGTTGCCCACGATCGTGCCGTCGTCGGCCACGACCTCCGCCTTGATGCCCGGCAGCGGGCCCATCGCCGAGCCCGGCTTGCAGGTCGTCACGCCCGGCAGCGGCGAGATCATGATGGCGCCGGTCTCGGTCTGCCACCAGGTGTCCACGATCGGGCACCGGTCGCCGCCGATGTGCTTGCGATACCACATCCACGCCTCGGGGTTGATCGGCTCGCCGACCGAGCCGAGCAGCCGCAGCGAGCCGAGGTCGAACTGCGCCGGGATGTCGTCGCCCCACTTGGCGAACGTGCGGATCGCGGTGGGTGCGGTGTAGAGGATGGTGACGCGGTACTTCTCCACGATCTCCCAGAACCGGCCGCGGTGCGGGGTGTCCGGGGTGCCCTCGTACATCACCTGGGTGGCGCCGTTGGACAGTGGGCCGTACACGATGTAGCTGTGCCCGGTGACCCAGCCGATGTCGGCGGTGCACCAATAGACGTCGGTCTCCGGCTTCAGGTCGAACACCGCGTGGTGGGTGTACGAGGCCTGGGTCAGGTAACCGCCGGTGGTGTGCAGGATGCCCTTCGGCCGCGCCGTGGTGCCCGAGGTGTAGAGGATGAACAGCGGGTGCTCGCTGTCGAACGGCTGCGCCTCGTGCTCGGCCGGCGCGGTGGCCACCACGTCGTGCCACCACACGTCGCGGCTGTCGTCCCAGGCGACGTCCTGCCCGGTGCGGCGCACCACGAGGACCTTCTCGACGGTCGGGCACTCGGCCACGGACTCGTCCACGGTCGGCTTGAGCGCGCTCGCCGCCCCGCGGCGGTAACCGCCGTCGGCGGTGATGACGACCTTCGCGCTGGCGTCCTGGATCCGGCCGGCCAGCGCGTCCTTGCTGAAGCCGCCGAACACCACGGAGTGCGTGGCGCCGATGCGGGCGCACGCCAGCATCGCGACGGCCGCCTCGGGGATCATCGGCAGGTAGATCGCGACCCGGTCCCCGGCGCTGACGCCCAGGCCGGTCAGGGCGTTGGCCGCCCGGCACACCTCGGCGTGCAGGTCGGCGTAGGTGATGGTGCGGGTGTCGCCCGGCTCGCCCTCCCAGTGGATGGCGACGCGGTCACCCAGGCCGTTGGCCAGGTGCCGGTCCAGGCAGTTGTACGCGATGTTGAGCTGCCCGCCCACGAACCACTTCGCGAACGGCGGGTTCGACCAGTCCAGCACCTCGTCCCACGGGCGCGCCCAGTCCAGCCGCCTGGCCTGCGTCTCCCAGAAACCCAGCCGGTCCGCCTCGGCCTGCGCGTACGCCTCGGCCGTGACGTTCGCCGAAGCGGCGATCTCCGCCGGCGGTGGGAACTGCCGCGTCTCGTGCAACAGGTTCTCGAGGGTCTCGCTCACTGCGGCGCCTCCCTAGGGGTGAATTGACGGCACATGCCCTGTGACGTGGGTCTCCGGTGATGTTACGGCCAGATGACCCGGCTTTACAGTAAGGGTCCCTAACTATTTTGTTGGGATAGCCTCCGGCTGTGACTATGGATCCGTTGGCCCCGCTGCTGAAACTGGCCGATGTCGAATCTGCGGTGAATGGCGCGCGCGCTGCGGTGGACGGCGCGTACAAACATCGCGCGCTGCGGCGTCAGGGCGGCGCGGTGGCCGCCGAGATCAGCCTGCGCTGCGCGGTGGCCAGCGCCGCCCTCGAAGGTCACCGCTACGAGCTCAGCGACGTGCGCGGTGGCACCGTGCTGGACGCGGTGCTGCAGGGCGCGCTGCGGGTCGCCGAGGCGCTGCCCGGCCTGCACCAGACCTGGCAGACCGCGCCCCGGCAGGTGCTGGCGCGGCTGCACCTGCTGGCCGGCACCGGCGTGCTGCCCGACGCCGTGCTGGGCCGGCCGGAGCCGGAAAGCGCCGGCCGCCTGGACACCCTGCTTCAGATCGTCACCGGCGAGGCCGGGGATCCGCTGATCCGGGCTGCCGTGGTGCACGGCGAGCTGCTCGCGCTGCGCGCATTTCCTGGGGTCAACGGCGTGGTGGCCCGAGCCGCCGCCCGGCTCACCCTGGTCGGCAGCGGCTTCGACCCGCGTGGCCTGATCGCGCTGGAGGTCGCGCAGCTGGCCCGCGAGCCGGAATACGTCGGTGCGGCGGGGGCCTTCGCCACCGGCACCCCCGACGGCCTGCGTTCCTGGCTGCGTCATTACGCCACCGCGGTCACCGCGGGCGCCGCGGAGATCGCCGTGGTCGGCGACGCGGTCCTGGCCTCGGCCTGACCGTTCCACTCCGGACAATATGGATGGCGCCGCACGAGGCGGCGCCATCGCGCACGTCCTGCCGGGGTACCAAGCGTGCACCCTTTGCCAAACGGCCCACAGCCGACCCGAAGGTCATGCTGCGACTATGCCTTCACGACGGCTAGATCGCGCGTGGGTGCCCGGAGGCCGTGCCCGAAAGCTGGCTTCTGCCAGCTACTTCCAGCTGCAGAACGCTTTCGTACTCACTTTTCTACGCCCGTTTCGGGGTGAAGGCCAGGGTTCACGCCGAATGTGTGACTGCTGTGGCTGTTGTGACGTCCCAATCACCCATCAGGGGGCAGAAGCCGCGGCACGGGCGCGCCTGCGGCGGCCGTACCACGCGATGCCGATGGCCACGCCGACGCCGAGACCCAGCGCGGCGGCGACCGGGACGGCCGGCCGGTTGCGCAGCCTGCGGCCCAGCGGAATCGGGTGGCGGAACTCCAGGACCGGCCAGTGCCGCTCGACGGCCTCGCGGCGCAGCGCCTTGTCGGGGTTGACCGCGCTCGGGTGGCCCACCGCCGACAGCAGCGGCACGTCGGAGACGGAGTCGGAGTAGGCGTAGCACTCGCCGAGGTCGTAACCGCGTTCGGCGGCGAGCTTGCGCACCGCCTCGACCTTCGCGGGACCGGCCGCGTAGAACTCGATCTCGCCGGTGTACTGCCCCTCGGCGACCTTCATCCGGGTGGCGATGACGTCACTGACCCCGAGCTGGGCGCCGATCGGCTGCACCATCTCCTCGCCGGAGGCGGACACCAGCACGATGTCCCGCCCGGCCGCCTGGTGCTCCTCGATCAGCGTCGCGGCCTCGGCGTAGATGTAGGGGTCGATCAGCTCGTGCAGCGTCTCGTTGACGATCTGCCGGACCTGGTCGACGCGCCAGCCCTTGACCAGCTCGGCCATGTAGTCGCGGGTGCGCACCATGGCCTGGTCGTCGGCGCCGGAGCGCTTGAACATGAACTGAGCGAACGCCGTCTTGACGACGTCACGCTTAGTGATCAGACCGTCACGATAGAACGGTCTGCCGAACGCCAGCGCGCTCGATGTCGCGATGACGGTCTTGTCCAGGTCGAAAAACGCGGCGCTGCGGCCCACGGTCGGAGTGTAGCGGGGCGTCCGCCCCGGTGGCGTGCGGCCACCGCCCGGCGTACCGGCGGGCCTGCGGCTACTGACCGGCCACTCAGTGATTGCGTAGCGTAGGATCTTGGGGTCATCTACGGCGTGTCGGCGCGTGTCGGGCAGGATGCCCCTCGACGGCGTGCCGTCCGGTCAGGCATGCTTTCGCAAACAGCCCTCAGCGGTTGCCTCCCCCCCCCGCGACCGCTGAGCGGGTTCCGGCTCACCATCCCCCCTGAGGGCCGGTCCCCAAGGACGGCCCCCGTCTCCCCGGACGGGGGTCGTCGTCATTCGGGGCGTACGCCGGACGCCATAGCAGATCCACACCTTGATCAGGCGGTTGTCCCCAAGCACCGCACTGTCCACAAGCGCCGTGCGCGCATCGTGGTGTCCGCATCGGACCGTGGCGCACAGTGCCCGGCATGACCCGCTCGACGACCCGCCGCCGCGAAGCCGCCCGCGCCCTGCTCGTCACCGCCGACCCCGACCTGCTGGACGACCTGCTGCGGCTCGGCTCCGCCGCGGGCGTGGAGCTGGAGGTCGCACACGACCTGCCCGCCGCCCGCCCGCGCTACGGCCCCGCGCCGGTCGTGCTCATCGGCGGCGACCTGGCCGACGGCTGCCTGCGGGCGCGGCTGCCCCGGCGGCCCGGGGTCGTCGTGGTGTGCCGCGACGCCGCCGACCCGCGGCCGTGGGACCTCGCCCAGCCGCTCGGCGCCGAGCACGTCGCCCTGCTGCCCGCCGCCGAGACCTGGCTGGTCGAGCGGCTCGCCGGGATCGGCCGCGGCCCCGCTCCCGGCGCCGGGCGGGTCGTCGCCGTGCTCGGCGGCCGGGGTGGCGCCGGTGCCAGCGTGCTGGCCGCCGGACTCGCCGTCACCGCCTGCCGCGTCCCGCTGCGCACCCTGCTGATCGACGCGGACCCGCTGGGCGGCGGCGCCGACCTGCTGCTGGGCTGGGAGGAGCTGCGCGGCCTGCGCTGGCCGCAGCTCGCCCGCGCCAGCGGCCCGGTCGACCCCGCCGCGCTCGTCGACGCGCTGCCCCGCCGCGGTGACCTGGTCGTGCTGTCCTGCGCCCGCGACATCCCCGACGAGGAGACCCCGGTCGCCCCGTCACTGCCCGCCGACGCCATGGCAGTCGCCCTCGACGCCGGACGGCGCGGCCGGGACCTCGTCGTGGTCGACCTGCCCCGGCGCCTCGACGAGGCCGCCGCGGTGGTGCTCCAGGACGCCGACCGGGTGCTGCTGGTCGTGCCCGCCGAGCTGCGCGCGGCCGCCGCGGCGGCCCGCGTCGCCGACGTCGCGCTGGCGTACCGGCGCGAGCTGTCCCTGGTGGTCCGCGAACCGGCGCCGGGGCGGCTCAGCGCCGCCGAGCTGGCCCGCGCGGTGGGCCTGCCGCTGGCCGGCACCCTGCGCCCCGAGCCCCGGCTCGCCGCCGCCCTGGAACGCGGCGAGGCGCCGGGCTCCGCCGCCCGCGGCCCGCTGGCCACCCTGTGCGGCCGCCTGATCCGCGAGGTCCTGCCGTGACCAGGCTTCTCTCCGGGTCGGGTGCGGCGCGCACGGACGGTGAGCAGGGATGACCGAGCGCATCGTGCCCGCCGAACTCGCCGGGACCGGGCCGCTCGGGCCGCTGCTGGCCGCGCCCGACGTCACCGACGTGCTGGTCAACGGGGTGCAGGTGTGGACCGATCGGGGGTCCGGGCTGGTCCGCGAGCCGGTCACCATGCCGTCCGCGGAATCCGTACGCCGGCTCGCGCAGCGGCTCGCGGCCGCCTGCGGGCGGCGGCTCGACGACGGGCAGCCGTTCGTGGACGCCCGGCTCGCCGACGGCACCCGGCTGCACGCGGTGCTGCCCCCGGTGGCGACGGCCGGGCCGTACCTGTCCCTGCGCACCTTCCGGCAGCGCCCGATGGGCCTGGCCGAGCTGGTCCGTCCCGAGCTCGCCGAACTGCTCGCCGTGGTGGTCGCCGCCCGGCTCACCTTCCTCGTCTCCGGCGGCACCGGCTCCGGCAAGACCACGCTGCTCGGCGCGCTGCTCGGGCTGGTGCCCGGCCGTGAGCGGATCGTGCTCGTCGAGGACTCCGCCGAGCTGCGCCCGGCCCACCCGCACGTGGTCGCCCTGCAGACCCGCACCTCCAACGTGGAGGGGGCCGGTGTGGTCGGCCTCGCCGAGCTGGTCCGGCAGGCGCTGCGGATGCGCCCGGATCGGCTCGTCGTCGGCGAATGCCGCGGCGCCGAGGTGGTCGATCTGCTCGCCGCCCTGAACACCGGGCACGAGGGCAGCGCGGGCACCCTGCACGCCAACACCCCCGCCGACGTGCCCGCCCGGCTGGAGGCGCTCGGCCTGCTGGGCGGGCTGCCCCGCCCGGCCCTGCACGCCCAGGTCGCCGCCGCGGTCCGGGTGCTGCTGCACCTGCGGCGCACCGCGACGGGCCGGGTGCTCGACGCCGTATGCCTGCTCACCGCCGACGGACCCGAGCGGCTCGTCACCGCCCGGCCGGTCTGGCGACGCGCCGACGGCATCCGCCCCGGCGCCGCCGAACTGTGCCACCTGCTGCGCGAACGTGACGTCGTCCCGCCCGCCTGGCTGGCGGCGCGATGAGGCAGGCGCGCGACCGGCCGGCCGGACTCGACTCACCCTGGTCACGTGGGGCGCGCGACCGGCTGGCCGCGCTCGGCGCATCCGGGCCAGGTGGGGCGGAGGAAGAATCCGGCGGGCGTGATTTGGACCCGCCGGTCGTCTCCCGGCTGCTGATCCCCCTGCTGCCGGCGGCTGCCGGGCTGGTCGCGGGACTGCTCGCCGGTTCGCCCGTGGCGGCGCTGATCGTCGCCGGGTATGCCGTGCTCGGCGGGCGGCTGTGGCGCGGGCACCGGCTCGGCCGCAGCGCCACCCGGCAGCGCGCCGACTCGCTCGACCTGATCGGCGCGGCCGCCGCCGAGCTGCGCGCCGGTGCCGTCGGCGGGGTCGGTGGCGTGCTGCTGCTGCCCGACGCCGAGCTGGACCGGCTCGTGCACGCCGCGCGCAGGCTCGCCGACGGCACCGGCGCGCCCCTGGCGGAGCTGCTCGAACGGCTCGAAGCGCAGAGCCGGGCCGCCGACCGTGCGGACGCCGCCGCTGCCGCGCAGGCCGCCGGTGCGCAGCTCACGGCGGTGCTGCTGGCCGCGCTGCCGGTGGGCGGGCTCGGGCTCGGCTACCTGATCGGGGTCGACCCGCTGCGGATCCTGCTGCACACGCCCGTCGGCGTCGGCTGCGCCTGCGGTGCCGCCGTGCTCCAGGCCGCCGGGCTCGCCTGGACACGCCGCCTGCAGGGCGCCCCGCCCTCGCGTGCGGCGGCGGGCAGCGGCTCGGTCCGGCGCCGGCTGCGCCGGCTGCGGCTGCGCCGCGTCCCGGAGAACCCGTCCCCGCGTACGCCATGGCTGCTCGGGCTGGTCGCGGGCGGTGCCGTGGTCGCGCTGCTGCCCGGTGTGGCGGGCGTCGTCATCGGAGCCGTGGTCGCGGCGGTGACGGTGGCGGTGCTGCGGCGAATGGAACCCGCGGCGGTCCGCGCCGAAAGGGTGCAGGTGCTCGCCGACCTGCCGTGGGCGGTCGACCTGGTGGGCGCGGCGCTGCGGGCCGGTGCCCCGCTGGACGGTGCGGTGCTCGCCGTCGCGGCCGCGCTCGACGGGCCTGCCGCGGTGCGCCTCCAGCGCATCGGGCGCAGCCTGCGGCTGGGCGCCACGCCCGCCGAGGCCTGGCAGCACCTTGCCGACCTGCCGCCCGCCCGGCGCCTGGTCGCCGCCGCCGAACGCAGCTCCGCCAGCGGATCAGCCCTGGCCGGAGCGCTCCACCGGTGCGCCGACGACCTGCGCGCCGACGCCGCCGTACGCCGCCAGGCCGGTGCCCAGCGCGCCGGTGTGCTCATCGTGCTCCCCCTCGGCCTGTGCTTCCTGCCGGCCTTCGTGCTCGCCGGCCTGGTGCCGGTGGTCCTCGCCGTGCTCGGCGAGGTGCTCTGAACGAGAGGAGATCAACCATGATCATGACCGACCCGACCGAGACGGCGGCGGGGCCGTCACCCGCGGCGCTCGCCTCCGGCGCGCGGCGCCTGCTCCGCCCGCCGGTCCCCGCGGACGCGGAGATGCGCGACGCCGGGCTCTTCACCCAGCCGCAGGTGAACGACGCCGTCCGCGCCGCGTGCGCGACCGCGGACGACGCCGGTCTCACCGCCCGGCCGCAGGTGGACGGCCACATCCTCGCGGGTGGCGCGGCGGCACACGGCGCCGGTCTCGCCGCCCCGTCGGAGGTGGACGGTGCCGTCCACGCCGACGACGCGAAGGGACACGACGAGACCGGCCCTGCCGCCGGGCCGCGCTGCATGGCTGACGCCGGGATGAACACCGCCGAGTACGCGGTCGGCACGCTTGCCGCCGTCGCGTTCGCCGGGATCCTGCTCAAGGTGCTGACCAGCGACAGCGTGCAGGCGGCACTGGCCGGGGTGATCCAGCGGGCGCTCGGGTGAGCCGAAGCGACCGGGGCAGTGCCACCGCCGAGCTGGCGGTGGCACTGCCCGCCGTGGTGCTGCTGCTGGTCACCGGCATCGGTGCGGTCACCGCGGTGACCGTGAAGCTCGGCTGCGTGGCCGCCGCCCGTGATGCCGCACTGGCCGCGGCCCGTGGCGAGGCGGTGGCGGCCGGGGCGGACGTGTCGTCGGGCGGGGACACCGTGACGGCGACGGTGCGGCGGTCCGTCCGGGTCACCGTGCTCACCTGCACCGCGACCGCCGCCCGGGAACCCGGTGCGCCGTGAGCTCCCTGTACGCGATCGGCGTCGGGCTGGTGTTCGTCGTCGCGGGCACCGTGGTCGCGGCCGAGGGCGCGCACCTGGTCGCCCGGGAGCAGGCGCGGACCGCGGCCGATCTCGGCGCGCTGGCGGGCGCGGCGTACGCCGTCCAGGGCGTGGACGTGGCCTGCGCGCGGGCCGGGGAACTCGTGCGGGCCAACGGCGCGATGGTGACGGACTGCCGGCTCGACGGCCTCGACCTGCTCCTTTCCGTAACCGCCGTGACCGGGGCGGGCGCCGCCGAGGCCACCGCCCGCGCCGGCCCGATCCGGATCGCCGCGGTGGCCGAGGCAGCCGCTCCCCGCGCCGAAGCTCCGCTCCCCGCGCCGAAGCTCCGGTATCCGCGCCAGAGCTCCGCTTTGGCTCCGCGCCGGGCAGATCGCGATTTCGTGTCAAGAAGTGAGGTGTGACCGCAGATCATGACACCAACTACTGATCAAGCCGGGCTGGACGTGCTCGCCGATGACAGGGGTGGGCTCTTCACCAGGGAGGATGCTCATCGACACGGGTTCACAAACGATCAGATCCGGCGGCGCCTGCGCCGGGGCGATTGGCGGGTCGTCATCGGCCCGGTGCTGACCCGCGCCGGGCGGCAGGTCACTCCGCTGCTGCGGGACCGGGCGGTGCTGCTGGCCGTGCCCGACGCGGTCCTCAGCGGGCCGTCGGCGGCCCGGCGATACGGGCTGGAGGTGCCCGACCTGCGCACCTGCGTGACGGTCGGACCGGGGCGGCAGGTCCGGCACGCCGGCCTGCGGGTACACCGCGAGATCCTGGCCTCCGCCGACGTCTGCCTCGTCGACGGGATGCTGTTCACCGGCCCGGCGCAGACGGTGATCGACTGCGTACGTGAGCTGCGGCCCGACGACGCGGACCTGGTGCTCGACCGCGCGATCCAGCGGCGGCTCATCACGTTCGAGGAGTTCGTCGAGCGGGTGCGGGGCCGGGCCGGGCGACACGGGGCCGGGCCGCTGGTCCGGGCGGCGGCCCGGCACGCTCACGGTGCGCGGTCCGCCGCGGAACGGCTGCTGGTGCAGGGCCTGCGCCAGGGCCGGATCACCGGATGGCGGAGCAACCTGCCAGTGCACGACGAGGATGGGCTGATCGGCGCGGTCGACTTCGGGTTCGTGGAGATCCGGCTGGCGATCGAGATCGACGGGCAGGCCTGGCACAGCGCCGCCGACCGTTTCCAGCACGACCGCACCCGGCAGAATCGCCTGGTCCGGGCGGGCTGGACGGTGCTCCGCTTCACCTGGCAGGACCTCACCCGCAACATGCCCGGCGTCCTCCATGAGATCGAAACCGTCCGCCGCCAGCTGGCGGGCTGACAGAGATCGCTGTCTCGTGTCACAACCTATGGTCCAGCCACAGGTTCCGACACGAGACGGCGATCTTGGCGCCCCGCGCCCCGCGCCGCGCCCGGCGGTCAGTGGGGGAGGTGGTGGAGGATGGTGTCGAGGACGGTCACGGCGCCGCGCTTGTCCAGGGGATTGTTGCCGTTGCCGCACTTGGGGGACTGGACGCAGCTGGGGCAGCCGCGCTCGCACCCGCACTCGGCGACGGCGGTGCGCGTCGCGCCCAGCCACTGCGCGGCCATCCCGTACGCCCGCTCGGCGAAACCGGCCCCGCCGGGGTGCCCGTCGTACACGAAGATGGTCGGCGCGTCGGTGTCGGCGTGGCAGGCGGTGGACAGGCCGCCGATGTCCCACCGGTCGCAGCTGGCCACCAGCGGGAGCAGCCCGATCGCGGCGTGCTCGGCGGCGTGCAGCGAGCCGGGCAGGTCCTCGACCCCGGCCACGGCGGACTCGGCGATCGTGGTCCACACCGCGACCGTGCGCAGGGTGCGGCTGGGCAGCTCCAGCGGCCAGGTGCCGAGCACCTCGCCGCTGTCCATGCGGCGGCGCTGGAACGACACCACCTGGCTGGTCACCTCGACCTCGCCGAGGAACAGCCCGATCGGCCCGGCGTCGACGTAGGAGCGCACCTCCAGCACGGTGAGCGAGGTGGTGTCCCGGGCGTGCGTGGAGTACGGCGGGTTGTCCGCCTCGACCAGCGCGACCGCGTCGGCGAGGTCGAGCGACTGCACGACGTACGTGCGGCCCTGGTGGGTGTACACGGCACCGGGGTGCAGGTGGTGGTGGGCCGCGCCGGGGTCGGCGGTGCCGATGAGCCGCCCGGTCGACGCCTCGATGACGGCGACGGGCGGGCCGCCGGTGCCGCGCAGGTCGATGTCGGGGCGCTGCGGATGGGTCCAGTACCAGCCGGTGGGGCGGCGGCGCAGCGCGCCCGCGGCGACGAGTTCGTCGAGCAGTGCCGCGTCGGCGCCGAACAGGGGCAGGTCGGCCTCGGTGAGCGGCTGCTCGGCGGCGGCGGTGCACAGGTGCGGGGCGAGTACGTACGGGTTGGCCGGGTCGAACACGGTGGCCTCGACGGGGGTGCCGAACAGCGCCTGCGGGTGGTGCACCAGGTAGGTGTCCAGCGGGTCGTCGCGGGCGACGAGCACGCACAGCCCGTCGCGCCCGGCCCGCCCGGCCCGCCCGGCACGCTGCCAGACCGCGGCGCGGGTGCCGGGGTAGCCCGCCAGCAGCACGGCGTCCAGGCCGGTCACGTCGATGCCCAGTTCGAGCGCGTTGGTGGTGGCCAGGCCGGTCAGGCTGCCGTCGGTGAGCTGCTGCTCCAGGCTGCGGCGCTCCTCGCGCAGGTAGCCGGCGCGGTACGCGGCGACCTGGCGGCCCAGGCCCGGCTGCGCCTCTTCGAGGGCGGCGCGCGCGTGCACGGCCACGACCTCGGCGCCGCGCCGGGAGGGTACGAAGGCGAGGGTGCGTACGCCCTGCACGACCGCGTCGGCCAGCAGGTCGGCGGTCTCCCGCAGCGCGGACCGGCGCACCGGGGCGGCGTCGCCGTTCAGATCCGCCCCGGGCAGCTCCGGCGGCTCCCACAGCGCGAAGGTCATCGAGCCGCGCGGCGCACCGTCCTCGGTGACGGCCCGCACCGGTCGCCCGACGAGCTTGCTCGCGCTGCCCGCCGGATCCCCGGACGTCGCCGACGCCAGCAGGAACACCGGCCCGCGCCGCGCTGCGCCGCCCCGGCCGATCCCGGTGCCACCGGACCTGGCCGTGCCGCCTGACCGGGCAACGGACTGGTCAGCGGTCTCCGCGTTAAGAAGGTGCCCTTCCTCTACGGATTCCGTTAAGAAGGTGCCCTTCCTTTCTGGTTCTCCGGTGAGGCGGCGGAGGCGGCGGAGGATGTGGGCGACGTGGGCGCCGAAGACGCCGCGGTAGCTGTGGGACTCGTCGACGATGACGTAGCGCAGGTTGCGCAGCACCCCGGACCAGCGCTGGTGCTGCGGGAGCAGGCTGTGGTGCAGCAGGTCGGGGTTGGTGAGGATGACGTTGGCGTGCTGGCGGATCCAGTCGCGCTCCTCGCGGCCGGTGTCGCCGTCGCAGACCGCGGCGCGCAGGCCGGGCAGGTTCAGCCCGGTCAGCGAGCGGTGCTGGTCGGCGGCGAGCGCCTTGGTGGGGGCGAGGTAGAGGACCCGGGCGCGGGGCTCGGTGAGCACGGCGGACAGGGCGGGCAGCTGGTAGGCGAGGGACTTGCCGGAGCCGGTGCCGGTCGAGATGACGACATCGTGGCCGGCGTACGCCAGCTCGGCCGCCTCGGCCTGGTGGGCCCAGGGCGCGGTGATGCCGCAGCCGCGCAGCGCCTCGACCAGGTCCGGCGGGATCCAGGCGGGCCACTCGGCGGCGCGCCCGGCCCGCGCGGGCAGCAGCTCGACGTGCGTGACCTGGTCGCGCTTGAGCCAGTAGGGCAGCAGGTCCACCCCAGCACTCTGCCACCCGGCGGGCCGCGGCGGCCAGCCCGCATCGGCCGCCGTCGGGCGACGTCCGGCGCAGTCTCGGGCGGCGCCCGGCCCACGGTCGGCGCCCGTTGCCGAGATACGACAGCCCACGTCGGCGACAAGGGCAAAGGGCGCGTAGCCCGGAAACCCGACCAGTGGTTAGATGCATGGGGACCGGTGCACGGAGAGATTCCGGGCAGTGACCGGACGTCGCAGAGGGAGGTGCCGATGGAGCTGTCGCTGGCCACGCGTGTCGTCGCCACGCACACCGTGCTCGAAGTCGGCGGCGAGGTGGACGTCTACACCGCTCCCAAGCTGCGCGAGCGCATCGCGGAGCTGCTCGACAGCGGGGTGACCGGGGTCGTGGTCGACCTCGCGAAGGTCGAGTTCATGGACTCGACCGGGCTGGGCGTGCTGGTCGGCGGGCTGCGTAAGGCGCGTGCCGCGGGAGCGACGTTCGGCGTGGTGTGCGCCCGCGAGTCGCTGCTGAAGATCTTCCGGATCACGGCGCTCGACCAGGTGCTGCCGCTGTATCCGTCCATCGACGCCGCGACCGCGAGCTGATCCGCAGGGTAATGGCGACCGTCCGGCTCGAATTCACCCCCGAACCCGCGCACGTGCGTACGGCGCGGCTCGTCGGCGTGGCCGTCGCACGGCGGGCCGGCGTGCCCGACGACCAGCTCGACGAGGTCCGGCTGGCGATCGGCGAGGCCTGCGCGCGGGCGGTGGCCCGGCACCAGCGGGTCGGCCTGCGCGACGTGGTCGCGGTGGCGTTCAGCGACGGGGATCGTTACCTGGTGCAGGTGTGGGACCGCGCCGGCGACGACGCGCCCATCGCCGACGAGGAGCAGATCACCGTGGACGTGAGCGCCAGCCTGCTCCAGGCGATCGTGAAGGATCTGCAGGTCCGCCCGCTCGACGACGGGCCGGGCACCGAGGTGCAGATGGCGTGGCCGATCCGGCGCGCGTCGCGGCTGGGGCGCTGATTCCGCCACGGAACGTGAGCGTGTGCATGCGCGGCGACGTGCTGTGACCGTTCCGCAGGCATAGAGTCGCTGAGCGTACCGCACAAACCCGCGCGGCGCAGCAACGAAGATCACCGCGACACGGCAGGTACGGGGTGTGACCCCGACCACGTGTCCGGTTTACAGTTCACGGGTTGTTTCGATGCCGTAACCGCCGTCACTCGTGCTCCGGTTCCGGCTCCGCCGTGGGGGGTAGCCCGGTGGCAGGCCCGACCGGGCCGTCCACCGACGACACCGTACGGCGGCCTCACAAGTAGAGATCTTTGGAGGACAAAGATGTCCGGGACCATCCTCGCCGCGCCCGGCGGCGAGCTGGCCCTTACCGGCAAGAACGTGTCGTACGTGATTGTCGCGGCCGTGATCGCGCTGGTGGCGCTGGGATTCGCCGCCGTGCTGGTCAAGTCCGTGCTCGCGACCGGTAAGGGCACCAACAAGATGCAGGAGATCGCCGGGGCCGTCCAGGAGGGCGCGTCGGCCTATCTCTTCCGCCAGTTCAAGACGCTCGGCATCTTCGTGGTGCTCGCGGTCATCCTGCTCTTCGTTCTGCCGGTGCACGGCGACGGCGACGAGCTCTCGCTGAAGATCGGCCGTTCGGCCTTCTTCGTGGTGGGTGCGCTGTTCAGCGCGTTCATCGGCGGTGCGGGGATGGCCCTCGCCACCCGTGCCAACCTGCGGGTGGCCGCGGCGGCGCGGGAGGCCGAGGGCGGTCGCGAGAACGCCATGGCGATCGCGTTCCGCACCGGCGGTGTGGTCGGCTTCCTGACGGTGGGCCTCGGCCTGTTCGGCGCCGCGCTGGTGGTGCTGATCTACCGTGCCGACGCCGCGACCGTGCTGGAGGGCTTCGGCTTCGGCGCCGCGCTGCTCGCGATGTTCATGCGGGTCGGCGGCGGCATCTTCACCAAGGCCGCCGACGTCGGCGCCGACCTGGTCGGCAAGGTCGAGCAGAACATCCCCGAGGACGACCCGCGCAACGCGGCCACCATCGCCGACAACGTCGGCGACAACGTGGGCGACTGCGCCGGCATGGCCGCGGACCTGTTCGAGTCGTACGCGGTGACCCTGGTGGCCGCCCTGATCCTGGGCCGGGCCGCGTTCGGCGTGGAGGGCCTGGTCTTCCCGCTGATCGTGTCGACCATCGGGGTGCTGATCGCGATCGTCGGCGTGTTCCTGACCCGCCTGCGCAAGTCCGACAAGAACGGCCTGCAGGCGATCAACCGCGCCTTCTACATCTCGGCCGGCGTGTCCGCGCTCGCGGTGGCGGGCGCTTCGGTGTGGTACCTGCCGAAGACCTTCGCTGAGCTGGGCAAGCCGGATGTGACCGGCAACCCGCAGATCGTCGCCATCGGCGCGGTCATCATCGGCATCGTGCTGGCCGCCGCCATCCAGGCGCTGACCGGCTACTTCACCGAGACCGGCAAGCGGCCGGTGCAGGACATCGGCAAGACGTCCGAGACCGGCCCGGCGACCGTGGTGCTCTCCGGCATCAGCGTCGGCCTGGAGTCGGCGGTCTACTCGGCGCTGCTCATCGGCGGTGCCGTGTACGGCGCGTTCCTGCTGGGCGGCGGCACCCTGGTCGTGTCGCTGTTCGCCATCGCGCTGGCCGGCTGCGGCCTGCTGACCACCGTCGGCGTCATCGTGGCCATGGACACCTTCGGCCCGATCTCCGACAACGCGCAGGGCATCGCCGAGATGTCCGGCGACATCGACGAGCAGGGCGCGCGTACGCTCACCGAGCTCGACGCGGTCGGCAACACCACGAAGGCGATCACCAAGGGCATCGCGATCGCGACGGCCGTGCTGGCCGCGACCGCGCTGTTCGGGTCGTACACCGACACGCTGGCCACCTCGCTGGCCGAGGCGGGCCAGACGGCCTCCGAGGTCATCGACGAGATGCTGAACGTGGCCAACCCGGCGAACCTGGTCGGCCTGCTCATCGGCGTCTCGGTGGTCTTCCTGTTCTCGGGTCTGGCCATCAACGCGGTGTCGCGTTCGGCCGGCGCGGTGGTGCACGAGGTGCGCCGCCAGTTCCGCGAGCTGCCGGGCATCATGGACGGCACGCAGCGTCCCGAGTACGGCAAGGTCGTCGACATCTGCACCCGGGACGCGCAGCGCGAGCTGATGACCCCGGGCCTGCTCGCGGTCCTGGCCCCGATCGCCGTCGGCTTCGGCCTCGGCGCGGGCGCGCTGGCGTCGTACCTGGCCGGTGCGATCGGCGCGGGCACCCTGATGGCGGTGTTCCTGGCCAACTCCGGTGGCGCCTGGGACAACGCGAAGAAGATGGTCGAGGACGGCGCGCACGGCGGCAAGGGCTCGCCGGCGCACGCCGCCACCGTCATCGGTGACACCGTCGGTGACCCGTTCAAGGACACCGCCGGCCCGGCCATCAACCCGCTGATCAAGGTGATGAACCTGGTGTCGCTGCTGATCGCCCCCGCCGTGGTGGCGCTCTGGTACGGCTCCACCGAGAACCAGGCCGCGCGCACCGCGATCGCCCTCGTGGCGGCCGCGATCATCGTGGTGGCGGTGTTCATCAGCAAGCGCAAGCCGATCACGGTCGGCGGCGATGACTCGGGAAAAGCTGACGCTGCGACTCCGGCGCAGCGCGACAAGGTCAACGCCTGACGCAACGCACTGAAGCGGCGCCCTCCCCTCCGGGGGAGGGCGCCGCGGTGTTTTCCGGGCGGATCTCGCAGGAGCGCCTCGGCGACTGTCCCTTTTGCCCGTGTCATGGGGTACATCCACGCAAGATCACCGCTGCGGTGAGGGGCGGGGTTAGGCTGCTCTCCATGCGTAGGGGCCGGGTGGGGTTCGGGGCGCTGCTCGTCGTGGCGGCGGGGCTGCTCGGTGCCTGCGTGACGGAGGGGCCGCCGGCGCGGGTGTGGGCGGCGTCGGTCTGCTCGGCGCTGAACCCGTGGCGCGAGGAGATCGCGGTGCTGACCACGCGGGCGCAGCAGCAGACGCCTAACGCGACCACACCTCAGCAGGCCAAGGAGAACCTGGTCCGGATGCTGGAGGGAGCGCGTGACGCGAGCGAGCGGGCGCGCGGCCGGGTCGAGGCCGCGGGGGTGCCCGAGGTGGACGGCGGCTCCGCGATAGCCGACGGGGTGACCGGCTCGCTGGCCGAGATGCGCGACGCCTACGGCCGCGCGGGCGAGGCGATGCGCGCCCTGCCCACCGGCGACGCGGCGAAGTTCTACGAGGACGTGTCCGCGGTCATGGTCACCCTGCAGCGGGAGTACGACGCCAGCGCGCTGGACACCGGCTCGCTGCGCTCCACCGAGCTGCAACAGGCCTTCGGCGAGGTGCCGGAGTGTCTCTGAACCACCAGCTCGCGATGTTCTCCGCGGAGTCGGCCCGGCCGTCCGCGTACGACCTCGCGGGTCTGCTCATCGGGCCGGGGCAGGTGGTGCGGATGGGCGGCACGGCCCGGGTGTCGGTGGTGGTGGAGGCGGCCTGGCGGGTGCACGCCCTGGCCGCCGAGTTCACCGCCCGCGGCCTGGAGACGAGCTGGGAGGCCGCCGCGATCGAGGGCCACTTCGGAGTGCGCACCGCGTACACCGGCATGCTGGCGCCGCTGGCCGAGGCGTGGCTGCGCGGCGCGGGCAAACGCCCCCCGGCGGGCTTCGCGCTGGACGGGGCGCGGCTGCGGCTGTGGTTCGCCGCGGCCGGCTCGGTCGACGCCGAGGGCGACGGCGCGGTGCTGCGGCTGGGGGCCAACGACGAGCACTGCTCGGCGGTGGCGCTGCGCGCGTTCACCGCGCTGGCCTGCGTGGCGGAGCTGGGGCGTGGCCCGGTGCTGCGGATCAGCGGACGGCGCCGGGTGGCCCGGCTGCACGAGCTGATCGGCGCACGCCCCTCCGCCGCGCCCCTGGGCGCGTGGCCCGGCGACCGGCCCGAGCCGGAGGCCGTGCCGGACGACGAGGACACCACCCGGCCCGAGCGGGCACCTCGCGCCCCGCGGCGGCCGAGCCCCGAGGCGCCGGGTCAGTTGGCGGTGGCCACGGACTGGGCCGTGGACGGCGCCGGGGTGCCGGGCAGCGAGCTGACCGGGCCGTAGCGGGCCTTCGGCGCGCCGGTGACGTGAGCCCAGTAGCGGTCGCCGTAGGACCAGTGCCACCACTCGGTGGGGTAGTTGACCATGCCGACCAGCGTGAGCGCGTCGGACAGGTAGCGCCGGTGGCGGGCGGCCTCGGCGGACACGTTGGCCGAGTCGGTGTGGCAGGCCTCGCTGTCGGTGTCGTTGACCTGCGTGCCCATCCACAGCTCGGTGCCGTCGGCGGTGCACAGCGTGAGGTCCACCGCGGCGCCCGCGACGTGCGGCGCGACCTCCGGCGGGGAGATGTAGCGGCTGGCCCGGCGGTGATACCAGGTCTCGTCGTGGCCGGGCTGGATGGCGCGCAGCCGCTCCTTGTGCGCCTCGAAGTAGTGCTGCTGCAGCGCCATCGGCCGGTAGCACTCGACGATCAGCAGCCGGAGCCCGGCGGGCAGCAGCGTCTGCGCCGTGACCAGCCGGTCGACCACGCTCAGCCGGACGTGCGCGTACGCCCCCGCGTCGTCGGCCAGGCGCGGGTCCAGGCGCAGCGCGCCGACCGTACGCAGATCGACCAGGCACTCGTCGCACTCGGCGACCGGCGTCTCCACGACCGCGGTGTCCGACAGCAGCACCATCTCCGCCATGGCGTCCCCTCCCCGGAGCAGGCTCCTCCCGCGCGACCGGCGGTCCCCCGACCGCGCGGTCGCTCTGGCGCCGGGCCGGGTGGCTCGCCCCGTGCCGAGCCACCCGTACCTCCGACAGGGGGAAGACTCGCAGGAGGCGCTGGAACTTTTCTGTAATCGGCGGCGGAGGGCTGAAACTCAGGCGCCGAGTTCGTGGAACTCGCGGGCGCCGTGGTCGTGGAAGACCCGGCGGGCGCGCTCCAGCGCCGACCGCGCGCCCTCGTCGTCACCCCGCGCGGCCAGCAGCGACGCCCGGTCGCGCTCGATGCGGGCCTGCCAGACCGGCACCTCCATGGCCTGCCAGATGTCGCGGGCCGCGTCGAGGCACGCCTCGGCCAGGTCGAGCCGCTGCTCGGCGAGGTGCAGCTGGCCCAGCACGCGCAGCGTCGCGCCCTGCCCCCAGCGGTCACCCATGGTGTGGCTGACCGACAGCGCCCACTCCAGGCGGGTCAGCGCCTCGTCGGCGTGGCCCTGCCGCAGCCGGGTCTTGGCCAGCGCGCGCACCGCGTACGCCTCCATCAGCTCGTCGCCGAGCTCGTGGAAGATGTCGGCGGACGCGCGGCAGTGCCGCTCGGCCTCGGCCCACTCGTCTCGGGCGCGGTGGTAGAGGCCGAGCGTGCGCAGCGTGTGGCCCTCGCCCAGGCGGCTGCCCGCGCAGCGGTACGCGGCCAGCGACGCGGTCAGGTCGGCCAGCGCCCCCGGGTAGTCGCCCAGCTCCAGCCGCACCGAGCCGGCGATGCGCCGGGAGTAGCCGATGCCGATGTCGTCCCCGGCCTGCTCCAGCAGCGCCGCGGCCTGGTCGAGGAAGTGCACGCCCTCGGCGAACCGGCCCGGCTCGCGGCAGGCGATGCCCAGCCCGGCCAGCGCGGCGGCCTGTCCCGCCTGGTCGTTCAGCTCGCGGAAGAGGCTCAGCGAGGCCCGGAAGTGCTGCCGCGCCTCGGTGTAGCGGTCCTGGTCGTAACGTAGCTGGCCCAGCTCGGTGAGGATGACCGCCTCGTCGTGCGGCTTGCCCGCGCGCCGGGCCGCGGTGAGCGCCGCCTCGATCACGCGGGTGCGCGCGTCGAACCGGTTCGCGCCCATGAACGCCGACGCGTTGCGCGCCGAGGCGAACTCGCAGACCAGGTCGTGCAGACCCAGCGCGAGCGCCCGCTCCACCCCGGAGGCCAGGGCGGACTGCTCCGCCTCGAACCAGTCCCACGGGTCCGCGATGACCAGCGCGGTCAGCTCGTCCTCGACGTCGTGCGGGCTGAACGGCCGCCGCCAGCGGATCTCGGCGGGCGGCGAGTCGGCGGCGGTCCGGTGGATCAGCGCCAGCCAGCCGCGCAGCGCGCGGGCGACCGCCTCGGCCAGCTCCGGGCCCGGCTCCTCCAGCGCCGCGCTCTCCCGGGCGTAGAGCCGGATCAGGTCGTGCAGGCGGTAGCGCAGGCCACCCATCCGGTCGACGCCGACGAACTCGACCAGGTGCGCGTCGACCAGCTGCTCGACCAGCTCCTCGGCCTCGGCCAGGCTCGTCTCCACCAGCCAGGACACCACCCAGGGGGAGAAGTCGGGCACCCCGAACCAGCCGAGCCGGCGCAGCGTGGAGCTGCTCTGCGGGTCCAGCGCCCGGTAGCTCAGCTCGATGCTGCTGCGTACGCCGACATCCCCGGCGGACAGGTGGTTGAGCCGACGGCTCTCGTCGGCGAGCCGGTCGGCCAGCGGCTTGAGCGGCAGCGCGCGCCGCCCGGCCAGCCGCGCGCTGACGATCCGCAGCGCCAGCGGCAGGTGCCCGCAGTAGTCGACGATCCGGCGGGCCGCCTCGACGTCCTCGTCCACCCGCTCGTCGCCCGCCAGGCGGCGCAGCAGGAGCAGCGCCTCCTCCGCGTCGAGCACGCGCAGGTCGGTCAGCGTGGTGCCGGGCAGCCCGGCGAGCCGGTCCCGGCTGGTGATCACCACGGCACAACCCGGCCGCCCCGGCAGCAGCGGGCGCACCTGCTGCGCCGACGCGGCGTCGTCGAGCACGATCAGCATGCGCCGCTGGGCCAGCAGCGTGCGGTAGAGGTCGGCCCGCTCCTCGGCGCCCTCGGGCAGCTGGGCCTGCTCCACCCCGAGCGCGCGCAGGAAACGCGCCAGCACCTCGCCCGGCTCGGCCGGGGCGTCGCTCATGCCGCGCAGCTCCGCGTACAGCTGGCCGTCGGGGAAGTGCTCGGCGAGCCGGTGCCCGACCGCGACGGCCAGGGTGGACTTCCCGGTGCCACCCGGCCCGGCGATGATCTGCGTCGCGGGCGCGCCGCCGCCCGGCCGCAGCGCCGCCAGCAGCGCCTCGATCTCGGCCGCGCGGCCGGTGAAGTCGGCGGGCACCGGGGGCAGCTGGGCGGGCACCGGGCGGACCGTGCCCGGCACCGCCTGCTCCGGCGAGGCGGCCAGCTGCTCGGTCTCACCGCGCAGGATCGCTTGGTGCAGCGCGGTCAGCTCGGCGCCGGGCTCCACGCCCAACTCCTCGATCAGCACCTCGCGCGCCTCGCGGTAGCAGGCCAGCGCCTCGGCCTGGCGGCCCAGCCGGTAGAGCACGGTCATCAGCTGGCCGCGCAGGCGCTCGTTGGTGGGGTGGCGGCCGACGAGCACGGTCAGCTCGGCGGCCAGGTGCCCCCACTGGCCCGCCGCGATCTCCGCCGCGATGCGCTCCTCGACCGCGGCCGTACGCAGCTCGTCCAGCCGCGCCGCCTCGGCGGACAGGCCGGAGTCCGCCAACCCGGACAGCGCCGGGCCCTGCCACAGCTCGCCCGCGCGGCGCAGCAGCTCGGCGGCGCGCGGGTGGTCGCCCGCGGCCGCGGCGGCGCGCCCGTCGGCCAGCAGCCGGGCGAACACCACGCTGTCCAGCGTGCCGGGGTCGAGGCGGGCGACGTACCCGGGCGAGGCGGTGGCGATGACCTCCCCCGCGCCGTGCTTGGCGAACGCGCGGCGCAGCGTCGAGACGTACGTCTGGATCAGCGCGCGGGCGGTGTCGGGCGGCTCGTCGCCCCACAGGATGTCGACCAGGCGGCTGGTCGCCACGACCCGGCCGTGCTCCAGCAGCAGGGCCGCGAGCAGGGCCTTCGGCTTCGCGCCGCCGAGCGGCACGGGCTGTCCGCCGTGGTGGGCGGAGACGGGCCCCAGCAGCCGGAACTCCACCGCACACCCTTTCGCCTGCCGAATCGATCGTCCAAGACTACGGCCGCCCATGGCCCGGGCTCGACACCTACCGCCCTGGTCACGCCCGTGCGGACACCGCGCCTTGCGCTCGTCCCCCATACTTCCCGACCAGTTGTCCCACGAGAAGAGGAGCGATGGTGGCGATTCGCTGGGGAGCACTGCTGGCTCGGCGGGTCCGGCCTGGGGTCTGCTTGCCGTGATCGCGGCGGCGATGCTGTGGGCGTACGGGGACTGGCACTCGGCCCGGCCGCGGACGGTCGAGGGCTGGGCGCTGCCCGTGCACGACGGTGCGGCGGTGAAGCTGTTCGACTCGCCCGACGCGGCCGAGGGCGAAGGCTACGTGATCGCGGGCGCGGACTGGCTCGGCGCGGACGGCGCCAGGATGGGCGACGATCTGGTGCCCGGCTGCCTGCGGGCAGCCGCCGGCAAGGCCCATGTGCAGTTGGGCGTGGTCGATGTACATGGCGGCGATCTCGCCGAGGGACCGCGGGTCGTCTTCGTACGCTGCCTCGACTGATCGATCGATCCACCGCGGCCTGCGGGTTGGCGGAGTTTGGCCATGGCGTAAGTCCGCCAACGGCAGCTATTCACTCTGCCATGGCGGGCCAGGTAGACCCTTGTCATGTTCTCCCCCTCACAGTCTTCCCTCTTCCGGCGCAGGCGGTGGCAGCTGGTCTCGGCGGCCACCGCGGTGCCGATGCTGGCGGCGGGTTTCGCCGTGCTGCAGGCGCCCGCACTGGCCGCGCCGCAGAAGCCGGCCGTTCCGGCCAGGGCCACCGCGACCCACACGGTCACGCTGGTGACCGGCGACGTCGTCACGGTCACCACGATGGGCGACGGTAAGCAGACCGCCGAGGTCGACCGACCGGACAACGCGGTCGGCGGCGTGCGCGTGCAGCAGATCAAGGGCGACCTCTACGTCATCCCGGACGAGGCCATGGGCCTGCTCACGGCGGACAAGCTGGACAAGCGCCTGTTCAACGTCACGGACCTGATCGAGATGGGGTACGACGACGCGAAGGCCGGCGGCGTGCCGCTGATCGCGACGTACGCGCCGAGCAAGGCCCGCGCCGCGGCGGATCCGGCCGCGCCCAAGGGCAGCAAGCTGGTCCGCCGCCTGTCCGGCATCCGCGCGTCCGCGCTGAAGGCAGACAAGAAGCAGGCCCGCACGTTCTGGACCACCGTCGCGCCACAGGGCAGCGCGACGGTGGGGCAGCACGAGGCGGCGCTGGGCGCCGGCGTGGCCAAGCTGTGGCTGGACGGCCGCGTCGAGGTCAACCTCAAGGAGAGCGTGCCGCTGATCGGCGCGCCCGAGGCCTGGGCCGCCGGTTTCACCGGTGACGGCGTCACGGTCGCGGTGCTCGACACCGGCATCGACGTGAACCACCCGGACCTGAAGAACCAGATCGACGCCACCGCCAGCTTCGTGCCGGGCGAGGCGATCACCGACGTCAACGGCCACGGCACCCATGTGGCGGGCACCATCGTGGGCACCGGCGAGGCGTCCGGCGGCGACTACAAGGGCGTCGCCCCCGACGCCGACCTGATCGTCGGCAAGGTGCTCGGCGGCGAGGAGGGCTACGGCCAGGACTCCTGGATCATCGCCGGCATGGAGTGGGCCGCCCAGCAGGGCGCCGACGTCGTCAACATGAGCCTCGGCGACACGTACCCGACCGACGGCAGCGACCCGATGTCGCAGACGGTCGACGCGCTGTCCGCGCAGTACGGCACGCTGTTCGTCATCGCCGCGGGCAACGCGGGCCCGGAGACCATCTCCACCCCGGGCGCGGCCGCCTCGGCGCTGACCGTCGCCGCGACGGACAAGCAGGACCAGCTCGCGTACTTCTCCTCCACCGGCCCGCTGGCCTTCTCCGGCGGCATGAAGCCGGACATCGCGGCACCCGGCGTGGACATCACCGCGGCCCGCTCGCAGGAGATGACCGACGGCGGCGAGGGCCTCTACCGCACCATCAGCGGCACCTCGATGGCCACCCCGCACGTGGTCGGCGCGGCGGCGATCCTGGCGCAGCAGCACCCGGACTGGACCGGCGCGCAGCTCAAGGAACACCTGATGAGCACGGCCAAGGGCCTGGCCGACGGGTACTCGCCGTACGAGGTGGGCACCGGCCGGCTCGACGTCGCCGCCGCGATCGGCACCGCGGTGCGCGGCACCGGCTCGCTGTTCTTCGGCAACTACACCTGGCCCCACGAGCCGGCCGACGTCGCCGTGACGAAGGACCTGACCTTCACCAACACCGGCGACGCCGACGTGACGCTGAACCTGGCGCTGACCAACACCGGCGGCCCGTTCACGCTGGGCGCGGCCACGGTGACCGTGCCGGCGGGCGCTAAGGCGACCGTCCCGGTGACCGGCGACCCGCAGGCCGCCGCCGCCGGCGCGCGGCACGTCGGCTACGTGGTCGGCACCGACGCGGCCACCGGCCAGGCGGTGACCCGCACCTCCGTGGCGCTGATCAAGGAGGACGAGCGCTACGACCTGAACATCAAGCTGGTCGGCAAGGATGGCAAGCCCGCGGCCGGCTGGGTCGGGATCTTCAAGCCGATGGAGTGGCCGTGGTCGGTCTACGTCGACGGTTCGACCACCATGCGGATGATGCCCGGCACGTACACGGTCGTCAGCGAACTCGACGTGGCCGGTGAGAAGGCGGACCGGTCCGGCCTGGCGGTGCTCGTCGACCCGGAGACCGTGCTCGGCACCGGCTCCGCGACCGTGGTGCTGGACGCGAGCAAGGCGCGCCTGCTGGACACCGCGGCCCCGCAGCGGGCGGAGGACCGCCAGCGCAAGGTCGACATGAACATCCACTACACCGGCGTCGACCCGTGGTTCGACTTCCGCTACGCGTACCAGCTGCCGGTGGCGTACGACGACATCTACGTCTCGCCGACGGAGCAGATGACCACGGGTGAGTTCATGATGGTCACCCGCTGGCGCAAGGGCCAGCCGCTGCTCGACCTGAGCACGCTGGGCGGCCTGCTCCGCTTCGACACGCTCGTGCAGGCGGGCAGCGCCCTGGGCACCGCGACGGACCGGCTGGACACGGTCTACGCGGGCAAGGGCACGGCGGCCGACTACCAGAAGGTCAAGGCCAAGGGCAGGGTGGCCGTCGTCGTGCGCAGCGACGAGGTCCTGCCCGAGGAGCGCGCCGCGGCCGCGGCCGCGGCCGGTGCCAAGGCACTGGTCGTGGTCAACGACGGCCCCGGCGGCCTGATGGAGTACGTCGGCGAGTCGGCGATCCCGGTCGCCACCGTGCACCGCGATGCGGGTAAGGCGCTCGTCGCCCTGGCCAAGCTCGGCCTCAGGCTCACCGTGCAGCAGACCGAGTACACGCCGTTCATCTACGACCTGACCCGCCGGTACCCGAACCAGGTGCCGGATCGGGCCCTGGTCTACAAGCCGAGCCGAGCCGACCTGGCCCGGATCGACGCCCGCTACTACGCGACCACGGACGGCGAGGCAGAGGGCGTCCGGACCGACGCCGACTTCAGCCCGGCGGTCGGCTTCCCCGAGCGGGAGTGGCACCCGGGCACCCGCACCGAGTGGGTGACGCCGGACCAGTCCTGGGTGGAGGGCCACATGCAGTACTTCGGCGGCATGCCCTGGGCGATGGCGTCGGGCTACAACACCTACGCCAAGGGCAGCACGACCCGGCTGGACTGGTTCGCTCCGCTGAGCCGCCCCGCTCAGGGCGAGTCCTTCCTCGTGTACAACTCGCGCTGGCAGAACTACATGACCTGGAACGTGCAGGCGTGGGCCTCGTCGAGTGACAACCTGCGGCTCGGCGGTTACCTGCCGTGGGGCGAGACGCCGACCGAGCTGAAGGTGTACCAGGGCGACACGCTCCTGCACCACAACGAGCACAGCACGGACATGCAGTGGGTGGAGGTGCCGGCGGGCAACCTGCCCTACCGCGCCGTGCTCGACGCGGAGCGGCCTGGTGACGTGTTCCGGCTGTCGACGCGTACCCACACCGAGTGGACCTTCATGTCCGACACCGGCCGGAACCCGGACTACTTCGAGCCGTTCTCGGTGCTGAACCTGGACTACAAGCTGGAGACGGACCTGCACGGTGACGTGAAGGCCGGGTCCACGCAGGAGATCGCGCTGAAGCCGGTGTCGATGGGCTTCGACCGCGCTCCGGTGCCGGGCACCGTCACCAAGGTGACGCTGGACGTCTCCTACGACGACGGCGCCACCTGGAGCAAGGTGACCCTGACCAAGGGTGCCGACGGCTACTGGACCGGTTCGTTCAAGACCGCGCACAAGGCCGGCGGCTTCATCTCGGTGCGCGCGAGCGCCGAGACGGACAGCGGCTACAGCGTCAAGAACGAGGTCATCCGGGCGTACGGCCTGCGATGAGCACAGCGAACGGGCCCCGGGGAGGCGACTTCCCGGGGCCCTTCCCGTCCCCGGCCGTAGCGAAAGGGCCTGTTCAGGACCAGCCCGCATGGCGCATACTCTCCCCGCTGCGATGCGCGGGAGGGGGCCGGTCACCGATGCTGGGAGCGCTGGGGCTCGGTCCCGACGAGGAGGCCGTCTACCGTGCGCTGCTCGGACGGCCCAGCGCCACCGCGATGCTGCTGGCCGACGCGCTGGAGCTGACCGAGCCGGTGGTCGAGAAGAGCCTCGGCCGGCTCGTCGAGTGGGGATTGGCGCTGCGCTCGGGCGGCGAGGCGTTCACCGCCGCGCCGCCGGCGATGGCGCTCGGCGCCCTGATCACCGAACGCCGCGACGGGCTGCGCATGGCCGAGCAGGCCCTCGTCACCTTCGCCGAGGAGCACCGCGCCGCCGTCGCCGGGCGCAGCATCAACGACCTGATCGAGGTGGTGACCGGCGTGGACGCGATCCGGCTGCGCTTCCAGCAGGTGCAGCAGGCCGCTCGCCGGGAGATCCGGAACTTCGTCACCGCCCCCTACATCGCCGTGCGGCCGGGACAGAACTCCCAGGAGGACGCCGCCGCCCGCCGCGGCGTCAGGTTCCGGGTGGTGCTGGAGCGCCCGGTGCTGGCCGAGCCGGACATCGTCGCGGAGGTCGTCGACTCGCTGCATCGTGGCGTCGAGCTGCGCGTCGTGGACAGCCTCCCGATGAAGCTCATCCTGGCCGACGACGACCTGGCCCTGGTGCCGATCACCGCTCCCACCGCGACGCTGCCCGGCAGCGAACCCGGTGCCGTGCTACTGCACCGCAGCGGGCTGCTGGCCGCGCTGGAGGCGCTGTTCGAGACGGTCTGGCAGCGGGCGTACCCGCTGCAGCTGTCCGCGTTCGCGGGGGAGCTGCCCTACGTCGAGCAGGAGGGCGACAGCCTGACCGAGCTGGACCGGCGGATCCTCGCGCTGCTGCTGTCCGGCCTGACCGACCAGGCCGTCGCGACCCAGCTCGACCTGTCCCTGCGCACGCTGCAGCGCCGGCTGCGCCACCTGATGGACCTGGCCGGCGTGGAGAGCCGCATGCAGCTCGGCTGGCACGCTTCCCGCCACGGCTGGGCCTGAGCGCGGCCGCCCCGCCATGATCGCCGTTTCGTGCCAAGATCTGCGGGTGCACTCCACCTTCTGACACGAAATGCCGATCTTCGCGGGGTGACGGGGGAGATATCCGGGTGGGAATCCCCGTTGTCCGGATTGTGGCGGGGAGTATGGTGTCAGCGGTCACAGGAATGTGCCCGTGCGTCGATGGGGTGCGCAACCCTGGGCGCACACTGAGCGTTACCTTGGACATCCGTGGCCGGTGTCGCATCGCCGAGACGCCCGCCGCAAGCCCGACCGCTGCGTAACCTCAGACGAGCCACCGTGACCGAGCTGCCGCCACCCCGGCGGTATCCAGCCACCCGGACGACCACCGCGGAGAGAGAACGTGCCGACAGCTGCCAGAAACCGTCTCGTGATCGTCGAATCCCCGGCGAAGGCGAAGACGATCTCGGGGTACCTCGGCCCGGGTTACGTCGTCGAGGCGAGCCTCGGACACATTCGTGACCTGCCCGCAGGCGCGAAGCAGATGCCCGAGAAGTACAAGAAGGAGCCGTGGGCCTACCTCGGCGTCGACGTCGACAACGGCTTCGCTCCCGTATATATCGTCAACCCGGACCGGGCCAAGCACGTCACGCGCCTCAAGGCGCTGATGAAGGACGCCGACGAGGTCCTGCTCGCCACAGATGAGGACCGCGAGGGCGAGGCCATCGCCTGGCACCTGGTGGAGACGCTCAAGCCCAAGGTGCCGGTCAAGCGGATGGTCTTCCACGAGATCACCAAGCCGGCCATCCAGGCGGCCGTGGCCAACCCGCGCGACATCGACCGCGACCTGGTCGACGCGCAGGAGACCCGGCGCATCCTGGACCGGCTGTACGGCTACGACGTCTCCGCGGTGCTGTGGAAGAAGGTCCAGCGCGGCCTGTCCGCGGGCCGGGTGCAGTCGGTGGCGACCCGCATCGTGGTCGAGCGGGAGAAGCAGCGGATGGCGTTCCGCGCCGCCGACTACTGGGACATCACCGCCACGCTGGCCGTGGACAAGGCGAGCGAGACCGGCCCGCGCACGTTCACCGCGACCCTGATCGCGCTGGACGGCGACCGGATCGCGACCGGCAAGGACTTCGACCCCACGACCGGGCGGCTGCGGCCGGGCTCGGGCGTGGTGCAGCTCGACGGCGACGGGGCGCGCGGCCTGGCGGCCCGCCTCGACGACCGCCCGTTCACCGTCACCCGGGTCGAGGAGAAGCCGTACCGGCGCAAGCCGTACGCGCCGTTCATCACCTCGACGCTGCAGCAGGAGGCGGCCCGCAAGCTGCGCTTCTCCTCGGCGGCGACGATGCGCACCGCGCAGCGGCTGTACGAGAACGGCTACATCACCTACATGCGTACCGACTCGGTGAACCTCTCCGAGTCGGCCATCGCCGCGGCCCGAACGCAGATCGCCGAGCTGTACGGCTCCGGCGCCGTGCCGCCGCAGCCGCGCCGCTACTCCGGCAAGGTGAAGAACGCGCAGGAGGCGCACGAGGCGATCCGCCCCGCGGGCGACACGTTCCGCACGCCCGGCGCGGTCCGCAACGAGCTGTCCACCGAGGAGTACAAGCTCTACGAGCTGATCTGGCAGCGCACCATCGCCTCGCAGATGTCCGACGCGGTCGGCATGACGGTGAGCGTGCGCATCCGCGCGACCACCGCGCGCAACGAGGAGGCCGACTTCGCGGCCAGCGGCCGGACCATCACCGACCCGGGCTTCCTGCGGGCGTACGTGGAGTCCTCCGACGACGAGTCCGCCGAGGCCGACGACGCCGAGCGCAAGCTGCCGGTGCTGGTCAAGGACCAGCGGCTGACCGAGGAGGGCCTGGAGGCGGTGGGCCACACCACCCAGCCGCCCGCCCGCTACACGGAGGCGTCGCTGGTCAAGGCGCTGGAGGAGCTCGGCATCGGCCGCCCGTCGACGTACGCGTCGATCATGCAGACGATCCAGGACCGCGGCTACGTGACCAAGCGCGGCCAGGCGCTGATCCCGACGTTCGTCGCGTTCGCGGTGATCGGGCTGCTGGAGCAGCACTACCCGCGGCTGGTCGACTACGGCTTCACCGCGGCGATGGAGGACCAGCTCGACCAGATCGCGGGCGGCGACGCCACCGCGCTGGAGTTCCTGACCTCCTTCTACTTCGGCTCGCCGACCGCCGAGCAGGGTTCGGTGGCGCAGGCCGGCGGCCTGAAGAAGCTGGTCACCGAGCACCTGGGCGAGATCGACGCGCGCAGCATCAACTCGATCAAGCTGTTCACCGACGAGCAGGACCGCGACGTCGTGGTCCGGGTCGGCCGGTACGGGCCGTACCTGCAGCGCACGCCGCACGGCGCCGGTAACGGCAAGGGCCCGGCCGGCGGGAACATCCCCGAGGAGGGCGACCCCGACACGGAGACCGCGGCCGAGGGCGACCGCGTGTCGATCCCGGAGGGCCTCGCGCCCGACGAGCTGACCCCGGAGAAGGTCGAGGAGCTGTTCCTGGGCGGCGGCGGCGAGCGCAAGCTCGGCGAGCACCCGCAGACCGGCGAGCCGGTGGTGCTCAAGTCCGGCCGGTTCGGCCCGTACGTCTCCAGCGGCGACGTCAACTCCTCGCTGCTGAAGACCCAGTCACCCGATCAGGTGACATTGGCGGAGGCGCTGCAGTTGCTGTCGCTGCCCCGGCTCGTCGGCCGCGACGCCGAGGGTCAGGAGATCTTCGCCAAGAACGGGCGGTACGGCCCGTACATCGAGCGGGCCGGGGACTCCCGCTCGCTGGAGAGCGAGGACCAGCTCTTCACGGTCACCCTGGACCAGGCGCTGGCGCTGCTGGCCGCGCCGAAGCAGCGGGGCCGCCGGGCCGCGCAGCCGCCGCTGCGGGAGATGGGCGTCGACCCGCTGACCGACAAACCGCTGGTCATCAAGGATGGACGGTTCGGTCCGTACGTCACCGACGGCGAGTCGAACGCGTCTCTGCGCCGCGGCCAGACCCCCGAGGGGCTGACCATCGAGCAGGCTTCCGAGATGCTTTCGGAGAAGCGGGCCAAGGGTCCGGCGCCGAAGAAGGCTCCCGCGAAGAAGGCCGCGCCGGCCAAGGCGACGAAGGCTGCGACCAAGGCCACAGCGGCCAAGAAGGCGACCACGGCCAAGGCCGCGACCGCGAAGAAGGCGGCCAAGAAGGCCACGCCGAGCGTGCCAAAGAAGGCCGCCGCCAAGAAAGACAGCTAGCTGACCGCTTACCGACCCTGCCCAGGGTCGTTGACTCTGGGTAGGGTGTCGATGCGAGCGTGGCGCAGGTTCTGGGAACACACGCCACGGTGAGGAGCGGATCAGTGTCCACACCAGCTGTCAGCGCCGGGCCGCTGCGCCGGGTCCCGGTGCAGGGCCGCAGTGTCGCGCGCGTGCAGCGCATGCTCGACGCGTGCGCTGAGTTGATCGACGAGGTCGGTTACGACGGTCTCAGCACCACGCTGCTGGCCGAGCGGGCCGGCGTCGCGATCGGTTCGGTCTACCAGTTCTTCCCGGACAAGCGGGCCATCGTCCAGGCGCTGACCCTGCGCAACGTCGAGGCATACCTGGAGCGGCTGGCCGAGCGCATCCCCGCCGGCGAGCTGGCCCACTGGTGGGACGGCGTCGACGGGGCCATCGAGGAGTACATCGAGCTGCACCGCAGCGTGCCGGGCTTCCGGACGCTGCACTTCGGCGACGTGGTGGACGTGCACCTGATCGACCCGGAGCGCGACAACAACGCGGTCATCGCCGATCACCTCGCCGACCTGCTCGTCCGATTCCACAACGCGCCGGACGGGCCGGAGCTGCGCTTCGCGCTCACCGTGTCGGTCGAGGCGGCCGACGCGCTGATCAAGCTGGCGTTCCGCCGTCACCCCGACGGCGACGCCGCGGTCCTGGCAGAATCGAAGCGGCTGGTACGCGGCTACCTGCAGGCCTTCGCTCTGACCTGATATGCGGCCCGTACCACTCCCTCGGATTTGTGGCAAGTCTTCAGGGTCGAACCAGGGTAGGCCCGCGCCGGGGCAGGACTAGAGTGAAGCCGCAGGACGCCCGGGCGCTATTGCCATGGCCGCGATCAGCGCACCCGCTGACCGGAGCCGATCGGGCAGTGACGCGGGAGGCAGTGCCATCAAGGACAGGGCCAGCAGTACGCCGGGAACGGGAGCGGACGACGCACCGTTCCCGGCACACGTCGCCCAGCCGGATCTGAACGGCGCCGCCGAGCTGCGGGCGATCCTGCGCATCCGGCCGTTCCGGCGGCTCTGGCTGGTGCTGAGCGTCGCGTCGCTCGGCGACTGGCTGGGCCTGCTCGCCACGGCGACCTTCGCCTCCGCGCAGGTCAGCGGCAACGCCGCGAAGGGCCTGGCGTTCGGTTCGGTCATCGCCGTGCGCCTGCTGCCGGCGCTGGTGCTCGGGCCGCTGGCCGGCGTCATGGCCGACCGGTGGGACCGGCGCTACACCATGGTCATCTGCGACCTGCTGCGCTTCGTGCTGTTCGCCACCATCCCGACGGTCGCGCTGTACACCTCCGACCCCAAGATCTCGGTCGGCTGGGCGGCGGTCGCCACCTTCATCATCGAGGCGATCACGCTGATCTGGATCCCGGCCAAGGATGCCGCGGTCCCGAACCTGATCCCCCGGGCCCGGCTGGAGGCCGCGAACCAGCTCACCCTGATCACGACGTACGGCATCACGCCGGTGCTCGCCGCGGTCGTGCTGGCCGCGCTGAACCAGTTCTACCAGTGGCTGGAGAAGTCCGGCGTCGTCGTCGCGGCCTGGGCCGCCCCGTCCAGCCTCGCGCTGTACTTCCTCGCCTTCTCCCGCCTGGCCACCGCGCTGGTCGTGTTCTTCGGCATCCGGGAGATCTCCGGCCACAACGGCGGCGCCAAGCAGAGCGACAGCATGCTGCGCCAGTTCATCGACGGCTGGCGCTTCATCGGGCAGACCCGGATGGTGCGCGGCCTGGTGCTGGGCATCCTCGGCGCGTTCGCGGCCGGCGGCGTGGTCATCGGCACCGGCCAGTTCTTCGCGTTCTCGCTGGGCGGCGGCGACGCCACCTTCGCCATCCTGTTCGCGGCGATCTTCATCGGCCTCGGCCTGGGCATCGCGCTCGGCCCGCGCCTGATCGGCGGCCTGTCCCGGCGGCGCTGGTTCTGCCTGAGCATCATGCTGGCCGGCGCGTCCGTCGCGCTGCTGTCGCTGGCCCCGCACCTGTCGCTGGCCGTGATCGGCGCGCTGCTGGTCGGCTCCGGCGCGGGCATGGCCTTCCTGTCCGGCACCACGCTGCTCGGCGGCGAGGTCGGCGACGAGGTCCGCGGCCGGGTCTTCGCCGTGGTGCAGACCGGCACCCGGGTGGTGCTGATGCTGGCCATCGCGGTGTCCAGCGTGCTGGCCGGTGGCGGCGGCTCGCGCGACGTCGGCAGCACCGGCGTGCCGATCTCCTTCACCCGGGTGCTGCTCGGCGTGGCCGGCGTGCTCGGCGTGCTGGCCGGTTTCTGGGCGCTGCGCCAGATGGACGACAAGCCGGGCGTGCCGCTGCTGCCCGACCTGATCAGCTCGATGCGGGGCCGCCCGCTCGGCATGGCTGAGGTGTCACCGCGCACCGGTGTGTTCATCGTGTTCGAGGGCGGCGAGGGCGCCGGCAAGTCCACCCAGATCGGCCTGCTCGCGCAACGGCTGCGCGACGACGGCCGCGAGGTGGTGGTGACCCGGGAGCCCGGCGCCACCGAGGTCGGCGCGCGCATCCGCAAGATGGTGCTGGAGACCCACACCACCACGTCCGGGCCGGTCGGCGCGACCGCGCTGGCGCCGCGCGCGGAGGCGCTGCTCTACGCCGCGGACCGGGCTCATCACGTGTCCACCGTGGTCCGTCCCGCGCTGCGACGCGGCGACATCGTCGTGTCCGACCGCTACGTGGACAGCTCCCTGGCGTACCAGGGCGCGGGCCGTACGCTGCCCGTCGACGAGGTGTCCTGGTTGTCGGCCTGGGCCACCGGCGGGCTCAAGCCCGACCTGGTCGTCCTGCTCGACGTCGACCCGAAGGTCGGGCTCGCCCGGGTGGACCGCCGGGGCGAGGCCGACCGGCTGGAGCGAGAGTCGCTCGACTTCCACGAGCGCGTCCGGCAGGGCTTCCTCGACCTGGCCGCCGCCGAACCGGCCCGCTACCTCGTGCTCGACGGCACCCGTGACCCGGACCAGCTCGCCACCGCGATCGCGGCCCGCGTCGCCCGGCTGCTGCCCCCGGTGGCCTCGGGCGGCGAGCCGCAGGACGGCGTTCCAGGAGCCGATCCGGCACGGGACGGCGAGCGTCAAGGCCCGGCCGGGCGGGTGCCCGCACCGGGCGAGCCGCCGGCCACGACCGGGTCACCGGCGGAGTTACGGGCCGGCCGAGGCTGAACCTGGCACCGGCGCGTCCACCCCTGCCGGGCGAGGCTCGCCGACGGCCGACGTGACGTGCTGCCGGTGTCGGACCGCTGGTGTCGGACCGTGCCGCCGGTGCCGGGCGAGCTGACCGTGTCGGGTGGGGCGCGTAGTGTCGTGGCGTGCGCGGACGAAGTGAGCGAGCCAGCGGGGTCCGTCCCCGCGAGGGGGTCCGGTGAGCGACGTCTTCAACCAGCTGGTCGGCCAGCCTGATGCCGTCACCACGCTGCGGGCGGCCGCGACGGCCGCGGCCGCCGTCATCCGCGGTGAGTCCGTCGGCGCGGGGGCGATGACGCACGCCTGGCTGTTCACCGGGCCGCCCGGCTCGGGCCGCTCGGTCGCCGCCCGCTCCTTCGCCGCCGCGCTGCAGTGCACCGACCAGGCGGCCGGGCCCGGCTGCGGCCACTGCGACGGCTGCCACACCACCCTCGCCGGCACCCACCCGGACGTGCGCTTCGTGGTGCCGGACGGGCTGAGCATCCCCGTCGCGCAGATGCGCGAGCTGGTGCTGCGCTCGGCCACCACCCCGGCCAACGGCCGCTGGCAGGTGCTGCTCATCGAGGACGCCGACCGGCTCACCGAAGCGGCTGGCAACGCCCTGCTCAAGGCCGTCGAGGAGCCGCCGGACCGGACGATCTTCCTGCTCTGCGCGCCCTCGGACCATCCCGACGACATCTCGGTGACCATCCGCTCCCGCTGCCGGATCGTGCCGCTGCGCCAGCCCGCCGCCGACGCGGTCAGCTCGCTGCTCGTCGAGCGCGACGGCGTCGACCCGGCCACCGCGGCCTGGGTCGCCGCGGCCGCGCAGGGCCATGTCGGCCGCGCCCGCCGGCTGGCCGCCGACGCCCAGGCCCGGGATCGCCGGGCCGCCGTGCTGGCCGTGCCGCGCCAGCTCACCGGCGTCGGTGCCTGCTTCGACGCGGCCGCCGCGCTGATCGAGGCCGCCGAGGCCGAGGCGGCCGCCGCGGTCGCCGACACCGACGCCGCCGAGCGCGCCGCGCTGGAGACGGCGCTCGGCGCGGGCGGCACCGGCAAGGGCGCCGCGGGCGCCGCCCGGGGCATCGCCGGCCAGCTCAAGGACCTGGAGAAGCGGCAGAAGTCGCGCGCCACCCGGGCCCAGCGCGACGCGCTCGACCGGGCGCTGCTCGACCTGGCCGGCTTCTACCGCGACGTGCTCAACGCCAGGTGGGGCGGGCCCGTCGCCGCCGTACACACCGACACCGCCGCGCTGGCCGAGGCCGCCGCGCAGCGCTGGACCGCCGAGAGCACCCTGCGCCGCCTCGAATCCGTCCTGGCCTGCCGCACCGCCATCGACGCGAACGTCAAACCGCGCATCGCCGTCGAAGCCATGATGCTCGAACTCTGGCACGGCTGACCCCCCACCTCGCCATGATCGTCCGACTTGCCTGGCAGGTGGGCGTATCTTGAGCGCGCTTTCGCCCACCTGCCGGGCAAGTCGGACGATCGTGAAGCGGGTGCGTGGCACGGTGAGGCGGTGTCCGCAGGGGTTATCCACAGGGGTGTCGGGCGGTGGGTATTTACCGGTAGCGTTCCGCGGGTACGCCATCACCGTCCGATGAGGAGCTGCCGCATGCCCCGGGAGATCGACGACGCCTGGATCGAGGAGGCGATCGCGTCCTACCGGCGGATCGAACAGCGGCAGGCGAGCCTGCAGCGCGCCGTCGCCGAGCTGGAGGTCACCGTCCGCGATCCGGAGGACCTGGTCGAGGTGGTGGTCGGCGGAGACGGTGCGGTGCGCCGGGTGGTGGTGACCGGCTCCCTGGACGGGCTCACCGCCCCGCAGCTGTCCCGCGCGATCCAGCAGGCGATCACCGCCGCGCACGACGCCGCGGCCTGGGCCCGGCGCAAGGTGTACGAGGAGACGTTCGGCGACTTCACGGCGCTCGGAGGTGCCCGGTGACGGACGAGCTGGCGGCCCGCGCCGACGCGCTCGCCGACGAGATCGCGCGGCAGCGCGCGGCGCTGTCCCAGGCGGCCCCGGGCCCCACCCGCCTCGACGTGCCGGGGCGCATGGCGGCCCTGGCCAGCGCGGCCGACACCGCGACCGGTGCGCGCTGGTCCGGGCACGTCGCCGCGGCGGGCGGGTTCGACGCGCGGCTGCGCGACCTGGCCGCGGCCGTACGCACGGCCGCCCGCAACTACCGCGAGGCCGACGAGCACGGCGGGGTGGCCTGATGGACGCGCTCAGCCACCTCTACCTGAACACCGCGGGGCTGCTCGCCCGGGTCGACGACACGCTGGCGCACTGGGGTGCGCCGGAGACGCACCAGGTCTGGCAGCTGCTGCGCCGCACCGGCGCCCTGCCCGGCGATGCCGTGGCGGGACTGTCGGCGTGGTCGCCGCAGCCGTGGCGGGAGCAGGCCGACGAGCTGCGCCGGCAGGCCGAGACGGCCGAGGCGGTCAGCGGCCGGGCGGGTGCCCTGCGCGGCTGGGAGGGCCCGGCGGCGAGCGCGTTCCAGCGCACGGCCGACCGGTTCCGGCATGACGTCGTGGCGTGGGCGGCGGAGCTGCGGGGCCACGCCGCGCACCTGGACGAGCTGGCCCGGTGCCTGGCAGCCGGGCGCTCGCGGACAGCGCGGGCGCTCGCCCGGGTGGCGGGCAGCGCCGAGGCGGTGCTGTTGACCGGCGAACCGGACGCGGGCCGGGTGGCGGCAGGAATGTTGTCGATCGCGGTCGCGCCCGGGGCCCGGCTGCCCGGTGTCGCGCTGGCCGCCGCGGCCGGGGCGCGGCTCGACGGCGCCGGGCCGGTGTCCTGGGCGCTGGCCGCGGCGGACATCGGCGCCGCGCTCCTGCACGAGGTCGACGTGACCCTCACCGAGCTGGACGACCTGCTCACCGCCGGTCCGGTCCCGGTGGGCGAGCCGGGCGTCCAGCATGCTCCGGCCGACCACCGTCCCGCGTCCACCACCCTGCGCGTCGACCTCTGAGCCCACGGCCCTCCTGCAACGCGGGTCCTACCCGCGCTCCGCGCTCCGACCTCCGACCCGGCGCATCTGGCGGCCCGGCGGCGTCGCGCCCGGCCGGCTGCCTGGTGCCAGTGTCCTGTCGGCTCGGCTGCCTGGTGTCAGCGTGCTGTCGGCTCGGTGCCAGGACTCCTCCGGTGGTCGCCCCGGGCAGTGCCGGCCCACCATGTCGGGCCACCGCCGGTGGAAGATCGCGCTTTCGTGTCAGAACCTGGGGTCTAAGCGTAGGTTTCGACACGAACTAGCGACCTTGCCACCCACCCGCAGAGCACGCAGGCCGCTAGGCCGGATACGGCGGTGGCGGCGGAACGAGTCCGCCGCCACCGCGCTGCGCCTAGAGCTACCAGAAGAGCGTCAGCCCAGCAGATCCTCCGGCCCGCTCGCGGTGCGGCGGCGGGTCAGCAGGAGCAGGAACCGGCCCGCCACGAACAGCAGGACACCGGTGCCCGCGATCAGGGCGATGCTCGTGCCCGTACGCGGCAGGCTGCAACCGGGACCGCCGCAGCCGTTGTCGTCGTCGTCATCGTTGCCGGAGGCCGGCGACGGGGTGGCGCCGCCACCACCGCCGGGACCGTCCGGGGAGGGGCTGCTCGACGGGCGAGCCGTCGGGCCGGCGGTGGGGCTGGCGGCAGCCCGCACCGGGGCGGTGGCCGAGGCCTTGAGCAGGCCGATACCCAGGTCCAGCACGGTGGCGCGCTTGCCGTTCGTGGTGTTCACGCCGATCAGCTGCACCCGCAGCGACGCCGCCTGGGCGGTCGCGCCACGGTCGGTGACGCGCTTGTCCAGCTCGCCGATCGAGATCTTGACGATCACGATCTCGCACAGGCCGGACAGGTTGCCCAGGCCGCCGCCGAGCAGGCCGCCCAGATCCGGCAGGCCGCCGAGTTCGGGGACGCTGGGCAGGCCGGACCCGCCGCTGCCGCCGCGCAGCCCGTTGATCAGCTGGGTCAGGTCGCCCACCGGCAGCCCACCGAGCAGGCGGCCGAGGTCGGTGTCGAGCAGTGGCAGGCCGAGCGCCTTGGCGCGCTCGCGGGCGCCGGTCAGGTCGAGGGCGCCGAGCACGCCGCCGCGGCCCGGCGCGGGGACGGCGATCTCCAGCTCGCGGTGCAGGCTGTCCAGCGTCCTCGTGCCGATGCCGGGGCCGGTGACCTTCAGCAGCGGTGCGTCGTACCGGACGGACGACGTCGACGCGCGGCCGGTGGCCAGCACGGTCAGCGCCGGCGGCTTGACCACCTCGACGCCGAGCGCGCCGCCGAGCAGCTGCACCTCGGCGAGCCCGATCTGCGCGTACGCGCCGGACGCGATGACCCCCGCGTGCTTCACCGTCGCGGTCTGCGTGGTGGCGGAGGCGGTGTGCGGCACGGCGGCCAGCGCGCCGCGGCTGCCGGGCAGCACCTTCGCGTCGACCAGGGACGCGTCGGCCTCACCGGCCGGGCCTTCGGCCTTGCCGCAGCCCATACCCTCGGTCCAGCGGGCGTGCGCGGCGATGTCGCCGGTCCCCGCCTTGATCAGCCCGAGATCCACGGTGAGCGCGTTGTTGCGCACCGGGTTCTGGTGCGAGGGCGGGGCCTGCTGGTACACCTTCGCGGCCAGCGGGCCGGTGGGCAGTTCGAGCCCGAGCAGGCGCGCGTCGGCGTAGCGGGCCGTCGCGGCGCTGTGCACCGGGTTCGTGGCGGACATACCGCTGCCGGCCGAGGCGACGGTCAGGTCGGCGACCGCGGGCAGCTTGACACCCAGCGGGCCCAGGTTCACCGCACCTACCTTGAGCAGGTCGGCACCGGCGCGCGCGGCGTATCCTGCGGGCCGGTCGCACACCCCCGCGCTGGCGGGGGCGGACAGGACCGCCAGGGAACTGAGCGAGACGAGGGCGACCGAGCCGGCCACGGCGAGTTGGCGACGCATGCTTCCTCCGGGGCGACGGGCATGCGGGGGTGCATGCCTACGACGTGGCCCAACGAAGGCTTTCCGGCCCGGTTACGGCGGACTCGTGACACCTATCCGGAAGAGCTAACGACGAATCAACCGAAAAGGTACGCAACTCGGGCCGATCTCTCCGTCGGCCCCCTGGCCATCCGGAGGCATACGAGTAATCTGTGCCGATGGGCCTGCTGTGTGCCGTGACGTTCAACAAGTACGGGCGGCTGTACTACCTCGACCCCGGCGACTTCCGTCCCCGCGTGGGCGACAAGGTGCTGGTGCACACCGACGACGGGCCCGAGGTCGCCGAGTGCGTGTGGGCGCCCGAGTGGAGCGACGAGGACACCGCCGGCTTCCCGAAGGTCATCGGCCTGGCCGGGGCCGACGACGTCAGCCGCGACGACCTGATCCGCCGGCGCAAGGCCGAGGCGCGGGTGGCCGCCAACCGGCTCATCCGCGAGCACCAGCTGCCCATGAAGGTCATCGCGGTGGACCACGTGCCCGGCGGGCCCGCCGACGGCGACGACCCCGGCCCGAGCCCGCGCACCACCGTCTACTTCACCGCCCCGCACCGGGTGGACTTCCGCTCGCTGGTACGCGATCTCGGCGCGACCCTGAAATGCCGGGTGGAGCTGCGGCAGCTGTCCGCGCGCGACTCGGCGAAGGTGCAGGGCGGCATCGGCTCCTGCGGGCGTGATCTGTGCTGCTCGACGTTCCTGACCGAGTTCGAGCCGGTCAGCATCCGCATGGCCAAGGACCAGGACCTGCCGCTCAACCCGATGCGCATCTCCGGCGCCTGCGGGCGGCTGATGTGCTGCCTGAAGTACGAGCACCCGCTCTACCAGGACTTCCAGGCCACGGCTCCGGCGCTCGGCGAGCAGGTGGTCACCGCCGACGGCGAGGAGGGGCGCGTGGTCGGGCACTCGGTGCCGCGCGACGCCGTGGTCATCCGGCTCGCCGCCGACGGCTCCCGCACCGTCTGCCCGAAGGCGTCGGTGTGCGGGAGCCGCAAGTCGTACGAGGACCGCTACGCGGTGTGACTCGGGTCCGGCGCATCGGCCGGGATCACGGCCGGCGGGGCCGCATGCTGCTTCGCCGGGCCGAGGGTGACGACCTCGTCCACCAGGCGCGGCCGCAGCGGCTTCGCCGGGCCGAACCAGCTTCCGCTCGGCTGGGGCACCCACTTGGTGGAGATGGTGTCCACGCCGACCACGTAGATGCTCAGCGTGCCGTCGGGCGCGAAGCGCATCCGCAGGAAGCACTTGAAGTCCTCGATGCCCTGCCCGGCGAACAGTTCGTTCACGTTCACCTTGAACGTCGCCGCGACCAGCAGGTACAGCGACACCAGCAGCGCCGCGACCACCCCGGCGGGGGTCAGGTAGACGACGACGGCCAGCGCCGCCTGCACCGCGGGCTTGTAGTGGTCGAACGGCAGCGCGCGCCACAGGAACAGCCCGCCCACGCCCAGCGCCAGATGCGCTATGCCGTGCAGCGAGCCGAGGATTATCGGTTTCAGCCGGGCCTCGCCCTCGGTGAGGCCGACCGCGAAGAACACCGTCGAGGCCATGACCGCCGCCGTCATCAGGAAGATCGGCACGGTGAGGATGCGTCCCGCCGCGTTGTTGAACGACAGCATGAGCATCGTGTGCATGATGCCGAGCATCGTGGCGAAGCCCGGGTTGCGCCACGGCAGCCGGGCGAAGACCCCGCTGCCCAGCCAGCGCGAGCGCAGCTTCGTCGGGTAGGTCTTCTGCAGCTTGTACGGCATGCCCGTGCTCTGGCGGCGCACCTGCGAGTGCCGCGGCGGCACCTCGATCTGCTCGGGCAGGTGGTTGGTCGCCGCCATGTAGGCGCCGCCGCCGCCACAGGTGATCAACTGCCGGCCGATGTCGGACTGCGCGTACCGCGCGTAGTGGTGCAGGTCGCCGCTCAGCATCACCGCCACGTCCGCGCCGGTCGGGTCGATCACCGTACGCAGGAAGTAGTCGATGGTGTCGTAGTAGAGCGGGTGCTCCTCGGACTGGACCCAGGCCGGCTGCGGGGTGACCAGGATGATCCGGTCCCCGGGCTGGATGTTGGCGGCCACGCCCCGGAAATACTCCAGCTGCGGGTCGTCCATGTACGCCGCGCCCTGCGCGTCCAGCGCCAGCAGCCACCAGCGGTGCGGCAGCTGGAGCGCGAAGTACGACCGGGTCTGCTTGGTGCGCCAGCCGCCGATGCGCGAACCCTCGCGCCGCGCGAACAGGCGCAGGAACGCGGTCAGGCCGTCGTACCAGTCGTGGTTGCCGGGCAGCGCGAACAGCGTCGGCGGGTTCTCCGCGGGGACCTGCGGCAGCGCGGCCCGGTACGGGCCTTCGAAGCGGTCCTCGTACGCCTTGCCGCTCGCGGTCGGGTACACCGAGTCGCCGCCGAGCACCAGCACCCGGCCGCGCGGCAGCGTCTCGCCGCTCGCCTCGATCTGCTCCTGCGCCAGCAGGTACGCCATGGTGTAGGTCGGGTTGAACCCGTCGCCGAGATCGGCGATGTAGTCCATCCACAACTCTTCGTCGTGCACGTGGTCGTCGTGGACCTTGGTGGGGAAGGCGTTCTGCAGCTCGCGCTTGTCCAGATAGGCGCCGAACTGCGCCGCGAACGCGACACGGACACCGGTGGCGGCCAGTTGCAGCGGGCTGAGCCAGGCCACGGCGCCCTGCGGAGTGAAACCGAGCTGCGCCGGCTCGAGTTTGGTCGGACGGTGTGTCCGGCCGCCGACCGGGGTGGGGTCGGAGGGGCTGCGCGGAGGGATCACGGTCACAGCAGCGCAGCCTAGTCCGCAGTAGACCAGGTCGCACCAGCCCAACGGGCATTACCGGCCCGGTTGCCGCCAACCGGACACCTCCCGGCTGCCCGCCCCGCCTCCCGGGTCCGCCACCGCGCCTCCCGGCCGGCCGCCAGCGCCAAGATCGGCGTTTCGTGTCAGAACCCAGCGTCAAACCCGAGGTTTCGACACGAGATCGCGATCAACCCCAGTCGCGGACGAGTGGGTGGGCGAGTGGAGGTGGTTAGGGTACCCTTACCACATGATGATCACTGAGGGGAGCGCCCCCACCGAACGCGCCGGCCGGTACCTCAAGCAGGTGCTCAGCCACTTCAGCCACAAGATCGACGTGGAGCTCGCCGAGGACCGCGGCACCGCCGTGTTCGGGGCCGGCCGTGCCGAGCTGACCGCCACCCCCGAGGCCCTCGTGGTCCGCATCGAGGCCGCCGACGCGGAGCAGGCCGCCAACGTCGAGCGGGTGATCGTGAGCCACGCCGAGCGCTTCGGCGAGAAGGACGGCCTCAGGTTCGGGCAGTTCACGCCCGTGGCCGCGGCTTGATGTGACCCGCCGCCTACCCGTTGGCCGCGGGCGCATCTGATCGCGTATAGTGATGCGACGTTGCCGCCTTAGCTCAGTCGGTAGAGCGTGTTACTCGTAATAACAAGGTCGACGGTTCGATTCCGTCAGGCGGCTCCACTGGTCAAGGGCCGGTCCTCCATCACGGAGGACCGGCCCTTGATCGTTTGCGTCCCGGCTTCAGCCGCCCCGCTGGTACGGGTCGGGCGTGCCGGTCGAGCACCGCGCCTGCCAGCCCGGCTGGGGCGGGCGCGCGTCGAGCAGCTCCCGGGCCCGGGCGCGGGAGAGGTTGAAGGCGTACCAGGGGTCCGGTTCGCGCAGCCGGTCGGCGAGCGGCCCGAGGGCGCAGCTGCGTTGCGGCTCGGGTAGCCGGTCGAGTTCGGCGGCGGCGTCGGCCGACAGCATCGCGAGGTAGCTCGCGTCGAGGTGCCCGTCCTGCTCGAAGCGCCCGATCACGGTGCGCGCCACCAGCGCGTCCGGGTCGACGGCGACCAGCCCGCCGAGCACGGCCAGGGCCGAGCCGAGCAGCGCGTGGGGCAGCCACCGGGCCCGCAGCCGGACGCCTGCCACCAGGATCACGACGAACACCACGCCGAGCCACAGCACCAGCGCGTCGGCCAGCAGCCGGGGCCGGGTGAAGCCGTACGCCTGCACGTACAGCGCCATCCGGGTCACCGCAGAGGCGACGACGACCAGGGTGAACAGGCAGAGGATCCCGCCGAGCGCGCGCAGCAGCAGGCGACGGCCCGGGGTGTCGCGCGCCGCGTGCGCCGCGAGGACGGCCACCACGCCCAGCGTGAGCAGGGTGACGGTGAGCAGCTGGCCGAATCCGCCGCGGGCGTACTCGGCGTAGCTGGGCCCGGCCGGGTCGAGCACGTATGCGTGGCCGCGGAACCAGGTCGTCACCTGTACTGCCACGAAGGCCCCGAACAGCAGGTCGAGCAGCGCCAGGGTGGGCACCCACTCGCCGGGCAGCAGCGGGCCGCGCCGGGTCCGGCCGCCGGGCCGTGCCGCCGGACCTGACCCGCCGGGCCGGGCGGCGGTGACGGCGGCTGAGGCGGCGGTGCCGGTGGCCGGAGGGGCCGGATCGGCGGCTGGTGGTGTCGTGTCGGCCGCCAGGGTCGAGCCGACCGCTGTGGGCAGGTCGCGTGCTCGTCGGCGGGCGAGGTGGGCGACCGCCACGCCGAGCAGCGCAGCGACGGTGAAGCCGCCGACGGCCCGGATGATCTCGCCGGGGCCGGGCAGGAGGCCGGCGAGGAACCTGGCGAACACGCCGTCGGCCGCCGTGAAGAGGGCGCCGAAGACGGTCACGGCGACCAGCGCGACCAGCCAGCCGAGCAGCGCCCGCGGGCCCGGGCGTGGCGGCGAGCCGTCACGTCCGCCCCCGTCACGACGGTCTCCCAGGTCTTCGCGCAGCCCGGTCACGGCGGCCGACGGCAGGATTCGCGGGGCCAGCAGCAGCCCGCGCCAGGTGAGCGGACCTCCGGCGGCCAGCGAGGCGAGCAGCAGCGCGGCGGCCAGGCAGAGCAGGAACAGCCACGGTGCGGCGCGCCACGCGCCCACCCCGACCAGCACGACTGCGGCCACCGCGAGACCGATGGCGGCGGGCCTCGGGCGGGCACGGCCGCGCAGCGTCGCCGCCAGCAGGATCACCGCGACGAGCGCCCAGCCCACACCGAGACTGGTCAGAGGCAGGGCCGCCGCTCCCGCCAGCCCCGCGATCAGCACGGCCATCGTCGCCTCCATATTCAGTCTGCCGTCATATAGCGGCGACCGTACATTGAAGCGCGCGGCGTGTCTACCGCCCGACGAGATATATCGTGCACCGTACTATCGGCCGACGCCCGCGCGCGCGACCCCGGACCCCCGGCTGGGCGGGCAGCCGGCGCGACTCTTACGGAGTTGCGGCTTCCACGGCTGGTTGCAGGCCCGGGTCTTGGAAAGTCGCGCCAGGGGCGATGGCGGCCTCGCGAGCGGCGGCGATCTTGGCGGCGCGGGCGGCTTCCTCGGCCTGCTTGCGGGCGAGGCCCTCGCGGCCGTCGTACTTGAGGAAGGCGGGCAGGGCGGCGGCGAGCGCGCCGGTGCCGACGACGCAGAGCACGCCGCCCCAGACGACCGCCCCGGCCGGGCCCCACCAGCGGGCGCTGAGCCCGGCGCGGGTCTGGCCGAGCATCGGGCCGGTGAGGTACGACAGCATCTCGATCCCGGCGAGCCGCCCGCGCAGGTGGTCGGGGATGGTCTGGTTCCAGATGATGCCCCGGAACAGCCCGGAGATCATGTCGGAGGCGCCCGCCACGACCAGGCCCAGCAGCGCCAGCCACAGCGACCCGGCCATGCCGAACAGCACGATGCCCAGGCCCCACGCGCCCGCGGCGATGAGCACGGCCAGGCCGTGCCGGTGCACTCGGGCGGTCCAGCCTGAGGTGAGCGTGACCAGCATCGACCCGGCGGCCAGCGCCGCGTAGAACAGGCCGAGCACGGACGCGCCGCCGTACCGGTCGGCGACCCACGGGTAGAGCGCCACCGGGAACGCGAAGAACATCGCGTTGATGTCGATCAGGTACGTGCCGATCAGCTCGGGACGGCTGCGGGCATACCGGACGCCTTCCACGACCGAGCGCAGCGAGGGCCGGTCGGCGGCCTCCGGCGGGGCGATGGACCGCACCATGGCGAAGCAGGTCAGCGACACCGCGTAGGTGGCCAGGTCGAACGCGAAGACCCAGGCCACGTCGAAGTTGGCGATCATGAGACCGGCCAGGGTGGGCCCGGCGATCTGCGCGATCTGCCAGCGCAGCGAGTTGAGCGCGCCGACGGCGGGCATCTCCTCGGCGGGGGCGAGCCGCGGCATCATCGCGTCCATCGCGGGCCGGTGGACGCCGTCGATCGCGGCGCCCAGGGCGGCGATGACGAACAGCACCCAGACCTTCGGCGTGCCGACGAGCGCGTTGAGCAGCAGCAGCGCGGCGAGTACGGCGAGCGCGGCCTCGGCCCAGAAGACGAGCTTGCGCCGGTCCACGTAGTCGGCCAGCGCGCCGCCGACGAACGCCATGAACAGCAGCGGCACCAGTTCGGCCACGCCGAGCAGGCCGACGATGAGCGTATCGCCGGTCATCTGCTTGAGCTGGAACGGGATGGTGACGTATGTGATCATCGAGCCGAAGCTGCTGACCCCGGCGGCCGTGTACACCAGGCGGAAGTCGCGCCGGCGCAGCGGCCTCACGTCCAGCGCGAAGCGCTTCAAGCTCATCACGTGCGCAGATGATGCCGGGTAAGGGGTGCCCCGGCAAGCCGATAACCGCTCAGTCGGAGTAGATCTCGCCGGTGGCCTCGAAGCGGGCGAGGTGGTCCAGCGTCCACAGCACCGCGCCGGAGGTCGGCTCGGGCAGGTCGTCCGGGTGGAACCAGCCCGCGTCGGACGCCTCGTACGGGTCCGGGGTGAGCTCGCCGGAGACCTCGGTCAGCAGGTATGAGCCGGAGATGTGCTGGTAGGTGTCGCCGAAGACGTTGGTGAAGGTGTACTGCGGCCCGGACAGGAAGGCGAACAGCGTGGCCCGCCCCGCCTTGAGCCCGGTCTCCTCGAAGGTCTCCCGGATCGCGCAGTCGCGCATCGACTCGCCGAGTTCCATCGCGCCAGCGGGGAAGGCCCAGTAGCCGTTGTCCGTCCGCTTGATCAGCAGGATCCGTCCCTGCTCGTCCCGGATGACGCCGCGCGCCCCGAGGAAGAACAGGGTGGCGTCGCCCATGGCCGCGCGCATCCTGCCGTGGTACGAGTTGACCCAGCCGTCCTCAGCACCCATGGATGCCACCCTAGAACCCCGCTGTTCGCGCAGTACAGGCCGCTCTATCGGGGCATACTTCCCATATGAGGGCGATCTGGAAGGGTGCCGTCTCCTTCGGGCTGGTCTCCATCTCGGTGAAGCTCTACTCCGCCACGGAGGAGAAGGACATCCGGTTCCACCAGGTGCACAAGGCCGACGGGGGCCGGATCAAGTACCAGCGTGTCTGTGCCATCGACGGCGAGCAGGTCAGCTACGACCAGATCGCCAAGGGGTACGACATGGGCGGCGGCGAGATGGTGGTGCTCACCGACGAGGACTTCAAGAACCTCCCGCTGACCAGCTCACGGGCGATCGAGGTGCTGGAGTTCGTGCCGAACGAGCAGATCGACCCGATCCTGTACGACAAGGCGTACTACCTGGAGCCGGACGGGGCCGCCGGGGTCAAGCCGTACCTGCTGCTGCGCGAGGCGCTGGCGCACGTGGACCGGGTCGCCGTGGTGAAGGTGGCGCTGCGCCAGCGGGAGACCCTGGCGACGGTACGCGTGCACGAGGGCGTGCTGGTGCTCAACACCATGCTGTGGCCGGACGAGGTGCGCGAGCCGGCCTTCGACTTCCTCGACGACGCCGTGCAGGTGCGCCCGCAGGAGGTCAAGATGGCCGAGTCGCTGGTCGACTCGATGTCGGGCGACTTCAAGCCGGAGGAGTTCACCGACGCCTACCGCGAGGCGCTGCAGCAGGTCATCGACGTGAAGGTCGGTAAGAAGGACACGGTGGTGCAGCCGACCACCGAGGAGCCGATCGCGCCGACGGTCGACCTGATGGCGGCGCTGCGCGAGTCGGTGGAGCGGGCCCGCGCGGCCCGGGGCGGGGCGGAGGAGAAGCGCACCGGCGGCCACGCCACGGTGACCCCGATCAAGAAGGCGGCGAAGAAGGCCGAGCCGCAGGAGGCCGCGCCCAAGAAGAGCACGGCCAAGAAGGCGGCGCCGGCCAAGGCCGCCGCCAAGAAGAGCACGACGGCGAAGAAGACGACCGCGAAGAAGACCCCGGCGAAGAAGGCCAAGGCAGCTTGATCCGGTACGCGCCGATGCTGGCTACGGCCGGCCCGCTGCCCAGCGGCCCGCAGTGGGCGTACGAGGTGAAGTGGGACGGCTTCCGGGCCGTCTACGCCGCCGGGCGCTTCCACGGCCGGTCCGGGCGGCAGCTGACCGGGCCGCGCATGCCCGAGCTGGCCGAGGTGCTCGACGGTGAGCTGGTCGCCTTCGACGCGCACGGCAGGCCCAGCTTCCAGGCCCTGCAGCAGGGCGTGCCCCCGGTGTACGTGGCGTTCGACGTGATCCGGCTCGACCTCGCCTACGACGAGCGCCGGGCGGTGCTGGACGGGCTGGGTCTGGCCACGGTGTCGCCGAGCTTCGAGGACGGCCAGGCCGTCGTCGCCGCCGCGCGTGAGCTGGGCCTGGAGGGTGTGGTCGCCAAGCGCCGGTCTTCCCGCTACCAGCCCGGGATGCGCTCGCCCGACTGGGTCAAGTGGAAGTTCGTACGCACCGGCGAGTTCGTGATCGGCGGCTGGCGGCCCGGCGCCCACCCGCTCGGCGCGCTGCTGATCGGCACCCCGCTGCCGGACGGCACGCTGCGCTACCGGGGGCGGGTCGGCGGCGGCCTGACCGTGCGGGTGGAGCGGGCGCTGCTGCCGGTGCTGCGGGAGCTTTCCCGCGAGGCGTCGCCGTTCACCGGCCCGGCCGAGGCCGGCGCCTGGGTGGAGCCGCTGCTCGTGGTGGAGGTCCGCTACAGCGAGATCACCCCCGACGGGCGGCTGCGCTTCCCGGTGTTCCTGCGGCTGCGACCCGACAAGCTGCCCGGCGACTGCGTGGGCGAGGACTGCGGATGAAGGTCAGGGTCGACGCCCGCGAGCTGACGCTCTCCAACCTGGACAAGCCGCTCTACCCCGACGGCACCACCAAGGCGGAGGTGATCGACTACTACCACCGGATCGCCTCGGTGATCCTGCCGCACCTGCGCGACCGCGCGCTGACCCGCATCCGCTTCCCCGACGGCGCCGACCGCCCCGGCTTCTTCGAGAAGAACGCCCCGGCCAAGAAGCCCGCCTGGATCCCGACCTCGCCCGACGGCCTGATCATCTGCAACGAGATCGCCGCCCTGGTCTGGCTGGCCAACCTCGCCGCGCTCGAACTGCACACCCACCAGTGGCTGGTCGGCGCCCCCGGCCCCGACCGCGTCGTCTTCGACCTGGACCCCGGCCCCGGGACGGGACTGGACGAGTGCCGCGCGGTGGCCCTGGCCCTGCGCGACCGCCTCGCCGTCGACGGCCGCCCGGCCTTCCCCAAGACCTCGGGCCGGAAAGGCATGCAGGTCAGCAGCACCTTCTCGGGCAGCTTCGACGAGGTCGCCGAGTACGCCCGCGGCATCGCGGCCGAGTTCGCCGCCGCGGCGAAGGGCCTGATCACCGATCAGATGGCCAAGGAACTGCGCCCCGGCAAGGTCTTCATCGACTGGAGTCAGAACAACCAGGCCAAGACGACGGTATGCGTCTACTCCCTGCGCGCCGGTCCCACACCCACCGTCTCCGCTCCCCTGACCTGGGACGAGGTGGCCAAAGGTGACTTCATCGCCGCCTCCTTCGGCCCCGCCGAGGTCCTCGACCGCGTCGCCCACCTCGGCGATCTCCACGCCGGCCTGCTCGGCTGACCACGGTGCCTCCCGCATCCGCTCCCGGTCCGATCGGACCGTGCGCATCGGGCGCTCGCTCGTCTCGGGCATGGGTATCGGCTGCGGGTTCACAACTTCTGGGATGTAGCTACATCCCAGAAGTTGTGGACTGTCGTGACATGGTGCCCGCCCCGCCGGGTTGTCCAGAGCCCGGTTGTCCACAGCCCCTGTCGTGGCGCTCGGTGGATCGGCAGGATCGGGCTGTGGATGAGGAGCGGGCAGGACTGGCCGGGGAGCTCGGGTGGCTGCTGGCGGGCGAGCGGCAGCGGCGCGGCATGAGCCAGGCGGAGCTCGCCCGCCGCGTGGGGCTGCCCCAGCAGCAGGTGTCGCGGTTCGAGAGTGGCCGGCGGACGGTGACCAGCACCGTGGCGGACCGGCTGTTCGGGGAGCTGGGGCTGCAGCTGCGGGTGGCGGTCGAGGCGGCGGGCAGCGGGCTGGACGCGGAGATCGAGAAGGTACGGGCCGGTCTGTCCGGGCGGCAGAACATGGTGCTCGCCGACCTGAGGCTGCTGAGCACGCGGCACCGGCCGGGGTTCGCCTACCTGCTCGATGGCGAAGGGGCCGCGCTGCTGCAAGGGGTGCCGGTGGTGGCGCGGCGGCTCGATCTGCTGGTGGCGGAGGGCGAGGTGGACGCGCTGGCCGAGTGGGTCAGGCGGGTGGGGCTGCGGCGTTACGACGAGCGGTCGGGGGAGCTCGGGTGGGGTGATCCGGATCCGCGCGCGGCGGGGCCGCTGCGGTGGGGCAACGGGCTGGTGGAGCTGGCGGTGCGGCTCGTCGCGGAGCTGCCGCCGCCGGTGCTCGTCACCGTGCCCGGGTTCGGGGCGGGTGAGGAGCACCGGGCGGCGGTGCGGGCGCTGCCCGAGGTGGAAGCCGACTTCCCTGTCGTGGCGCGGGTGCTCAGCCGGCTGCGGGCGGCTCGGTGAGCACGTCGTCGGCGTCCACGATGGTGTAGGCGTACCCCTGCTCGGCGAGGAAGCGCTGGCGGTGGGCGGCGTACTCGGTGTCGATGGTGTCGCGCGAGACGACCGTGTAGAAGTGCGCCTGGCGGCCGTCGCCCTTGGGCCGCAGGACCCGGCCGAGGCGCTGCGCCTCCTCCTGACGCGAGCCGAACGTGCCCGACACCTGCACCGCGACCGCCGCCTCGGGCAGGTCGATGGAGAAGTTGCCGACCTTGGACAGGATCAGCGCGCGCAGCTCGCCCGCGCGGAACGCGTCGAACAGCCGCTCGCGCTCCTTGGTGGTGGTGCCGCCGTGCACGATCGGCGCGGGCACCCCCTCCTCCTCCAGGAACCGGCCGATGTCGTGCAGCTGCTCCAGGTACGCCCCGATGACCAGCACCTGCTCGTCGGCGTGCCGCTCGATCAGCGCCTTGATCACCGGCAGCTTCGCGTCGGCGGTGGCCGCGAACTTGTACTTCTCCTCCGGCTCGACCGCCGCGTACGCCAGCCGGTCCCGGTCGGGCAGGGTCACCCGGACCTCGGTGCAGTCGGCGGGCGCGATCCAGCCCTGCGACTCGATGTCCTTCCACGGCGCGTCGTAGCGCTTCGGCCCGATCAGGCTGAAGACGTCGCCCTCCTTGCCGTCCTCGCGGACCAGGGTGGCGGTCAGGCCCAGCCGGCGGCGGGCCTGCAGGTCCGCGGTGAACCGGAACATCGGCGCGGGCAGCAGGTGCACCTCGTCGTAGACGATCAGCCCCCAGTCGCGCGCGTCGAACACGTTGAGGTGCGGGAACGTGCCGTTACGGCGCGTGGTGAGCACCTGGTAGGTGGCGATGGTGACGGGGCGGATCTCCTTGCGCTCGCCGGAGTACTCCCCGATCTCGTCCTCGGTGAGGGTGGTGCGGGCCAGCAGTTCGCGGCGCCACTGGCGCCCCGCGACCGTGTTCGTCACCAGGATCAGCGTGGTCGCGCTGACGTCGGCCATGGCCGCCGCGCCGACCAGGGTCTTGCCCGCGCCGCAGGGCAGCACCACCACGCCCGAGCCGCCCGCGGTGAAGTGCTCGACCGCCTCCCGCTGGTACGAGCGCAGGTGCCAGCCGTCCTCGCGCAGCGCGATCGGGTGCGCCTCGCCGTCGACGTAACCGGCGAGGTCCTCGGCGGGCCAGCCGAGCTTCAGCAGGACCTGCTTGAGGTGGCCGCGCTCGGAGCCGTGCACGGCGATGGTGTCGGGGTCGAGCTGCGCGCCGAGCATCCCGGCGAGCTTCTTCGACTTGGCCACCTCGACCAGCACCGCGCGGTCCAGGCCGCGCAGCACCAGGCCGTGCGCGGGGTCGTTGAGCAGCTGGAGCCGGCCGTAGCGGTCCATCGTCTCGGCGACGTCCACCAGCAGCGAGTGCGGCACGGGGTAGCGGGAGAAGCGCAGCAGCGCGTCCACCACGCTCTCCGCGTCGTGGCCCGCCGCGCGCGCGTTCCACAGGCCCAGCGGCGTCAGCCGGTAGGTGTGCATGTGCTCCGGCGAGCGTTCCAGCTCGGCGAACGGGGCGATCGCCATCCGGCAGGCGGAGGCGTCGGGGTGGTCGACCTCGAGCAGCAGGGTCTTGTCGGACTGGACGATCAGCGGCCCGTTCGTCATGCTCACCTCACGCTGGGGCGGTGCCGGGACAACACTCCAGTCTCCCACGTCATGCCCGATCGGCCGACAACCCGCAGACGAACATGAGCGTCTATCATGCCGTCACCGGCGGATCGTTCACCTGGGGAGGCTCTGGTGCGTCGTACCCTCACGTGCCTGCTGGCGGTCGCGACACTGACCCTGGCGGCCGGCTGCGGCCCGGACGGGAAGGCGGAGGCCCAGCGGCCCGGTTTCGTGTCCGCCACCGACGGCCTGACCAGCCCGGCGCCCGCGGCGACGCCGAGCGTGGCGCCCTCGCCCACGGCGGCCGTCTCGCCGAAGCCGACGAAGTCGCCCACGGCCAAGCCGACGAAGAGCCCGACGGCCGCCTCCTGCGCGCAGGGGGAGTACCAGAAGGAGGTCGAGCAGGCGCTGGCCACGCTCGGCGGCTACGGCACGGTGACGGTGGACGGCAAGCAGTCCGCCGCGGACTGTGCCGCGATCAAGAAGTTCCAGAAGCGGTTCGACATCCGGCCGTACAACGGCAAGGCCGGCCCGATGACCCGCAGCGTCTCGCAGCGGCTGCTGAAGAGCACGGCGAGCCGGTGCGGCGCGGGGACGGGGCTGACCGCGTGCGTGGACCTCACCAACCAGACCGTCTGGATCATGAACGGCGGGAAGATCGTCTACGGCCCGACCGTGACGCGCACCGGCATGGCCGGCTATGCCACCGACACCGGCACCTTCAAGATCCACGATCGGCAGCTGAAGAACTGGTCCGAGGAGTGGGACGTCTGGCTGCCGTACTGGCAGCGGGTGGTGGGTGGAAGCGGTTTCCACCAGACCACGACGTACATCCACAACGGCGCCATCGGCTCGCACGGATGCATCAACCTGCTGCCCGCCGACGCGGTGAAGTTCTGGAACACGCTCAAGACCGGCACCACCGTCAAGATCTTCGGGCGCCGCTCCGGCACCTGACGCCGACTCATCCGGATGGTCGAAGCATGTCGTTCTTTCGGCTGAATCCGGCGTGAAGTCGCAACCGCTTACCACCCGCCGTGCGTAATCCGATTGCCGTGCGCGTTCGGGGCGCCAAACGGGGGCGAGCGCAACGCGTCGGATGGGCCGTGGTGGTCAGGGGCAGCCACGGCCCATCATCGTGTCCGGGCCGGTTCAGCGGCGGCTGCGCTGGGTCGCTCCGGCGATCGAGAACAGCAGCAGCAACAGGATGCCGCTGCCGATCGACTCGCCCGCGGCGTCCACGATGTTGCGCTTGAGGCCGAGCCAGGCGAAGAAGAACCAGGCGACCAGGCCCCCGCCGATGCCGCCGATGATCACTTTCACGCGCCGGGACAGGCCGCCCGCCGGTACGGGTACCGGCTCGGCCTGCTCGTGCGCCGACTCCTGATCAGTCGTCATCGTCCCCTCATCCCTTCCCTGCCTCCAGCGTGCCATCAAGCGCCCGCTTGCGGCTGAATTGCCAGGCATTAGGGGGATACGCGGCTCACTCGGCCGGCGCCGCCGCGGTGATCCGATGCAGCGCGAAGGTGTGCAGGGTCTGCGTACGGTCGTCCTCGGCGCGCAGGTAGCCGGCCCCGATGGACACCGGGCGGACCAGCCGGGAGGCGTTCGCGCCGTGCGCGTCCACATACCCCACCCAGACCTTGGCCTTGTCCCGGACCGCCTGCTGCAGCACCGCCAGCGCGTGGCTGTGCGCCTGCACGGCGGTGAGGCTGGACATCGGCTGCCCGGCGGCGGCGCGTACGGCGTCCGGGGCGCGGCGGGCGGCCCGCGCGCGGGCGTCGCCACGCCGGATCTCCTCCACGATGCCGAGCAGTCGCGGCTCGGTCAGGCCCGGCGCGTCCAGCGCGTCCGGCTGGGCCTGCAGCGCCGCGCGTGCGGGGGCCCGGCGCGCCCTGGGCTTGGTCAGCACGGCCGCCCCGGTCGCGTCCTCGGGCACGGGGGCGTATCCGGCGTCGCGCAGCGCGGTCAGCAGCCGCCCCGACGTGAACGGGGTGATCAGCACGGTCGGGGCGAGCCGGCGCAGCTGCAGTCCCGACAGCCGCCGGTCGGCCAGCGCGGCGGACACCAGGCCCTCGTCGTCGCTGCGCAGGTACGCCCCCGCGGTGCCGGTGCGCAGCCCGCCGTGGGTCCGCGACACGTCGTCCACCAGGTAGGTCAGCGCCTGCGGCACCGTGGTCTTCGAGCGGAGGGCGAACAGCGCATGCAGGTCCGGCGCGGCGTACCCGGCGTCCAGCGCCCGGCGCAGGCTCGCCGCGGTCACCCGGTACACGCTCGCACCGCCGCCGGACTCGTGCTCGGCGACCAGGTCCAGCTCGGCGGCCAGCGCCGGTTCGGGCGGGCCGGGCACCACGACGGTCAGGTCCGCCTGGACCAGCACGTGGTCGACGGGCGGCGGCAGCAGCTCGGCCAGCGCGACGACCAGCGGGGTCTGCTCCCGGGGCAGCACCGCCTCGGGCCGCTGCCCGAGCGGGTCCTCGTCGGACGGCACCGACTCGGTAAGCGCCACCAGCTCCCGCCCGTATCCGGTGAGCGCGCCGAGCCCGGTGACGCCCAGGTCGGCGGCCTCGGACAGCGCCTCGCGATGCAGCTCCTCGCGCCCGCGCAGGCGGCGCGGAGCCTGCCAGCGCAGCCACTCCAGCAGCTCGTCGGCGTCCGGCCCGGTGCCGGGCACCAGCGCGCCCAGTGCCGCGAGCACCGCGCGCCGGGCGGCCGGCGTGCCCGCCCGCTCCAGCTGCGGCGACAGCACGGTCAGCGGCTTGTCCTTGAGGTCGCGCTGCCCGGCCAGCGCGGGCTGGCGGGGCATGGCCAGCCACGCCTCGGCCAGCCGCGCCCAGCGCTGGGCCAGCGGCGCGACGCGCCAGTCGTCGTACCCGGCGGCGGGCAGGAACACCGTCTCGCTGCCCAGCTCCACCTCGCCCAGCAGCCCGGCCGCGTACGCCGTCTCCAGCAGCAGCCCGGCGAGCTGCTCGGTGATCCCGGCGGCCTTGGCCAGCCGCCGCAGCGGCAGCACGCCCATGCCGCCGCCGCGCAGCACGGTCGGCGGCTCCTCGCCCAGCGCCTCCAGCAGGTCCTCGGTGTGCCGTACGGCGGTCATCGCCTGCCCCGCCCCGGCCCGGTCCACCGTGGTCACGGCGCGCGGCCCGGCACCGATCGCGGGCGGCAGCGGGTGCAGCGGGCCGAGCGGCCCGGCGTCGCGGCGCAGCAGCAGGCCCAGCTCGCGGGGCAGCTCGACGGCGCCCTCGGTGGTCTCCACGAGCAGGTGGTGCTCCAGCAGCCAGGTCACCGGCTCGGTGCGGTTGACCGTGGTGCCCACGGGCGGGCCCTCGGCGAGCCGGTCCAGCACGGCGCGCGCGGCGGGCGGCGCGGCGAGCAGCGTGCGCCGCAGCCGGGCCGGGTCGTTGACCAGCGCGACCACCGCGCCCTGCAGCTCGGCGGCGGTGTCCAGCTCGACGGCGGGTCGGCCCAGGCCGGCCAGGTACGGCGAGCAGACCTCGTCGACCGTGGCCACCAGCCGCAGGCTGTCCTCGCCGGGGCGGGCCGGGTAGAGCAGCGCGCGCTCGCGCAGCCGCTGCAGCGCCTCGGTGACCCGGGCCGGTTCCGGGCCGCCGACCGGGGCGCAGGCCATCGCGACGACCGCGGCGGCGGAGGTGGTGCCGTCCGAAGGCGACCGGGTGAGCCGGACCGCGTCGAGGATCTCCAGCGTGAACCGGTCGAGCGTGTCGAGCGTACGGGCCACCGACACCCGGGTCTGGGCCCGCGCGGCCAGCACCGTCAGGTCCGTGGGCACGGGCGTGATCAGGTCGGGGCGCAGGCGCAGCAGCGCGCCGAGGGTGTCGTCGGACAGCGCGCGAAGGTGGTCGGCGAACTCGATGCTCATCGTGCCTCCACGCTAGCCGGTTCCGGGGGTGCGCGCGGCAGTCGGAAGGACGGTACGGCGGCGCGGAAGCGGGGATTCCAGTTGGGTGCCCGGATCACGATCGCTAGCCTTGTCAGCGGGCCACCGTCGGCGTGGCCAATCAGACGTGGCGGGCGCCGGCCGCCCGCGGGGAAGAAGCAGGTGTGCAGCGGTGCCTACGGGTCGCGTGAAGTGGTACGACACGGAGAAGGGATTCGGTTTCCTGACCCGGGACGATGGTGGGGACGTCTTCGTGCACAAGGCCGCGCTGCCCAACGGCGTCGGTGAGCTCAAGCCCGGCCAGAAGGTCGAGTTCGGCGTCGCGGCGGGCCGCAAGGGCGACCAGGCGCTGCAGGTGCAGCTGATCGACGCGCCGCCGTCGCTGCAGGAGCTGCGCCGCCGCCCGGCCGAGGACCTGAACGACATGATCGAGGACATGATCAAGGTGCTGGAGGCCCGGATCCTGCCCGACCTCAAGCGCGGCCGCTACCCGGAGAAGAAGGGCGCCCAGAAGATCGCCGAGGCGCTCCACGCCATCGCCCGCGAACTCGAGATCTGACCTTCAAGATCGTTCGACTTGCCTGGCACATGGGCACTCCGGGGTACCGGATACGCCCGAGTGCCAGGCAAGTCTGTTGATCGATGGCTAAAGGCCGGCCGGCGGGACGAGGTTCGCGGCGGCGGCGCGGTGGAGGAGGGCGCGGGCGGCGGCGAGCCCGTCGGCGCCGAGGTCCTCGGTGAACTCGTTGACGTACAGCTTGATGTGCTGGTCGACGACGTCCGGCTCCATCTCCTGCGCGTGCGCGAGCACGTACGCGCGGCTGGCTTCGGGGTCGGCCCAGGCGGCCCGGACGGAGGCGCGGATCCACTCGGTGGCCGCGGCGGCGTCCACGGTGCCGCGCTTGGCCAGGATGGCGCCGAGCGGGATGGGCAGCCCGGTGTCGCCCTCCCACCACTCGCCGAGGTCGACGAGGCTGGTCAGGCCGAAGCGCTGGTAGGTGAAGCGGGCCTCGTGGATGACCAGGCCGGCGTCGTAGCGGCCGGCGGCGACCCCGGGCATGATCTCGTGGAACGGCACCACCTCGATGCGGCCCGGGACCTGCCCGGTCTGCGCGGCCCACAGCCGGAAGAGCAGATACGCCGTGGTGCGGTCGCCGGGCACGGCCACGGTCGCCCCGGAGATGTCACCCCGACCCGCCGTGAGCAGCAACGGCCCGCAGCCGCGGCCCAGCGCGCCGCCGCAGGGCAGCAGCTCGTACGCGTCCAGCAGCCAAGGCAGCGCCGCATAGCTGACCTTGACCAGGTCGAACCGGCCGTCGAGCGCGGCGGTGTTGGTGACGTCCACGTCGGCGAAGGTGACGTCCAGCTCCGGCGCGCCCGGCACCAGGCCGTGCACCAGCGCATGGAAGACGAACGTGTCGTTCGGGCAGGGCGAGAAGGCGATCCTCACGAGCGGCGGGCCTTCCGGTGCCGGTCGTGCACGATCATCGTGAGCAGCCCGGGGATGCCCCAGATCACGCCCGCGACGCAGATGGACAGCCAGCTCTCGTGGCCGTTGGCGGTCAGCCAGTCCCGGTTGAGCAGCAGCACGAGGCCGACCAGTGCGAACGCGGCCATCCCGGCGAGGGCGAAGGGCACGGTCGGCGGGTCCAGCGGTTTGGGTGGTTCCAGAGGCACGCTGACAGGTTACGCGCTGGCAGGATGTCACCATGCCCCTGCTGCAAACCCTCCAGCGCCTCGCGGACGTGCTGGTCCGGATCGTCCGGGTGCTCATCGCCACGGTCAGCCGCTCGGTGGTCGGCATCCGCTGGCTGACCCGGACCGCGCTGCGGGTCCGGGTGCAGGGTTCGAACGGGGTCACCGGCGTGGCCCGCCTGTTCGACCTGCACGCCGTGGTCGTCGCCGCGGACCTGTCGCTGCTGGCGGGACTGCTCTGGCTGGCGAACGCGCCCGTCGCGCCGCACGTGTGGGCGGCGGCCCTGCTCGGGGTGGGCCTGGCGATCCCGGCCGCGCTGCTGATCGGACACCGCCCGGCGGCGGGCCGCGCGGTGATCGGCCTCACCCTCGTGGGCCGGGGTGTGGCCACGATCCTCGCCGCGCAGTGGCTCGGCAGCGCCGGGCTGCTGGTGCTGGCGCTGGTGGCGCTGATGGTGCCGCAGTGGGCCGTGCACCTGACCCTGCTGCGCCGCCTGCTCGCCCTCGGCGTGCGCCCGTGGGCCACGCTGTGGCACGCGAGCCAGTACGCGCTGATCGCGGGCCTGATGACCGGCGTGACCGGTGTCGTCATCGGCGCGTTCGTGAACGGCTGGCCGATGTGGGTGGCCGCCGTCCTGCTGACGGTCGGCGCCCTGCTCGCGCTGCGCCTGCCCGCGCCGGGCGGCGCGGCGGGCCCGACCGGCGTCGGTGGTGCCGGCTCGGGCAGCGCGGTCTCGGGCGGCACGGGTGGGGCCGGATCGGGCCGCTCGGGTGGCACCGGTGCCGGCTCGGGCCGCGTGGGCTCCGCTGACACTCGGTCCGGCGGGTCGGGCCCGGCCCGGTCCGGCCGGGGCGGCGACGGGACGGCCACGCCGCCGCCGCAGCGGCAGCCGCGCCAGGACCAGCCCACCATCCCGGAGGGCTTCCACGTGTACCGTCCGTCGTCGCTGGAGCCGGGCGACGAGGGGAGCAGGAAATGACGCTGCTGGTGGTGACGGCGGTGGACGCCGAGGCGCAGGCCGTGGCGCGCGGGCTGCCCGCCGGAGTGGACGTGCTGGTCGCGCCGGTGGGGGTGGGTCCGGCCGCCGCGGCGGCGGGCACGGCCCGGCTGCTGGCGCTGGCCGGGGGCCGTTACCGGGCGGTGGTGTCGGCGGGCATCGGCGGCGGGATCGGCCTGGCGCCGGGCGTGACCGTGCTGGCCAGCCGTAGCATCGCCGCCGATCTCGGCGCGGACTCGCCCGACGGCTTCCTCAGCCTCGACGAGCTGGGCTTCGGCAGCGCGGTCGCGCCGGTCGACGCCGGGCTGCTGGAGCGGCTGCGCGCGGCGCTGCCGGGTGCGGCGGTCGGCGACGTGCTGACCGTGTCCACGGTGACCGGCACGGCCGCGGGCACCGCCGAGCTGCTGCGCCGGCACCCCGCCGCGCTCGCCGAGGCGATGGAGGGCTACGGGGTGGCCTGCGCCGCGCAGGGAGCCGGGCTGCCCTTCGCGGAGCTGCGTACCATCTCGAACCCGGTCGGCCCGCGGGACCGCGCCGCCTGGCGCATCGGCGACGCCCTGGCCGCGCTCACCCACGCGGCCCCGGCCTTCGCGACCCTGCTCGGCTGAGCCGTCAGACCTCGACCTCTTCGACGCCGCCGTCGTCGTAGATGGTGGGCGGGGCCGGGATGACGGTCTCGTCGATCAGCACCTCGGAGTGGCCGCCGCAGCCGTGGTCGAGCGAGACCACCCGGCCGTCGTCGGGGGCGTACACATTGGTGCAGGCGCCGAACATCCGGCCGAGCGCGCCGTTCAGCCGCACGTAGAACGCGCACGAGACGCAGCGCGCGGTGCGCGGCGCGGCGACCGAGATGGGCGCGTCGGGGCCGGGGTCGCCGTCGTACCAGCGCTGGGCGGCCTCCTCGCGGCCGAGCGGGGACAGGATGCGCGGGCGGCCCAGGCCCAGCTCCCAGGCGACGTCGTCGACCTCGGGGTCGCCGCCGAGCATGTAGCCGGGAGTGAGCCGGTCGTCGTCCTCGGGCGTGGGCAGCAGGTCGCCGACGCCCAGGTCACCGGGGTGCAGCCGCTCGTGCCAGGGCACCCAGCCGGGAGCGAGCAGCGCGTCGCCGCCGGGCAGCAGCACCGTCTCGCACACGGTGACGTGTTTGCTGCGCGGGGCCCGGGTCACCGTGACGGCCCACTGCCAGCCGCGGTAGCCGGGCAGGTCGCAGGCGAAGTAGTGGGTGACCACGCGGTCGCCCTCGGCGGTCACGTTCAGATGCTCGCCGACGTGGCCGGGATCCTCGGTGATCGCGGCACGGGCGATCTCGACGGCCTCGGCGCAGGCCTGGTCGACTTTCGGGGCGCGGGTGGCGGTCCTGGTCACGTCCCCCATTCTTGCTTATCGCTGACACGGCGCTTCGCGGACCCGGCTGTCCCGGCCGCCGATATCACCGTTGTTTCGCTCCCATACCGGTTCCGTGGGTCGGTACACAATCCGCCGTCGATCTGGAACGATGCGGCCCATGAGCACAGCAGGCGGTGCGGTCGGCGGGATCGACCGTTACTTCGAGATCTCCGCCCGCGGGTCGACGATGTCCCGCGAGGTGCGTGGTGGCCTGGCCACTTTCTTCACGATGGCCTACATCGTGGTCCTCAACCCGCTCATCCTCGGCGGGGGCAAGGACAAGTTCGAGCAGCCGCTGGCCACGCCGGAGATGGGCGGTCTGGCGGCGATCGCCGCGGTGACCGCGCTGATGGCGGGCGTCCTGACCATCCTGATGGGCGTGGTGGGCCGGTTCCCGCTCGCGCTGGCGGCGGGTCTCGGCGTCAACGCCCTCGTGGCGTACGAGATCGCACCGCAGATGACCTGGGCCGACGCGATGGGCCTGGTGGTCATCGAGGGCGTGCTGATCGGCATCCTGGTGCTGACGGGCCTGCGCCAGGCGGTCTTCCACAGCGTGCCGATGCAGCTGAAGACCGCGATCGGCGTCGGCATCGGCCTGTTCCTGACCATCATCGGCCTCGTCGACGCGGGCTTCGTCCGCTCGACCGGCCAGGGCTCGCCCCCGATCGGCCTGGGCATCGGCGGCAAGATCGTGACCTGGCCGGGTCTGGTCTTCGTGATCGGCCTGCTGGCGACGATCGTGCTGGTGGTGCGGAAGGTCAAGGGCGCGATCCTGATCGGCATCATCGGCTCCACCGTGCTCGCGATCATCGTGGAGGCGATCGCCGACGTGGGCCCGATGGGCGGCCCGAACGGCTCCCCGGCCGGCTGGAGCCTGAACGTGCCGGTCATCCCGAACCAGTGGATCAGCACGCCGGACCTGTCCCTGCTCGGGAACTTCAACGTGCTCGGCGGTTGGGAGACCGCGGGTCCGGTGGTGGCCGCGATGTTCGTGTTCACGCTGCTGCTCACGGACTTCTTCGACACGATGGGGACCATGGTCGCCGTCGCCCAGGAGGGCGACATGCTGGCCGAGGACGGCATGGTGCCGCGGACCCGGGAGATCCTGCTGGTCGACTCGATCGCGGCCGCGGCCGGCGGCGCGGCGAGCACGTCGAGCAACACGTCGTACATCGAGAGCGCGGCGGGTGTGGCCGAGGGGGCGCGGACCGGTTTCGCCAACCTCGTCACCGGTGCCCTGTTCCTGCTGGCGATGTTCCTGTCGCCGCTGGTCACGGTGGTGCCGTTCGAGGCCGCCTCAGTGGCGCTGATCATCGTGGGCTTCCTGATGATGACCGCGGTACGCAACATCGACTGGACCGACTACGAGATCGGCATCCCGGCGTTCCTGGCGATCGTGCTGATGCCGTTCACCTACTCGATCTCCAACGGCATCGGCGCGGGCGTGATCACGTACGTGCTGATCAAGCTGGTCAAGGGCAAGCTGCGGGACGTGCACCCGCTGCTGTGGATCGTGGCGCTCCTCTTCGTGGTCTATTTCTGCGTGGGCGCGCTCGAGAAGCTGGTTTTCTGAGAGCGTGACCGCGCTCACCTCGGTAAAGGCATATCGTTAGCCAGGCTTATTAGCTAAGCTAAGAAGCGTGACGGAGCAGGTGGTGATGGTGGCGCAGGCTACTCCCGAGGAGCTGACCGAGCGGCTCCGCGACGCCATCACCCGGCTCAACCGGCGGTTGCGCCAGGAGCGCCCGGTCGGCGATCTCACCGTGACCCAGCTGTCGGCTCTGACCAGCCTTCGCATCGGCGGCGCGCTCACCCCGCGCGAGCTGTCCGAGGCCGAGCGGGTGCAGCCGCCCACGATGACCAAGATCGTGGCCAAGCTGGAGGAACGCGGTCTGATCAGCCGGACCCCGCACCCCACCGACGGGCGGCAGGTGCTGCTGTCGCCCAGCGACCAGGGGCTCGCGGTGCTCGAGGACTACCAACGGGTCCGCGACGAGTGGCTGGCCGGGAAACTGGCCGAGCTGAGCGCCGTGGAACGGGAGACCGTGGCCCGCGCCGCGGCCCTGCTGGAGCGGCTCGCCCGCGACTGACGCCGGTGGGGAGTCCTCGATGGTCCGCCGTTCAGGCGGGGCATCGGGACGAGCCACTGGCGGAGCCCGGGATGATCGCCGAGGAAGGCCTGATCCGTCCGAACCGACCGGAACCCCCGGCCGGCGAGCGGCGAAGGCTATCCGAGGAGGCGCACTCCGCGTGCGGGCACGACTGAGCACCACCTTCCGTTCCCTGACGGTCCGAAACTACCGGCTCTTCGCGGGCGGTCAGCTGATCAAGCTGATCGGCGTGTGGATGATGTACGTCGCCCAGGACTGGCTGGTCCTGGAGCTGAGCCACGACTCCCCGACCGCGCTGGGCCTGGTCACCGCACTGCAGTTCGTGCCGGTCATGCTGCTCACCCTGTACGCCGGCACGCTCGCCGACCGCTTCGACAAGCGCACCCTGCTGATGATCTCCAACGGCGCGTGGGCGGTGCTGGCCATCGTGCAGGCCGTGCTGGTGGCCACCGGCGCCATCCAGCTCTGGCACATCATGATCTTCGCGCTGCTGCTCGGCATCGCCCAGGCCGTCGAGACCCCGGTGCGCCAGGCGTTCGTCTCCGAGCTGGTCGGCAAGCCGCTGCTGCCCAACGCGCTGTCGCTGTCCGCGGCCACCTTCCAGACCGCCCGCATCACCGGCCCGGCCCTGGCCGGCGTCGCCATCGCCGTGCTCGGCACCGGCACCGTGTTCCTGGTCAGCACCGTCATGGCGATCGCCCCGGTGATCATGCAGGCGCGCATGGTCCCCGCCGAGCTGCACCGGCCCGAGCTGCCCCCGCTGGCCGAGCGGGAGAAGGCGAAGGTCGGCGACGGCCTGCGCTACGTGCGCACCCGGCACGACCTGCTGCTGCCCATGGTGATGATGTTCGTCATCGCGATGTTCGGCTACAACTTCCAGCTCACCTTGGCGCTGCTGGCCAAGACCGTGTTCGCCACCGGCGCGGCCACCTTCGGCCTGTTCAACACGGCGCTCGCGGTCGGCTCGCTGGCCGGTGCGCTGGCCGGCACCGCCCGCAAGGGCCGCCCCTCGGTGTACCTGCTGCTCGCCGCCGCGGTCGCGTTCGGCCTGCTGGCGGTCGCGGTCGGGTTCGCGCCGTACAAGTGGCTGGTGCTGGCGCTGCTGGTGCCGACCGGCTTCAGCACCGTGTTCCTGGCCCAGGCCGCCAACCAGCGCGTCCAGCTGGGCGTGGACGGCGCGTTCCGGGGCCGGGTGATGGCGCTCTACGTGCTGATCTTCCTGGGCACCGCGCCGATCGGCTCGATGATCATCAGCTGGATCGCGGAGACCTTCGGGGCGGCGGCCAGCATCTGGCTGGGCGGCGCCGTCTCGCTGGTGGCCGCGGTCGCGGCGCTGATCTGGCAGCTGCGGCACGCCGGTGACCGGCTGGCCTTCCAGGCCCGCCCCACCCCGCGGGTCCGCGTCGTGCACGCCGAGCCGGTGGCGGCGGCGTGACGGGCACACTGACGGGTGTCGTCGCGGTGGCGACAGGGTATCCAGGTGGCGTCGTAAGCACCGCAGGGCATAGGGTCGGTTGATGTGACGACTGAAAGCGCTCTTCCGCTCACGCTCGGCGTGATGGCGCTGGTCGGCATGCCCGCCGCCATCGCCGCGGTCATCTGTGCCGACGATGTCGTCGCGCACGTACGCAGCAGGGCCGGCCAGGTCCGCGACTCGTGGCACGAGCAGCGCACCCTCGACCGGCTGGAGCGCGCGTTCGCCCCCGCCCCGCCCGCCGGCCCGCCCTGGGTCGCCGCGGCCCGGGTCGCCGGGGTCGCCATCGTCGCCGCCCGCGAGGGCATGGTGCAGTTCGCCGCGCAGCGGCTCAACGCCGTCGGGCTCGCGCCGGACTGGCTGCCGCAGCCCGCCTCGGCGGGACCGGCCCCGGTGCCGTTCGAGGAGATCGTGGACCGGCTGCGCGAGCTGGACCGCGACGACGTCCGCTACGACCAGGCGCTGCGCGACGCCTGCCAGTGCCTGGGCATCGCCGAGCACCTGACCGAGGTGGCCGGCCTGGATCTGCAGATCGAGCGGGTACGCGTCGAGGGCGCGCTCATCGGCGCGGGAGTGGTCCTCACGGAGGACTGATGCGCCTGTTCATCGCCGTCTTCCCGCCGCCGGAGGCGGTGGACCACCTGGCCGCCGTGGTACGCGGCCTGGCGGTCGGCCGGGCCGGGGCACGGGTCGGCGCGACGGACCGCTGGCACCTCACCCTGGCCTTCCTGGGCGACGTCCCGGAGGAGTCCGCAGGTGCCGCCGCACTGGCCCTGTCCACCGTGGACGGCCCGGTCGGCGACCTGTGCTTCCAGGGCGGCGGAAAGTTCGGCCACGGCCGCTCCACGGTGCTCTGGGCAGGCGTCGCCGGCGACGTCGACGGCCTGGCCCGCGTGACCCGGACGCTGCGCCGCGAACTCCGCGCCCGCCGCCTGCACCCCGACGACAAGCGCTTCAACCCGCACCTCACCATCGCCCGCCCCGGCGACCGCGTCCCCCGCGCCGACCTGGCCGCTGACATCGAGACGCTGCGCGACTACGCGGGGCCCGCCTGGCCGGTGACCGAGCTGGTCCTGGTCAGTTCGCAACTCGGCCCCCACCCGGTCTACACCCCCCTCGCCCACCACCCGCTCTGACACCCACCGCGCCGGGCGGGCGCCGCACGGGTTGGGGCGTCGATCTTGCGCGAACTGTTGCCTTTTTGCCGGGATGGTGCGTGTCGTCCCCACAGTTCACGCAAGATCGACGCCTCAGGGGGTTACCAGGCCCAGGCCTCCGGGCCGGGGCCGCCCTTGCCGACGGGAGGGAAGAGCTCGTCGAGGCGGGTCAGGGTGTCGTCGTCGAGGGTGACGGTGAGGGCGCCGAGGGTGCGGTCGAGCTGGTCGGCGGTGCGGGGGCCGATGATGGGGGCGGTGACGCCGGGGCGGGACAGGAGCCAGGCCAGGGCTACGTCGGCGGGGTCGGCGCCGAGGGACTCGCACAGCTTCTCGTACGCCTCGATGGTGCCGCGGTGCTCGGCCAGCGCGTCGCTGGCGCGGCCCTCGGCGCCCCGCGCCGCCGTGCCGTCCTTGAGCTTGCGCAGCACGCCGGCGAGCAGGCCGCCGTGCAGCGGCGACCACGGGATGATCCCGACGCCGTACTGCTGCGCCGCCGGGACGACCTCCAGCTCAACATGCCGGGTCATCAGGTTGTAGATGCACTGCTCGGCCACCAGGCCGAGGAAGTGGCGGCGGCGGGCGGCCTCCTGAGCGGCGGCGATGTGCCAGCCGGCGAAGTTGGACGAGCCGACGTAGAGCACCTTGCCCTGCGCGACCAGCGTCTCCATCGCCTGCCAGATCTCGTCCCACGGCGTCTTACGGTCCACGTGGTGCATCTGGTAGAGGTCGATGTAGTCGGTCTGCAGGCGGCGCAGCGAGGCGTCGGCGGCCTTGACGATGTGCCGGGCGGACAGGCCCTGCTCGTTGGGCCAGTCGCCCATCTTGCCGTACACCTTGGTGGCCAGCACGACCTTGTCGCGGCGGCTGCCGCCCTGCGCGAACCAGTCGCCGATGATGTGCTCGGTGACGCCCTCGCCGAGCTTCCAGCCGTACACGTCGGCGGTGTCGAAGAAGTTGATCCCGTGCTCCAGCGCGCGGTCCATGATCGCGTGACTGTCCGCTGCGGACGTCTGGGGACCGAAGTTCATGGTGCCCAGGCAGAGCCTGCTGACGGTCAGGCCGGTACGGCCCAAAGTGGTGAACTCCATGAGTCCCGACCCTATCCCGCCGATCACCGGGATAGATGAACAAAGCTCCCGCGGGGCTGTCGGAACAGCACGGCGGGAGCTTCGCTCGCGTAGTCGGCGGTCAGTTCTCGCGGGCCGCGGGTGCGCCGCCGAAGAGCACGTCGTCCCAGCTGGGCAGGCGCTTGCGCGGCTTCTCGGCGTTGCCGGCGGCGGTGGTGTCGGTGGCCTGGCGGCGCGGGCGCAGCACGGCCAGCGACGGCACCGCGGGCACTTCCTTCGGCGCGTCGGCGTCCTCGTCGAAGGCGCTGCCCTGGCCGCCGATGACGGCGCTGGCGGGACGCTGCCGCGGCGTGTCCGAGGGCACGTCGAGGCCGCGGCCGGGGCCGCTGCCCAGGGGCCGGTCCAGCGCGGCGACGAGCGCGTCGCGCCCGGCCCGGATCGGGTCGCGGCCGGGCCGGCGCGTGGCGTCCGACGGGGTCGGCAGGCCGTGCCCGCTGCGGCTGGGCGCCGGGGTCTGGCCCGCGGTCGGGTCCTGGCCCAGGATCTGGGTCGGCCGCTCGGCGCACAGGTACTGCGCCATGTCGTCGTGCGGGGACACGGACTGCCGGTTGCGGTCCAGCTCCCAGATCGCCTGCGCGGTGGCCTTGCCCGACGGCCAGGTGGCGACCACGCGCCAGGTGCCGTCGTCGCGCCGGTACGCGTCCCAGGAGATCTTCTCCGTGTCGATGCCGTGCTGGGCCAGCCGGCCGTCCACCACGTCGGCGAGGGTCGCGCCCTTGTCGGACGTCTTCAGCCGGGTCCGGCGCGCGTGCTGGGCCAGCATGGCCCGCTCCTGCAGCACCGGGCCGGCGTAGCGCAACACCCGATCCACCGGCACGCCCGCAATGCGGGCGACGTCCTCGGCGCTCTCACCGGAGCGGATCCGCGACTGGATGTCGCGCGGGGACAGCACGGTGGCGTGGTCGAACGGCGCCGCGGTGATGGTCATCGTGTGCGGGCCGGAGCCGCGGTCCGGGTGCGTCGCCGAGCTGACGCGGTCGTCGATGGGCAGCGCGAGCAGACGACCGACCTCGTCCGCGAGGACGAGCGCCTGGCCGTCTTCGGAGAGGGCGACGAACCTTACGGGTCGCATCGCTAGCCTCCGTCCCCTGTGCCGGTCCATACCAGGGCTGCCGGGGGGAGTGCCCGGCCACGGTATGACGTTCCCAAGAGAACACCGTACGCGGTGATGCCACACCCGCGCACCCGCCACGCCGAGTCTGACGACACGCTCACATTCGCGGCGCGTAATACGTCATCCTTTGCGGACCTCCGCGAGGGAGGACTTGAGGGCGGTCCGGAGCCGTTTTCCGGCCGGCCGCTCGACGTAGCGGTGGATGAGCCAGGACGCGCCGAGCATCACCGCGACGATCCCGCCGAGCAGGATCCAGTGCGGCACGTGATCGCGCAGTCCGCGGATGAGCGTCTGCCCCGCGGCCTGATGGATCAGGTACAGCGGGTAGGTCAGCGCGCCCGCCACCACCAGCCACCGCCCGCCCACGCGGGCGAACGCGCCCAGCGCGATCGCCGTCATCAGCGCGAAGCAGCAGGTGACCAGCGCGGCCACGCTCCACCAGCTCAGGTGGAAGTGCTCCAGCGCGGGGTAGCTCTGCAGCCGGTAGAGGGCCAGCAGCCAGTTCGCCCCCACCAGCCCCCACAGCAGCAGGTTGCCGCCGAACCGGTGCACCAGGAACAGCGCGGTGCCCGCGACGAAGTACGGCGCGAACTCCGGCACGATCAGGTTGTCAACCCAGCGCAGGTCCCAGGTGGACGAGAACGCGGCGACCAGCGTCCACAGCGCGCAGAAGTAGACCACCCGGCGGTAGGTCACCCCGAGCCACACCACGACCGCGAACAGCAGGTAGAAGCGCAGCTCCGCGCCGAGCGACCAGTACGACCAGTCCTGGTCGGTCACGCCCAGCCCGCTCTGCAGCATGGTCAGGTTGACCAGCGACTCGGCCGGGGGCAGCGGCTCGCGCAGGATCGGCCAGGCGGCCAGCACCGCCGTGGTCAGCACGACGCCCACCCAGTACGCCGGGAACAGCCGGACCACCCGGGACACCGCGAACTCGCCGAGGCCGCGGCCCCAGCTGCTCAGGCAGATCACGAAGCCGCTGATCAGGAAGAAGAAGTTGACCCCGAGCCAGCCGTAGGAGGCGACGGCGGCCAGCGGCCCGAACAGCGCGCCGGGCTCGGTGCCCCACGGTCCGCGTACCAGATGATGGGCCACCACCAGCAGCGCCGCGGCCAGCCGCAGCCCGTCGAGGACCAGCAGTCGCGGCTCGCGCGGGCCCCGGCCCTCGCCCTTCGGCGCATCGTGCGCCGCGGTGTCCGGCACGGACGCGGGCCGGGCCGCGGCGGTGCCGGTGGCGAGCGCGGGCGCGGCGGCACGGACGGCCGCGGGCACCGGGGCCGAGCCGGGAGCCTCCGTGGGCGGGGCCGGGGTCCTGGGCGGTGCCGCCGGGATGACGCGCAGCTCGGCGGGCGTCGCGACCACGCGGACCGTGCGCGGAGGCGAGCCGTCCGGCGCCCCCGGTGCGCCGGGGCGGGTGCCGGCCGGCGGCTGGTTTGCCCTGGTCCCGGGCCGGACGGGCCCACTCCGTGCGGCGTGCGGCGTGGTCGCGTCGTGCTGCGTGGTCACGGAGGGTCCCCCTGCGCTGGTCGGGCGGGCTCGCTCCGTAGCAGTTGCCCAGCCCTGTAGCGGTCTACACGCTTATGCGCCGAAAAACCACGACCCGGCGGGGGTACGCAGCAAAAAGCGGCGGAGCCCTACGGGCCCCGCCGCATACCGTGCGTCAGCCGATCAGAGCTGCTCGATGACGTAGTCGATGCTCGCGGTCAGCGCCTGCACGTCGGCCGGGTCGATCGCCGGGTAGAGCGCGACGCGCAGCTGGTTGCGACCGAGCTTGCGGTAGGGCTCGGTGTCGACCACGCCGTTGGCGCGCAGCGTCTTGGCGATCACCGCGGCGTCCACGTCGTCGGTGAAGTCGATCGTGGCCACGACGTTGGAGCGCAGCCCCGGGTCGGTCACGAACGGCGTCGCCACCGGCGACTTCTCCGCCCAGCGGTAGATGATCTCGGCGCTCTCCGCGGTGCGCTGGGTCGCCCAGGACAGGCCGCCCTGCGCGTTCATCCAGTCGGTCTGCTCGGCGGCCAGGAACACCGTGGCCAGCGCCGGGGTGTTCAGGGTCTGCTCCAGGCGCGAGTTCTCGATCGCGGTGACCAGGTCGAGGAAGGCCGGGATGTAGCGGCCGCCCGCCTTGATCTCCTCGGCGCGCGCGATGGCGGCCGGGGACAGGATCGCGATCCACAGGCCGCCGTCCGAGGCGAAGCACTTCTGCGGGGCGAAGTAGTACACGTCGCTCTGGGTCAGGTCGACCGGCAGGCCGCCCGCGGCCGAGGTGGCGTCGTGCAGGATCAGCGCGCCCGCATCGGCGCCCTCGACCCGCGACACCGGCACCGCGACACCGGTCGAGGTCTCGTTCTGCGGGATGCCGTACGCGTCCACGCCCGCCTCGGCGACCAGGAACGCGGCGCTGCCCGGCTCGCCCTTGTGGACGGTCGGCGCGCCCAGGAACGGGGCGTCCTTGACGGCCTTGGCGAACTTCGCGCCGAACTCGCCGAAGGTGGCGAACTGCGCCCGGTCCTTGATCAGCGAGAACGCGGCCACCTCCCAGAACGCGGTGGTGCCGCCGTTGCCGATGATCACCTCGTAGCCCTCGGGCAGGCCGAAGAAGTCGGCCAGGCCCTGCCGGAAGCGCGCGACCTGGTTCTTCACCGTCTTCTGCCGGTGCGAGGTGCCGAGGAAGGAGCCGGCGACCGCGCTGAGCGCCTCCACCGCCTGAGGCCGGACCTTGGACGGGCCGCAGCAGAACCGGCCGTCTGCGGGCAGGAGTTCGGCGGGGATGGTGATCGGCGTCTCGGCCATGACATCAGTCCTTAAGGCGTGTCAGCACGTGCGAGATTTCCAGCGGTCCGGCGACGCTGCCGTATGCCGCATTCTCCCACGTCAACGACATACCTCCGGGCACCGTCCCACCCCTTTCCCCGTGACGGTCCTCACGCACGAGAAAGGGCGCCCGTGAGATCGGGCGCCCTTTCCTCGTGGTGCTGCCGGGTCAGCTGTGGCTGATGGTGGCCCAGCCCTCGACGTCGGAGGGCTTGCGGGTGCCGGGGCCGACGTAGCGGGCCGACGGGCGCACGAGGCGGCCGAGCTTCTTCTGCTCCAGGATGTGCGCGGACCAGCCGGCCACCCGGGCGCAGGTGAACATCGAGGTGAACATGTGCGCCGGGACCTCGGCGAAGTCCAGCACGACCGCGGACCAGAACTCGACGTTGGTCTCCAGCACCCGGTCGGGACGGCGGGCGCGCAGCTCGGCCAGGGCCGCCTTCTCCAGCGCCTCGGCCACCTCGAAGCGGGCCGCGCCCAGCTCCTTGGCGGTGCGGCGGAGCACTCGGGCGCGCGGGTCCTCGGCCCGGTAGACGCGGTGGCCGAAGCCCATCAGCCGCTCGCCCCGGTCCAGCGCGCCCTTGACGTAGCCCTCGGCGTCGCCGGAGCGCTCCACGGCCTCGATCATGTGCAGCACGCGGGACGGGGCGCCGCCGTGCAGCGGGCCGGACAGCGCGCCGATGCCGGAGGAGATGCAGGCCGCGGCGTCGGCGCCGGTGGAGGCCACGACGCGGGCGGTGAAGGTGGAGGCGTTCATGCCGTGCTCGGCGGCGGAGATGAAGTACGCGTCGACGGCCTTGATGTGCCGCGGGTCGGGCTCGCCGCGCCAGCGCTTCATGAAGCGCTCGACGATGGTCTGCGCCTTGTCGATCTCCTTCTGCGGCACGGCGGGCAGACCGAGGCCGCGGGCGGACTGCGCGACGAAGGACAGCGCCGTCACCGACACCCGGGCCAGGTCCTCGCGGGCCTGCTCGTCGGAGATGTCGAGCAGCTGGCCCAGGCCCCAGTACGGCGCGAGCATGGCCACCGCGGACTGCACGTCGACGCGGATGTCGCCGGAGTGCACCGGCACCGGGAACGGCTCCGCAGGGGGCAGGCCGGGGCCGAACTTGCCGTCGGCCAGCAGCGCCCAGACGTTGCCGAAGGAGACCTGACCGATCAGATCCTCGATGTCGACGCCCCGGTAGCGCAGCGAGCCGCCCTCCTTGTCGGGCTCGGCGATCTCGGTCTCGAAGGCGATCACGCCCTCCAGGCCCGGCTTGAAGTCGGACATCTCGTTCTCCCGATCTGTGACCTGAGGCTAGGTTCAGTTCGAGCAACATCTTGCCCCGCGGGTATCGGTTTGGCGACCCGCCCCGCACGCGCTCGAAGCCACATCTTCCCGCGCGGGCGGGGCGCGGGCGGCCGATCCGCGCCCGCAGAGCCGGTGGACCGCAGGATTTCCGCTGCTGACGAACAGTGCGGCAGGATGACTACGTGAGTTGGAGCACACCTTGAGCACCGGGCACCCCGCCACCCCCGATCTGGCCCGGATGCGGCGCGAGTACGACGCCGCCGAGCCGCACCGCCCCGCCGTACGCGAGGAGCCGCTGGTCGAGGAGTACCTCGCCGGGGACTGGCCGACGCAGTTCGGCCGCTGGTTCGCCGAGGCGGTGGCCGCCGGGCTGCCCGAGCCGAACGCGATGATCGTGTCGACCGCCGCCCCGGACGGCCGCCCCAGCTCCCGCACGGTGCTGCTCAAGGGCTACGACGAGCGCGGGTTCGTGTTCTTCACCAACTACGGCTCGCGCAAGGGGCGGGAGGCGCTGGCCAACCCGTACGCCAGCCTGCTCTTCCCGTGGTTTCCGATGGGCCGCCAGGTGGTGGTCTGCGGCCGGATCGCCCCGGTGGACCGGCACGTCAGCGAGGAGTACTTCCACCAGCGCCCGCGCGGCGCGCAGCTGGGCGCGTGGGCCAGCGAGCAGTCCGCGGTGCTGCCCGGCCGGCAGGCGCTGGACGAGGCGTACGCCCGCGCCGAGCAGTCGTTCCCGGCCGACACGGAGGTGCCGCTGCCGGACCACTGGGGCGGGCTGCGGGTGGAGCCGGAGACCGTCGAGTTCTGGCAGGGCAGGCGCAGCCGCCTGCATGATCGCCTCCGTTTCCGCAGGACCGGCGAGCCCGGCGCGGACAGGTGGATCGTGGAGCGCCTCGCCCCGTAGAAAAGCATGTAGGGTGCGGGATCGTGACTGATTTTCGCCCGTCCGGCACCCAGTGGACGCTGACGTACGGCGCCCAGACCGCCACCGTCGTCGAGGTCGGTGGTGGCCTGCGTGGCTACGCGGTGGACGGGAACGAGATCCTGGACGGCTACGCCGCGGACGAGCTGTGCCCGGCCGGCGCCGGGCAGGTGCTGATGCCCTGGCCGAACCGCATCCGGGACGGGCACTACCGTTTCGGCGGGCAGGCCCACCAGCTGCCGCTGAGCGAGGTGGCGCTGCACAACGCGATCCACGGCCTGGTGCGCTGGCTGCCCTGGCAGGTGGTCGACCGCAGCGACGCGGCGATCACCGTGGAGTGCGGCCTGGAGCCGCAGGTGGGCTACCCGTGGCGGCTGAGCCTGCGGGTCGAGTACGCGCTGGGCGAGGACGGCCTGACCGTCACCCACACCGCGGTGAACCGCTCGGCCGACCCGGCGCCGTTCGGCGTGGGCACCCACCCCTACCTGCGCGTCCCGGGCGCGGCCATCGACGACCTGACGCTGACCGTGCCCGCCCGCACCCGGCTGCTGGTCGACGGCCGCATGCTGCCGATCGGCGCGGCCAAGGTGGCGGGCGGCGAGTTCGACTTCACCGAGCCGCGCCGCCTGGGCGCCCTGGAGCTGGACACGGCCTTCGGTGACCTGGTCCGGAACGAGGCCGGGGGCTCGGCGGTCAGCCTGGTCGCCCCGGACGGCCGCGCGGTGGAGGTCTGGGCGGACGAGAAGTTCCACTGGTGGCAGCTGTTCACCGCGCACACGCTGACCGGCGAGCGGCACCGCCGCGCGATCGCGATCGAGCCGATGACCTGCCCGCCCGACGCGATGCGCTCCGGCCGCGACCTGATCGAGCTGGCCCCGGACGAGACCTGGACCGGCACCTGGGGCATCCGGCACCGGCTGGGGGCCTGAGCGTGGAGTTCGCCGACGTCGTGCGGCGGCGCCGGATGGTGCGCAACTACGACCCCGACCGGCCGGTGCCGGCCGAGGTGGTCGAGCGCATCCTGCGGCACGCCACGCACGCGCCGTCGGCGGGCTTCGCCCAGGGCTGGGCGTTCCTCGTGCTGGAGACGCCGGCCGAGCGTGAGCTGTTCTGGAGCGCGACGTCCCCGGCGGGCGCGGCCCCGTCGCGCTGGCTGGCCGGGATGCGCAGCGCGCCGCTGCTGGTGGTGCCGCTGTCGCACAAGGCGGCCTACCTGGACCGGTACGCCGAGGCGGACAAGGGCTGGACGGACCGCGACGAGGCGCGCTGGCCGGTGCCGTACTGGCACGTCGACACCGGCATGGCGGCGCTGCTGATGCTGCTCACCGCGGTGGACGAGGGGCTGGGCGCCTGCTTCTTCGGCATCCCGCCGCAGCGGCTCGGGGCGTTCCGGGAGGCGTTCGGCGTGCCGGAGGCGTACACCCCGATCGGGGCGGTGAGCGTGGGCTACCGTGCGCCGGACCACCGCTCCGCCTCGCTGCGGCGCGGCCGCAGGTCACTCGGCGAGGTGGTCCATCGCGGGCGCTGGGCGGGCGCCCCGGAGACGGGCGGGGTGTCGGCGGGTGCGCCGGTGCTCGCCACCGACGGTTAGTCTGGGCGCACTCGGTTTCAGGAGGGGAGGGCAGAGCGTGATCTTCAAGGCGGTGCGAGACGGGCGGCCGTACCCGGACCACGGGTACACCCTCAAGCAGTGGGCGGACATTCCGCCCCGGCAGGTGTCGCTCAACCAGCTCGTCACGATCAAGCTCGAGATGGCGCTGGACCGGGTCCTGGCGGACGACTCGACCTTCTACGGCGACCTGTTCCCGCACGTCGTGCAGTGGCAGGGCGAGCTCTATCTGGAGGACGGCCTGCACCGCGCCCTGCGCGCCGCGCTGCAGCAGCGCCACCAGATCCACGCCCGGGTCCTCGTCCTCAGTTAGTTCCCGCTTCACCGGCGGGCTTAGCCGCCGTTAAGGTGGGCCGGTGACGACTCCGGTGCTTCCGCTCGATCTGCTCGACCTGGATTCGCTGCTCACCGACGAGGAGCGGGAGATCCGCGCCGTGGTGCGGCGCCTGGTCGACGACAAGGTACGCCCGCACGTGGCCGGCTGGTACGAGACCGGCCACGCCCCGGTGCGCGAACTCGCCCGGGACTTCGGCGCGCTCGGCCTGCTCGGCATGCACCTGACGGGCTACGGCTGCGCCGGGTCCTCCGCGGTGGCCTACGGGCTGGCCTGCCTGGAGCTGGAGGCGGCCGACTCGGGCGTGCGCTCGCTGGTCAGCGTGCAGGGCTCGCTGGCCATGTACGCGATCTGGAAGTACGGCTCCGAGGAGCAGAAGCAGCGCTGGCTGCCCGGCATGGCCAAGGGCGAGCTGATCGGCTGCTTCGGGCTCACCGAGCCCGACCACGGCTCCGACCCGGCCTCGATGGCCACCCGCGCGCGCCGCGACGGCGCCGGCTGGGTGCTGCACGGCGGCAAGATGTGGATCACCAACGCGCCGGTGGCCGACGTCGCGGTGATCTGGGCGCGCACCGACGACGGCGTACGCGGCTTCGCGGTGCCGACGGACACGCCGGGGTTCACCGCCAAGGAGATCACCGGCAAGCTGTCGCTGCGGGCCAGCTCCACGGGCGAGATCGTGCTCGACGAGGTGCGCGTGCCGGACTCCGCCCGGCTGCCCGGCGCGGAGGGCCTGCGCGCCCCGCTCAGCTGCCTCACCGAGGCCCGCTACGGCATCGTCTGGGGTGCGCTGGGGGCCGCGCGGGACTGCCTGCACACGGCGCTGGCGTACGCCACCACCCGGACCCAGTTCGGCAAGCCGATCGCCGGGTTCCAGCTGACCCAGGCCAAGCTCGCCGACATGGCGCTGGAGCTGCAGAAGGGCTTCCTGCTGGCGCTGCACCTGGGCCGCACCGCCGACCGCGGCGCGCTGCGCCCGGAGATGGTCAGCGCGGGCAAGCTGAACAACGTGCGCGAGGCGATCGCGATCGCCCGGCAGTGCCGCACCATCCTCGGCGCGAACGGCGTGTCCGGGGAGTATCCGGTGCTGCGGCACGCCAACAACCTGGAGAGCGTGCTCACCTACGAGGGCACCTCGGAGATCCATCAGCTGGTGCTGGGCCAGCGCCTCACCGGCCTCGCCGCCTTCGGCTGAGCCGCCCTGCACGCAGCGAAGCCCCCGCCGTGCGCCGGCGAGGGCTTCGCTGTCGAAGGACGGGGTCAGTGCGCGGAGACCGTGGCCGGCTCGCCGGCGCGCGGGGCCGGGATGCGGGCCTCGGCCTGCGCCTGCAACGCCTTGATCTGCCGGCTGGCGCCCTTGGTCGAGCGGTACAGCATGTAGATGATCGCCAGCTCGAACAGCAGCACCAGGCCGGTGGAGGCGGCGGTCACCCAGATGAGGGCGTCCACGGTGCCCGCCAGCGCGGCCACGATCGGGCCGACGATGAACACGAACATCTGGTACTCGATACCGCTGACCAGGTGCGGGCGGATCCGGCCGTTGCGCAGCCAGGTGCGGAAGCGCATGAACGAGCTGATCGCCTTGTTCTGCTCGCCGCCGCCGAGCACCAGCATGGAGCGGTCGCCGGCGTTCGCGGCCGCCTCGTCGGGGTTGTCCGGGTCGACCACGGTGGCGATGCCCGCGGCCTCCCGGGCCGCCTGGAGCTTCTCCCGGGTCTCGGTGTTGACCCGGTACACCTGCAGCGCGTTCAGATAGCGGAACATGTCCATGAAGTTGACCGCGAAGCCGGCCGCCAGGAACCACAGGTTGTCGGTGAGCGCGTACGCGGCGATGAACAGCGCCAGCGAGCAGGCCAGCACGCGCAGCCGGTCGAAGACGTAGTCGAGCCACGAGCCGAACATCGAGCCGGTGCCGTTCAGGCGGGCGATCTTGCCGTCGATGCAGTCCAGGATGAAGCTGATGTGGAAGAGCAGGGCTCCGACGAGCAGGCCCGTCGCGGTCAGCGTGGAGAACCCGTAGGCCGCGCCGCAGCCGAAGAGGAACGCCGTGGTCGTGATCTTGTTCGGGGTGATCCACCGGTACGGCGCGATGAGCCGGACCAGGTGCACCGCGACCGGGTCGACCAGCAGAACCGTCCACCAGGCGTCCCGCGCCTTGTAGGTGCGGGTCCTGATTTCGGCGACAGAGGGGCGCACGCGTGCTCCATGGGGGGTGTGGCGCAACAGGGGGCTGCTCGCAGGTTACCCCAGCAGCGACGGAACATGAACGGCGATCATCGGCGAGGATGCCGGAACCGGACATGTTCCCTGTTGTCGGGGTGGGGTAAGACAATGGTCAGCACAGTAACGGCCGGTCTTTGGGGAGGACGCCATGGGCGCCGCTGACGAACCGACTCGCAACCTGCCCGAGGTCGGCAAGCCGCAGTACGCGGCGGGCCGGGCCAAGCCCACCGAGCCGCTGCCCCGGCAGCGCCCCGAGGACGACGACGACCTCGACGAGGCGCCCGAGCGCCGCCCGCGCCGCGGCCGCAGGCTGCTGGTCGCCCTGCTCGTGCTGGTGATCCTGGGCGGCGCCGTGTTCAGCCTCAACCTGGCCAATCTGCTGCCGCAGTGGCGCAACCCGTTCGCGGTCGAGAAGACCGACAACAGCGGGCCGCCCCTGCTCCTGTCGATCAAGGACCTGAGCCGGTACGTGGCCGCCGAGGGCAACTTCGAGGTGATCATCGACCTCAAGGAGGACCGGCGGTTCATCCCCGACTGGCTGATCAACCAGCGCACGCTGTTCGTCGCGTCGGGCAACGTCGAGGCGTACGTCGACTTCAGCTCGCTGGGCGACGGCGCGATCGTCGAGTCGGCCGACCGCAAGTCGGTCACCATCACCCTGCCGTCCCCGCAGCTCGCCGAGCCCAAGCTCGACCTGGACCGCAGCTACGTCTACGCGGAGGAGCGCGGCCTGATCAACCGGGTCGGCGACTTCTTCAACGGCGACCCCAACCGGCAGCAGGAGACGCTGCAGGTGGCCGAGCAGAAGCTGGCCGAGGCGGGCGCCAAGAGCACGCTGGTGGACCGCGCCGAGGAGAACACCCGCAAGATGCTGGAGGGCATGCTCCGCTCGCTCGGCTACACCAGCGTGACCGTGGTGTTCACCGGCGACTGAGCGGGCCGGCGGCCGGCCGGGTGCGCTCGCCCCGGCCGGCGCTCACGGCGTGCCCGACGCCGCCGCCGACGGCGGTGCGCTGGCCGGCGGGGTCACCGCCAGCAGGCCGAACAGGGGCAGATGGCTGCTCAGCGGCGCGTAGCCGCGGCCGACGCCGCCGTCCATGATCTTGAAGTGCCCGTCCGAGGCGAAGATGTAGCTGACCTTCGTGTCGGACGTCTCGCGCATCGTGGTCTCGCCGGTGCGGCAGCGGACGGTGGCGCCCGTGCAGCCGCCCCCGAAGAAGCGCTTGTCCGTGTCGTCGACCTCGGCGAGGCGGCCCATGCCGAGCGGCGCGGAGTACAGCGCCTGCAGCTCGGGCGCGTCGGGCCGGATGTTCAGGTCGCCGCCGAGCACGACCGGCCGGGTCGCGGCCCAGCCGCCCACCAGCTTGGCCACGTGCGCGAGCTGCACCTTGCGCGACTCCGGGTGGTAGTCGATGTGCACGTTGCAGACGCGCACCGTCTGCTCGAACGCGGTGTCCAGGCAGATCATGAACCGGGGCTCGTGGCCGTACGGGTTCGGCAGCGCGACGTCGGTCCGGTACTTGATCGCGTCGGTTCCCCGGATCAGGATCGCGTTGCCGAAGTAGCCGGTCTCCGCGCGGTTGGGCGCCTCGCCCCAGACCTTGCACGCGGCGTTGTTCGTCAGCGTGGGCTTCCAGGCGAACGTGTACGGCGTGCCCACCGCCCGGTCCCGCTTGCCGAGCAGGTCGCTGAGCGCGAGGTACTGCGATCGGCAGATCTCCTGCAGCATCACCACCTCGGAGCGGTTCTCGTCGATGACCGCGGCGACGGTCGAGGCCCACTGGGTGGTCGGCAGCGTGGGCGGGCACTGGCCGCCGCACACGTTGAACGACATCACCCCGATGATGTTCGGCGGCGCCGCGGGTGAGGGCTTGACCGGTTCCGGGGTCGGCGAGGTGCAGGCGGCCAGCAGGGCGGCCGCACCGGCGGCGAGCACCGCCCGCCAGGACGGGCGCCGCGCCGGGGCGCCGGGACGGGGAGCGGGGTTCGCGCCGCTGCGTTGCCGGTAGGGAGGCACGAGGATCCTTCGGGGCTAGTCGTCGTGGCTGAGGGACGTCAGGGCTGACCGCCGGCGGGCGGGAGGTGGGCGACGACGCCCAGGAGCGGGAGGTGGTCGGACAGCGGCGCCAGTTCGGCGACAGGGTAGGCGTCCATGATGGCAAAGTGCCGCCCGGACGCGAAGATGTAGTCGATCTTCTTGCCGTGGTAGGTGCCCTCGCCCGACCGGCACGGGCCTTTCTCGCAGCCCTCGGGAAACCGCCCCGCGTCGGTGTCGTCGACCTCGCGGAACGCGCCCGCGCCGCCGGGCGGGGCGTACAGCGCCGACAGCGCCGGATGGTCGGGGTAGAGATTGAAGTCACCGCCGAGCAGCACCGGCTCGGTCCCGGCCCAGCCGTCGGCCAGGCGGGCCACCTGACCGGCCTGCTGCGCGCCGACGGCGCTGTGATGGTCGATGTGCACATTGCACACCCGGACCCGGCCCGTGTCGGGCAGCGCGGCCTGTACGCAGGTCAGCGCCCGCTGCTCGGTCTCGCCCGTGCCGGGCAGCCGCCAGGTCCGCCGGTCCTGGACGGCGTCGACGTCGCGGATCAGGATGGCGTTGCCGAACCGCGTCTCCCCGCCGCGCTGGCGGGTCTCGCCCCACTGGCGGCACTTCTCGTCGTCGTCGACCGTCTCCGTCCACACCGCGAGGTAGCGCGGCCCCGGCGAGCCGCCGGACAGCTCCAGGGCGAGGCTCTCGTACTGCGCCCGGCAGAGCTCCTGCAGCAGCAGGACGTCCACCTTGTGCCGACTCAGCCCGGCTGTGAGAGTCGTCACCCATGAGGCGAGTGAAGCCTTGCGTGGGCAGACGCCCCCGCACACGTTGAAGCTGAGGATTCGCACCGGAATGGACGGCAAACCATGAAACAACGGCTTTTCCGGATCTGGTTCCTTCGCACCGATGCTGCTCACCAATCCCGTGGCAGCGAGCACGGCGAAGAGCACAAAGGCCACAACTGTCCGGTGCTGCCTGGGCGGTCGGATCCGGCGGAACATGTCCGAGATTCTGCCTCACCACTCGGATCCTGTTCGCACAGTGGGATCGATGGCTTGTCGCTCCCCTTGTCCCGTGTTAGCTTGCAGCCGCCGTGAGGTTCTGGTTGCTCACGGAAGGGTCGGAATGGCCAGGGCCGTCCCGGTTCCCGGTGTCTCGTGGGGGCGAGAGGCTCGAACGGCGGGGGTTCAACAGGCATGGTCGGCCAACGGGATGATCGATCGGTCCGGCTCGCGCCGCCGGTCAGATCGCGGCTCTTCCGGCTCTACGGCTCCATGGTCCCGCCCGCCACCCGCGAGCGGATCAAGACGAGCCTGTCGCCGCGCATGATGTCCTTCCTGGTGCGCTTCGCCGTCCGTCGGGGTACGACTCCGGCTGGCGCCGCCGGCCGCAGGACCCGCCGCTACCGGGCCTCCGGGCTCGTCGCGCTCGGCGCCGAACACGGCCGGATCGTGGCGCAGACCGTGCACCGGGCGACCCCGCTGGCGGCCCGGCGGGAGACGCTGCGGCAGGTGCTGGAGATCCTCGACGGCGCCGGTGTGGCCCACTTCGTGGTCCGCGGCGTCGACGACCTGGCCAGTGCGGTCGCGGTGAGCGCCGCCGACCGCCCGGCGGTGCTCCGGGCGCTGCGGGCCGCGGCCAAGGCGCGCCCGTTCTACTTCGCCGAGGTGATCGGCCAGCACGTACGGTCCCGGCGCCGCGGCGACGACGGCAGATTCTGGCGTACGGCGCAGAAGGCGGAGGTGGTGCGGGTCGTCCGGCACTACCTGGACAGCGGCGTCATGTTCGGGGCCGAGTGCGGGTGCGACATCGAGTTCTGGCTGCCCGAGGACGGGATGCTGCACGCGCCGCGGCCCAACCGCGCCGCGGACCTGGTGCCGGAGCAGGGGCCGGCCACGCTGCTGGGCGAGGAGTCGTTCACCCGGCTGTCCTCGGTGGACGCCACCGGCTGGGGCTCCTACCCCACCCGCGAGGAGTTCGCGGGCGACCTGCTCGACGACATCACGTTCCCGGTGGACGCCGTCTACACGTGGGTGGACGGCGCCGACCCGGCCTGGCGCGACCGCCGGGACCGGGCGCTGCGCGAGCGTCCCCCGGTGCTGGGCCAGGCGGCCAACGCGTCGCGCTACCTCAACCGCGACGAGCTGCGCTACTCGTTGCGCTCGCTGTGGATGTTCGCGCCCTGGGTGCGCCGGATCTGGCTGGTGACCGACGACCAGGTGCCGCCGTGGCTGGATCCGAGCCACCCGAAGGTGACCGTGGTGAGCCATGCCGAGCTGTTCGGCGGCCGCGGGGCGCTGCCCACCTTCAACTCGCACGCGATCGAGTCGCAGCTGCACCACCTCCCGGGCCTCAGCGAACACTTCGTGTACTTCAACGACGACGTGTTCCTGGGCCGGCCGTTCCCGCCCGGAAAGCTGTTCCACGCCAACGGCATCGCGAAGATCTTCCCGTCCCGCGCGAAGGTCGACCCCGGTGAGCTGGGCGCGGACGCGGACATCCCGGCCACCGCGGCCGGGCGCAACAACCGGCGGCTCGTCCAGAAGGACTTCGGCCGCCACGTCACCTACAAGATGAAGCACGTGCCGCACGCGCTGCGGCGCAGCGTGCTCGCCGAGATCGAGGAGCGCTACCCCGAGGAGCTGGCCCGCACCGCGGGCAACCCGTTCCGCGATCCGGAGGACGTCTCGCTGACCTCGTCGCTGTTCCAGTACTACGCCTACGCGACCGGCCGGGCCGCGGTCGACTCGATCCGCTACATGTACGCCGACCTGTCGTCGCCGACCACCGAGGCCATGCTGCCGCTGCTGCAGGCCAAGCGCGACTTCGACGTCTTCTGCCTGAACGACACCGACACCGACCCGGCGCAGTTCGACCGCCTGCACCGGCTCATGGAGTCGTTCCTGTCCCAGTACTTCCCGATCCCGGCGCCGTGGGAGAAGTGAGCAGCACCGTGTCCGACCCCACCGTGCCCGCGTACGACGTCGCCGTCGTGGTGCCGATCTACAACGTCGCGGCGTACCTCGGCGAGTGCCTGGACTCGATCGCCGGGCAGACCGTCTTCGCGCGCTGCCAGGTGCTGCTCGTCGACGACGGCAGCACCGACCTGTCGCCCGAGATCGCGCAGCGCTTCGCCGGGTCGCACGAGAACGTCGTGTACCTGCGGCAGGAGAACGCCGGGCCGGGCGCGGCCCGCAACCGCGCGCTGGACCTGGCCGACGCGGCGTACGTCGGCTTCTGCGACGCCGACGACGTGCTGCCGCCGCAGGCGATCGAGCTGCTGCTCACGGCGATCCGCACGCACGGCGCGACGATCGCGGTCGGCAACATGGACACCTTCCCGGCGCGCACCGACTTCGTCTGGAAGAAGCACTTCGGCAAGGGCGACCGGGTGTTCTCCGGCCTGGCCGACGCGCCCGACCTGATCTTCGACGCCGGGCCGTGCCACAAGCTGTACGACCTGGCCGCGCTGCGCGCGTCGGGGCTGCGCTTCCGGGAGGGCGTGCACTTCGAGGACGCCTTCCTCTGCGTGCCGATGTGGCTGCGCGCGGAGCGGATCGCCCTGGTCGACCGCTTGGTGTACCGCTACCGCCGCCGCCCGACCGGCGACTCCATCATGGACGGCCTCTTCGTCCGTCCCGCCAACTACTGGGACCACCTGCTGCTCAACGAGACGCTGGACGCGCTGCGGCCGGGCCTCGACCTGTTCCGCAAGGAGGCCCTCGAACGCTTCCTGGTGCGCAGCTACCAGGGCTTCGCGATGCGCGCGCACGAGCTGTTCGGCGAGGCGGACCTGCGGCGCATGTTCGACGCCTGCTGCCGCATCTACCGCGACATCGACATCTCGTTCATCGTGAAGTGGACGCTGGACACCCGGCACCGGGTGGCGTATCTCGCCTGCAAGGCCGGTGACTTCGAGATGTTCGCCCACCCGGACCGGGCCCTGCGCGGCGTGCTGGCCTCCGGCGGCGACCTCTTCCTGGACTACCCGGCGCCGTCGGGCTGGCTGCCGCTGCTCAAGAGCTCCGGCATGAAGGCGTACGCCGAGCAGGTCCGGCTGTCGGCGGACGGCGCCGAGCTGGAGATCTCGGGGCAGTTCACGATCAACGGGCTGCCGCTCACCGACCCGGACCGGGTGTCGCTGGCGCTGCGCCTGGTGGGCAGCGCGGTGACCGTCCCGGCGCAGGCCGTGTACCGGTCCGACATCGCCGCCGCGCGGCCCGACAACGCCTGGGGCGGGTTCACCGCCCGCGTCCCGGCCGCGAAGCTGCGGCCGGGCGTGCACACGGTGCGCCTGGTCGTGGACACCCCCACCGGGCAGGCGTCGCGGACGTGCGCGGTGAGCGCCGCCTACCTGCGCGACGCGTATCCGCGCCGGGTGAAGGGGCGGGTCGTCATCCCGCGTACGCCCCGCACGGGCGAGCAGGCGCTGCTGGTGGTGCACCCGCTCCGGAGCCGCCGGGAGCGGTTCAAGGCCCGGATGTGGTCGCTGCGGCAGGACTACGAGCAGTACCGGCGGCGCGACCCGTTCTGGCGGCACCGGCTGGTGCGGCTGCTCACCCTGCCGCTGATGCGCCGCCGGGACGTGTGGCTGCTCGGCGAGCGCCACGACACCGCCCAGGACAACTCGTACCACCTCTTCCGGCACCTGCGCGGGCAGCGGCGGCGGCACGTCTACTACCTGCTGCGCAAGGGCAGCCCGGACCGGGCCCGGCTGCGCGGCCTCGGCAACGTGGTGCGGCACGGGTCGCTGCGGCACAAGTTCCTCATGCTGCACGCCAAGCGGCTGATCAACTCGTACGACATCGACTCGTACATGCTGCCGCCGGACTGGGACCGGCCCGCCTACCTGCGGCACCTGAGCTGGCGGGTCGGGGCGCGCCGGGTCTTCCTCGACCACGGGGTGGTGGACAAGGACCTCAGCACCGGCATGCACCGCGGCCGCTTCCCGGTCGAGCTGTTCGTCACCTCCGCGGCGCGGGAGACCGAGTACGTCGCGGAGCGGTTCGACCTGCGGGAGCGGGCGCAGACCCTGGGCCTGCCGCGCTTCGACGGGCTCGTGCCGGAGCGGGGCTCGCGCCGGGTGCTGTTCATGCCGACGTGGCGCTCCTACCTCGTGGTGCCCTCCTACAGCCGGGCGGCGGCCGCGAAGCAGGAGTTCCGGGGATCGACCTACCACCGCTTCCTCACCGACTTCCTGGAGAGCCCCCGGCTGGCCGAGGCGCTGCGCCGGCACGGGTACCGCCTGGACTTCCTGCCGCACTACGAGATGCGGCACGCCGTGCTGGGCGCGGTGGCGCAGAGCGACGTGGTCCGCATGATCGACCAGGGCACGGAGAGCGTGCAGGACGCGCTGCGCCGCTGCGACCTGTTCGTCACCGACTGGTCCTCGACGGCGTACGACGTCGCCTACCTGGGCACCCCACTGGTGTACGCCGAGTTCGACCCGGAGGAGTACCGGGCGGGCCACTACCGGCCCGGCTACTTCGACACGGCGCGCGACGGCTTCGGGCCGGTGTGCGGGTCGGCGGAGGAGGCCGTCACGGCCGTGATCGGTTACCTGGCGCGCGACTGCGTACGGGAGGACGAGTACACCCTGCGCGCGAAGCACTTCTTCGAGCACCAGGACCGGGAGAACAGCGCCCGGGTGGCGCGCGCGATCGAGGCCATCCGATGACCGGCGGCCGGTGAGGCCCGGCCGCGGGGCGGGCTAGGCTTGGGCGTCCGCGACGAGGGGGATGTCAGTGATCAGCGTATTCGACCTGTTCAAGATCGGTATCGGGCCGTCGAGCTCGCACACGGTCGGGCCGATGCGCGCCGCGCAGATCTTCGCGGCCGGGCTGAAAGCGGACGGGAAGCTGCACGAGGTCGCCTCGGTGCGCGCCGAGCTGTTCGGCTCGCTGGGCGCCACCGGCCACGGTCACGGCAGCGACAAGGCGGTGCTGCTCGGGCTGGCCGGCGAGGACCCGGAGACGGTCGACACCGCCACCGCCGACGCCCGCTTCGCGGACATCAAGCAGGCGGGCCGGGTGGCGCTGCTGGGCGTGCACGACGCCGCCTTCGAGCTGACCCTGCACCGCCGCCGCTCGCTGCCGTACCACCCGAACGGGATGACCTTCGCCGCCTTCGACGCGGCGGGCGGCAGCCTGCGCGAGCGCACCTACTACTCGGTGGGCGGCGGCTTCGTGGTGGACGAGAACGCGGCCGGCGCGGACCGGATCAAGCCCGACGACACCCCCGTGCGCTTCCCCTACCGCACCGGCGCCGAGCTGCTGGCGCTGACCCGGGACACCGGCCTGCGGATCAGCGACATCGTGCTGGCCAACGAGCTGTCCTGGCGCTCGGAGGCCGACGTGCGGGCCGGGCTGCTGCGCATCTGGCAGGTCATGCAGGACTGCGTCGAGGCCGGCTGCACCAACGAGGGCACCCTGCCGGGCGGCCTGAAGGTGCGCCGCCGGGCCGCCGAGCTGCAGCGCACCCTGTCGAAGGAGCACTACGCGACCGACCCGCTGCGGGTCATGGACTGGATCACCCTGTTCGCGCTGGCCGTGAACGAGGAGAACGCGGCCGGCGGCCGGGTGGTCACCGCGCCGACCAACGGTGCGGCCGGCATCGTGCCCGCGGTGCTGCACTACTACGCCCGGTTCGTGCCCGGCGCGAACGAGGACGGGGTGGTGCGCTTCCTGCTCACCGCCGCCGCCATCGGCGTGCTGTTCAAGGAGAACGCCTCCATCTCCGGCGCGGAGGTGGGCTGCCAGGGCGAGGTCGGCTCGGCCTGCTCGATGGCGGCCGCCGGCCTGGCCGAGGTGCTGGGCGGCAACCCGGCGCAGGTGGAGAACGCCGCGGAGATCGCGATGGAGCACAACCTGGGGCTGACCTGCGACCCGGTCGGCGGTCTGGTGCAGATCCCGTGCATCGAGCGCAACGCGGTCGCGAGTGTGAAAGCGATCACTGCGGCCCGCATGGCGCTGCGCGGTGACGGGAATCACTTCGTCTCCCTGGACAAGGTGATCAAGACCATGCGGGAGACCGGCGCGGACATGAAGATCAAGTACAAAGAGACCGCGCGGGGCGGTCTCGCCGTAAATGTGATCGAATGTTGAGCCGTTCGGCGGGGTGTCACAGCGCGCGGGGGCGCTGTTAGCCTTGTGCCCGCCACGTCCGACCCACGCAGGCCGGGCGTAGGACCCTATGACCCCGTGTGCGCGGCGTCCGTCGACTACCGTGATCGGGAATTGGCTTGTGAGCAGCAGGGAGGCCGGGTTGACCTCGAGTATCGCGGCGGTGTGGAGTCATCGCAGCGTGCTTCGCCTGCTGGTGCAGCGCGACCTGACCGTCAAGTACCAGCAGTCCGTGCTGGGCTACCTGTGGTCGCTGATCGAGCCGCTGACCATGGCGGCGATCTACTACTTCATCTTCGGTGTGCTGTACGGCGGTGGCCGCGACGGCCTGAGCGGCACCGACTACATCATGTTCATCCTCTCCGGCATCTTCGCCTGGATGTGGGCGAACAGCGCGATCAGCGAGTCGACCACGGCACTCGTGTCGCAGGCTCGGATGATCACGACCATCAAGGTGCCCCGCGAGATCTTCCCGCTGGGCCGGGTGGTCGGCCGCTTCGCCGAGTACGTCGCCGGCCTGCCGATCCTGGTCCTCGGCGCGATCATCTTCAAGGCCGACTTCGGCTGGCACACCCTCTACGCGCTGCCGCTGGCCGTGCTCGTGCAGGCGATCTTCCTGGTGGGCATCTCGCTGCTGCTGTCGTCGCTGAACGTGATGCTGCGGGACGTGGAGCGCTTCATGCGCCTGGCGCTGCGCATCCTCTTCTACGCCGCGCCGATCATCTACCCGCTGAGCCAGGTCACCGGCTCGGACATGCCGCAGTGGGTGAAGATCGTCTACCAGGCGAACCCGCTGGTGGGCATCTTCCAGCTGCACCACGCCGCCTGGTTCGCCAACGAATGGCCGTCGCCGGCGCTGCTGGCCGCCTCGATCGGCGGGAGCCTGCTGGTCTTCCTGTTCGGGTGGCTGATGTTCCGCAAGCTTGAGCCGTCGGTGCTGAAGGAGCTGTGACCGTGTCCGACCCCATCATCAGCGCCCGCGGCCTAGGGGTCCGCTTCAGCAAGGGCCGCCGCCGCAACCTGCGGGTGCGCGAGATGCTCTTTTTCGGCAGCAAGCGCGACCCCAACAAGACCGAGGACAGCTTCTGGCCGCTGCGCGACCTGTCCTTCGACATCCGCCCCGGTGAGGCCGTCGGCATCATCGGCAAGAACGGCACTGGCAAGAGCACCCTGCTCAAGATGATCGCGGGCGTGCTCATCCCGGACGAGGGCACCGTCGAGGTGCACGGCAAGGTGGCCCCGCTGCTGGAGCTGTCGGCCGGCTTCTCCGGCGACCTGACCGGCCGCGAGAACGTGATGCTGGTCGGCGCCCTGCACGGGATGAGCCAGAAGACGCTCAAGGCCAAGTTCGACGAGATCGTCGACTTCGCGGGCGAGCAGGTGGCGCGCTCCATCGACTCGCCGGTGCGGCACTACTCCTCCGGCATGAAGGTGCGGCTCGGCTTCGCGGTGATCGCGCAGCTGTCCCACCCCATCCTGCTGGTCGACGAGGTGATGGCCGTCGGTGACGCCGAGTTCCGCAGAAAGTGCTACGGCACGATGGAGAAACTGCTGGCAGAAGGCCGCACGCTCGTCCTCGTGTCGCACAATGAAGGGGACCTCACCCGCTTCTGCACGCGCGGGCTGTACATCAACGGCGGCCAGCTGACCGTCGACGGCACGGTGCAGGAAGCGCTCGACGCCTACAAGGGACTGGTTCGTACGTGACACTGCTGAGCGTGGTCCTGCCCGCCTACCGCGTGCAGGGCTACCTCAGGCAGTGCCTCGACTCCATCCTCGACCAGGGCTTCGACGACGTCGAGGTGATCGCGGTCGACGACCGTTCGCCCGACCACTGCGGCGAGATCCTCGACGAGTACGCCGCCCGCGACCCCCGGGTCACCGTGCTGCACCTGCCCGAGAACGTGGGCCTGGGCCACGCCCGCAACGCGGGCCTGGAACGGGCCACGGGCGAGTACGTCTGGTTCGTGGACAGCGACGACGCGCTCAAGCCGGGCTCGCTGGCGGCGATCGCGGCCCGGCTGCGGGTGGACCAGCCCGACGTGCTGATCGTCGACTTCGAGCGGTTGTGGCCGGTCGGCAAGGGCCGGCGCAGCGGCATGCGGCGGCAGCTCGCCCGCGAGCCCGGACCCGACGGGGTGGACATCACCGCCCGGCCGGTGCTGATCAAGACCATCCACACCGTGTGGAACAAGATCGTACGCCGCAACCTGCTGGTCAAGCTGGACCTGCGCTTCGGCGCCGGCTGGTACGAGGACGTCTCCTGGACGTACCCGCTCATGGCCGCCGCGGAGCGGATCTGCGTGCTGGAGCGCAACTGCTACTCCTACCGGCAGCGCCGGGTAGGCGCGATCACCCGCACCCAGGACGCCCGGCACTTCGAGCTGTTCGACCACTGGGAGCGGGCCTGGCAGCTCATCGACGGGCTGGGGCCGCGCGCCGACGAGGTCCGCCCGCTGATCTTCGAGCGCATGATCTGGCACTGCATGACCGTGGTCGGCAACGACCACCGGCTGCCCCGGCGGCTGCGCCGGCGCTGCTTCCTGCGCATCGCCGACATGTTCGACCGCTACCTGCCGCCGGGTGGCTACGCCGAGCCGCCGGGCAAGGACGGCCTGCGCTACCGGCTGGTCGCGCGCCGGGCGTGGGTGCCGTACTGGCTGATGCGCTCGCTGACCCGGCTCGGGCGGCGCACCGCGGCACTGTCCCGGTCGGTGCGCGCGACAGCGCCCAAGGTCGCCGGGCGGCTGCGCAAGGGGCCCTCGGGCCTGTTCGGCCGCGCCTACTACGAACTCCAGCGGCTGCTCCCGGTCGACGACCGGCTCGCCCTGTACGCGTCCTACTGGTATCGCGGGGTGTCCTGCAACCCGGCCGCCGTCTACCACGAGGCGCGGCGGCTGGCCCCGCACGTGCGCGGGGTGTGGCTGGTCCGGCCGGAGTCGGCGGACCGGATCACCGACGGCACGCCGGTGCTGCACGACGGCTCGCGCGCCGCGTTCCGGGCGCTCGCGCGCGCCCGCTTCCTGGTCAACAACGTGAACTTCCCGAACTACGTGCGCAAGCGCCGGGGCCAGGTCTATCTGCAGACCCACCACGGCACGCCGATCAAGACGATGGGCCTGGACCAGCAGTACCATCCGGCTGGCGCGGGCATGGACTTCGAGGCGATGCTGCGCCGCTGCGACGCGTGGGACTTCAGCGTCAGCGCGAACGCGTTCAGCACCGAGATGTGGGAGCGGTCGTACCCGTGCCGCTTCGAGGCGCTGGAGACCGGCTACCCGCGCAACGACCGGCTGGCCCGCGCGGACGCGGCCGACGCGGCGGCGGCCCGTGCGGCGCTGGGCATCGCCCCGGACCGCGTGGTGGCGCTGTACGTGCCGACGTTCCGGCCGGAGCCGATGACGCTGCCCGCGTTCGACCCGCGGGCGGTGGCCGACGCGCTGGGCCCGCGCGGGCTGGTGCTGGTGCGCGGGCACTACCTGACCGAGGACCGCTTCCCCGACGGCGACCAGGTGCGCGACGTGTACGACCACCCGGTGGTCGAGGACCTCTACCTCGCCGCGGACGTGCTGATCAGCGACTACTCGTCGGCGGTGTTCGACTTCGCGGTGCTGGACCGGCCGATCGTGCTCTACACCCCGGACTGGGACGAGTACCGCCGCAACCGGGGCGTGGTGTTCGACGTGGTCGCCCAGCCGCCGGGGCCGGTGGTCCGGGACCTCGGTGAGCTGGTGACGCTGCTGCGGGAGGGCCGCCAGGGCGAGGACGCGGCGCTGCGGCGGGCGTTCCGGGAGCGGTTCTGCGCCTGGGAGGACGGGCACGCCGCCGAGCGGGTGGTGCGCCGGGTGTTCCTGGGCGAGCGGGCGAACACCCGGTGAACGTTTCCGAACGTGCCCTCTAGGGGCGTTTGTGCTGGGTAGGGTGTCCGCGTGCTCCGTTACGCGACACCTGAGGATCGTGACGAGGTGTTGCGCTGGCGCAACCACCCCCAGGTCCGCCGGGCCAGCCTGACCACCCACGTGATCGAACCGGCCGAGCATGCCGCCTGGTGGGACGCGGTCGCCCTGGACCCGCTGCGGCACGTGCTGGTCTTCGAATGGCGCGGACGCCCGTCCGGTGTGGTCATGTTCGACGGGCGCCGGGCGGCCGAACGCGGCGTGATCTGGGGCTTCTACCTCGACGTGGACGGTCTCACCGAGCGCGGCGAGCTGCTCCCGGCCTGGCTGGAGCTGGAGCGGGAGGCGGTGGACTTCGCCTTCGACACCCTCGGCGTGGACCGGCTCGGCGGCGAGACGCTGGCCTGGAACACCCCCGTGCTGCAGCTGCACCGCCGGTTCGGCTTCACCGCGACGCGGCGCTACGAGTGCGTGATCGACGGCGAGCCGCAGGAGGTCGTCTGGACGGAGCTGGCCGCCGCCGACCGGCGCGGCCCTCGTGGAACGGAACGGAGTGCGGCGCATGCCCACCATCAAGATCGGTGATCACCTCGTCGGGCCGGAGCACCGCCCGTTCGTCATCGCGGAGATGTCGGGCAACCACAACGGTTCGCTCGACCGCGCCCTGCAGATCGTGGACGCGGTCGCCGCGAGCGGGGCGCAGGCGCTCAAGCTGCAGACGTACACGCCGGACACGATCACGATCGACGTGGACGCGCCCGCGTTCCGCATCTCCGACGAGCACGGGCTGTGGGGCGGGGAGAACCTCTACGCCCTCTTCCAGCGCGCGCACACGCCGTACGAGTGGCACCCGGCGATCTTCGAGCGGGCCCGGCGGCGGGGGCTGACGGTGTTCTCCTCGCCGTTCGACCACACCGCGATCGAGCTGCTGGAGTCGCTGCAGACGCCGGCTTACAAGATCGCCTCTTCGGAGCTGGTGGACCTGCCGCTGATCCGCCTGGCGGCGCGCACCGGCAAACCGATGATCATTTCAACGGGTATGGCCGACGTCGGCGACATCCACGCCGCCGTGGAGACCGCACGCGCCGCGGGCAACGACCAGATCGTCCTGCTGGCCTGCACCGCCTCCTACCCGTCGCCGCCGCAGGACAGCAACCTGCGCTGCATCCCCGTGCTGGCGGAGGCTTTCGGCACCCAGGTCGGCCTGTCCGACCACACCATGGGCATCGGCGTGCCGGTGGCCGCGGTGGCGCTGGGCGCGACCGTCATCGAGAAGCACGTGACCCTGGATCGGGCCGACGGCGGCGTCGACTCGGCCTTCTCCCTGGACCCGGGCGAGCTGGCCGCGCTGGTCGCCGAGAGCGAGCGGGCCTGGCAGGCGCTCGGCGGCACCCGGATCGGCCCGACCGACAGCGAGAAGGAGGGGCTGCGCTTCCGCCGCTCCCTCTACGTGGTCGCCGACGTGCAGGCCGGCGACCTGGTCACCGCCGACAACGTACGCTCCATCCGCCCCGCCGGCGGCCTGCCGCCCGTCGAGATCGACAACGTCCTGGGCCGCCGCTTCACCCGCCCCGCCACCAAGGGCACCCCCCTGACCTGGGACCTGGTTTAGCCCCGTCGGCCAGGCGATGATCGCGAGTTCGTGTCGAAACCTGTGGTCCAGCCGCACATTCCGACACGAGATCGCGATCATGGCGCGGGGGGCGGTGGCGCGGCGGGGGCGGTGGGGCGTGGCCGCGCGGGGCGGGGGATTGGTGGGACGGATTCTGGGCTTTTCGCGGCGGGGGTGCCGGGAAAGGCCCAGAATTCTTTGTATCGCGTCCCTCGGGGACGCCATTCGCCGGTCTAGTTAACCGGTTCTATAAGTGCGCGGCGCGTGCTGTTAACGCGCTGTTCGACATCGTGGAAACGATCCTCGATCATCCGTGTTGAACACTGGGGAAACTTCGCATTGCAAGCGTATCCAGGCGCTGGATCTGCGATTATGTTGGCACGGCACCGGATTCTCACCGGCCGCCTGGCACCTTTCTCGTCGGGCGATATCCATTGACGTGCAAGGAGCGACAAGTGAGTGTGCTGCGGGGTTCGTCCATTCTGATCACCGGTGGCACGGGATCGTTCGGCAAGGCGTTTCTGCGGTACGCGCTGGACCACCTGGAGCCGAAGCGGCTCGTGGTCATCTCGCGGGACGAGCTGAAGCAGTACGAGGTCCGCCAGATGTTCGGCAACGACGAGCGGCTGCGCTGGTTCATCGGCGACGTGCGCGACCGCGAGCGGCTGACCCGGGCGATGCACAACGTCGACTACGTGGTGCACGCGGCGGCGCTCAAGCAGGTGGACACGGCCGAGTACAACCCCTTCGAGTTCGTGCGCACCAACGTCGGCGGCTCGCAGAACGTCATCGAGGCCGCGATCGACAACGGGGTGCAGAAGGTCGTCGCCCTGTCCACCGATAAGGCGTCCAGCCCGATCAACCTGTACGGCGCGACCAAGCTCGTCGCCGACAAGCTGTTCATCTCGGCCAACCACTACGCCGCCAACCACCCGACCCGCTTCTCGGTGGTGCGCTACGGCAACGTGATGGGCAGCCGCGGCTCGGTGGTGCCGCTGTTCAAGCAGCTCCAGGCCGAGGGCCAGAGCCTGCCGGTGACCGACAAGCGGATGACCCGCTTCTGGATCACCCTGGAGGCGGCGGTGAAGTTCGTCGTCGACTCGTTCGACCTGATGAACGGCGGCGAGCTGTACGTGCCGCGCATCCCGAGCATGCGCATCCTGGACCTGGTCGAGGCCGTCGCGCCCGGCGCACCGATCCACGAGATCGGCATCCGCCCCGGCGAGAAGCTGCACGAGGAGATGATCGCCCTCGGCGACGCCCACCGGACCCTGCGCCTGGCCGACCGGTACGTGGTGCAGCCGACGATCGCCGAGTGGGGCTACGTCCCGCCGGCCGACGGGGCGACGGTGCCGGAGGACTTCAACTACCGCTCCGACAACAACGACATGTGGCTCGGCGTCGACGAGATGCGCGACCTGCTCGGCGCCGACGCCTGACGGCCGCCCTCGGGCGAGAGGAAGGAACCATGCTTCCCTACGGACGGCAGTCGATCACCGACGCGGACGTGGCCGCGGTCGCCGAGGTGCTGCGCGGTGACTGGCTCACCACCGGCCCGCAGGTCACCGCGTTCGAGGAGGATCTCGCCGGGTGGACCGGCGGGGCGCCCTGCGCGGTGGTCAGCAACGGCACGGCGGCGCTGCACACGGCGTACGCGGCGGCGGGCATCGGGCCCGGCCACGAGGTGGTCACCACGCCGATGACCTTCGTGGCGACCGCCTCCACCGCGATCGCGCACGGCGCCACCGTGGTCTTCGCCGACGTGGAGGAGGACACGGCCAACCTGGACGCGGCCGCGGCAGCCGCCGCGGTGACCTCGCGCACCCGGGTGATCACCGCGGTGGACTACGCCGGGCACCCCGCCGAGTACGACGACCTGCGCAAGGTCGCCGACGACGCGGAAGCGCTGCTGATCGCCGACGCGGCGCACGCCATCGGCTCGGTGTACCGGGACCGCCCGGTCGGCTCGCTGGCCGACCTGACCACGTTCTCGTTCTTCCCGACCAAGAACCTGACCACGGCCGAGGGCGGCGCGGTCGCCGCGGCCGATCCGGCCCGGCTCACGGCGGCGAAGCGGTTCCGCGGCATCGGCATGGTGCGCGAGCGCGACGAACTGCGCGAGCCCGACGAGGGCGGCTGGCACCAGGAGGTGCACACGTTCGGGCTGAACTACCGGCTGCCCGACGTGCTGTGCGCGCTGGGCCGCAGCCAGCTGCGCCGGCTCGGCGCGTTCAAGGCGCGCCGGACGGAGCTGACCGCCCGCTACAACGAGGCCCTGGCCGGGGTGCCCGGCCTGCGTACGCCGCCGCAGCGGGCCTGGGTCGATCCGGCCTGGCACCTCTACCCGGTGCGGGTGCTGGACGGCCGCCGCCGGGAGGTCTACGACCGGCTGCGCGCCGCGGGCATCGGCGTGCAGGTCAACTACATCCCGGTGTACTGGCACCCGGTCTTCGCCGATCTCGGCTACCGCCGGGGCATGTGCCCCAACGCCGAGCGCTTCTACGCCGAGGAGCTGTCGCTCCCGCTCTTCCCGGACCTCACCGACGCCGACCAGGACCGCGTGATCGACACGCTGGTCACGGCGCTGCGCTAGGCCGATCCGACCCCTCTCCACAGGACGACTCGTGCATCACGCGAACCACTTCTACGGCCACGCGCAGGTGCTCGCCCGGTACTGCGACCTTGGCGAGCTCGACGCGCCGCCGCGCATGCTCGGCTACCTGCAGCACGGCTGGAACATCGGCGACGGGCTCGCGCCCGGCACGCCGTACGTCGAGGGCGCCCCGATCTTCGTGTGGTCCGAGCAGACGCGCCGCCGGGCGTGGTCGCTGGGCCGCCGCAACGTGACCGTGGTCGGCGCCCCCTGGATCTACCTGCTGGCCCTGGAGCCGGAGGGGCCGGCCGCGCCGCCGCGCGAGGGCACCATCTGGTACCCGTTCCACGGCTGGGAGGGCCAGGAGGTCAAGGGCGACCACCGCCGCCTCATCGCCACCATCAAGGACGTCGAGGAGGGGCCGGTCACCGTCTGCCTGTACTGGGCGGAGTTCCAGACCCGGCGCATCCGCCGCCTCTACGAGCGGGCCGGCTTCCGCGTCATCTGCCACGGCTACCGCGGGCACTGGTGGCGCCAGACCAACCCGGACTTCCTGCTCGGCCAGCTCACCGAGCTGCGCCGGCACAGGCGGGTGGCGTCCAACCGGGTCAGCAGCGCGCTGTTCTACGGCCTGGCCGCCGGCTGCGAGTCCGCCGTGTACGGCGACCCGATGGTGCTGCACGCCGAGGACCCGACCTTCGGCGGCGTGGCCCGCATCCGGCGGCAGTGGCCGGAACTGCACGGCACCCACGTCGACCACGCCACCGCCCGCGCCATCGCCGACGACGAGCTCGGCACGGCGTACCTGACCTCACCCGCGTCCCTGCGCCGCCTGTTCGGCTGGGAGCACCTCCACACCCCCCGCCCCGTCCCCGCAGGAGCAGGCCGATGAGCCCGTCGACCACCACCGTGCCGCAGAACCTCCGCCTGATCGGCGGCGAGATGCTGGTCTGGACCGATGACGAGCCGGCCGCCGACCGGCGCCCCGCGGCCGGCCCGGCGCTGCAGGAGGTGCTGCGCGACCTGGTCCGGCCCGGCGGGCGGGCGCTGGTCGCCGGCCCGCACGAGCAGGCGCTGATCAGCCTGCTCGCCGACGCGCCGATGGCGGTCACCTGCCTGGTGCGGGCGTATCCGGACGCCGAGGCGCTGGCCCGGCGGCTGCCGGGGGTGACCGTGCTGTGCGGCAGCGTCGCCAAGCTCGACCCGTCCGACACGTACGACCTGGTCGTCGCCTGCGACGGGCTGGAGCGGCTGCCCTCGGTCGAGGGCGCCGCGCTGAGCTGGGCGGAGACCGCCGACCTGATGGCGGGCGCGGTGCGCCCCGGCGGCACGCTGCTGCTGGCCCAGGAGAACCTGCTCGGCGTGCACCGCCTGGTCCGCATGTCCCCCTGGTACGGCGAGCGCACCGACGCGGACTGGACGCCGCTCGGCGACTACGACGCCACCCGGCCCGCCTCGCCCGGCGAGCTGGTGTCGAGCCTGGCCGGGCGCGGGCTGACCGTCGCCGAGCCGATGGCGGGCTTCCCGACCGCGCACGAGCCGTCGGTGCTCGCGCCGCTCGACCGGCTGGCCGACCCGCACCTGGCCGGGTTCGTCCGCATCGCGGTGTCCGCCGCGTACGGCGCCCAGCTCGCCGGCCGCCCGGTGCTCAGCGACCCGCGAGCGCTGGCGGGCAGCGCGCTGCGCGCCGGGTCGGCCGCCGAGTTCGCGCCGGTCTGGCTGGTCGCCGCGACCCGGGCCGGAGCGCTGATCCCGCGCCAGCGCGTGGTCGTCGCCGACGCGGGCACGGTGCCCCACCCGGTGCGCTACGAGGTGGTCCGCGCCGAACACGGCTGGTCCCGCCAGGTGCTCGGCGATCCCACGCTGCGCAGCCGCGACGGGGTGTACCGGGACCCGGCGGCGCTGGCCGGGCCGCTGCCGCGCGGCAGGCTGTTCGAGGAGCAGCTGATCGAGCTGTGCCTGCGCCGCGACCTGCCTGAGCTGAGCCGCGTGCTGACCCGCTACGCCGCCTGGCTGGCCGAGGGGGCGGACGAGGACGGCACGGTCGGCGGGGTGGCGCTCTGGGCCGCCCCGGGTGACCTGCTGCTCGACGGCGAAGGCTGCACGCCGTGGGACCCGACCTGGTCCACCACGGTGCGCGCGCCGCTGGACGTGGCGCTGGCCCGCTCGCTGCGCACGTTCGCGGTACGCCTGATCACCGGGGGCTACTCGCACCCGTGGCCCGTGCTGGTCGACGCGGATTCGCTGGTGGTGATCCTCGCGGGCATGGCCGGGCACACCCTGGAGCGGCCGGTGCTGGCCGCGGCCGTCGACCTGGAGGCGCGCCTGCGCGCCGCCGAGCATGGCCTGGACGAGGCCGGCCGCGAGCGGCTGCGCGAGCGGCTGGCCGCGGTCACCCCCGGCACCCCGCCGCTGGACCTGGACAGCCACCGGGAGCTGCACGCCGCCAACGACCGGCTGCGCGAGGAGCTGGCCCACGCCGTGTCGCGCGTCGCGTGGGCCGAGGAGCTGCTGGAATCACGGGAGAAGGCGCTGCGGCACGCCGAGGACAAGCTCGACATCCTCAGCGGCTCGTTCAGCTTCCGGCTGGGCAAGCTGCTGATCTACCCGCTGCGCAAGGCCAAGGGCCTCGCCAAGCGGCTGCTGCGGCGCTGACAGGGGGACATCGGATGCGGATGCTCGGCGTGATCCAGGCCCGGATGGGCTCCACCCGGCTGCCCGGCAAGGTGCTGCGGCCGCTCGCGGGCAGCACCGTGCTGGGCCGGGTGGTCCGTGCGGCCCGGGAGAGCGGCGCGGTCGACGAGCTGGTGGTGGCCACCACGATCGAGGACGCCGACGACGCGGTCGTGGCCGAGTGCACGCGGCTGGGCGTGGCCTGGCACCGCGGCCCGGTCGACGACGTGCTGACCCGATTCCTGGGCGCGCTCGACGCCCACCCGGCCGACGCGGTCATGCGGTTCACCGCGGACTGCCCGCTGCTGGACCCGGAGATCGTGGCGCTGGGCGGGCGGGTGTTCCGCGCCGTGCCGGGGCTGGACTACCTGAGCACGTCGCTGGCCCGGATGCTGCCGCGCGGGCTGGACGTCGAGGTGATCCGGGCGGACACGCTGCGCACGCTGGACCGGCTGGCCACGGCGCACCACCGGGTGCATGTCACGTCGTACGCGTACACCCATCCGGACCGGTTCCGGGTGCTGGGCCTCACCCTGCCGCCGGACCGCACCGGTCTGCGGCTGACCCTGGACACGCCGGAGGACTGGCGGCTCGTCGAGGCGGTGGTGGCGGAGTTCGGCGACAGCAGCGTGCCGCTGGCCAAGCTGGCCGAGTGGCTGTCGGCGCATCCTGAGGTGGCGGCGTACAACGCGCACGTGGAGCAGAAGGCGCTGGAGCGGGGATGACGCCGGTCCGCGTCGGGCTGCGCTGCGACGCCGGGGCCACCCGCGGCGTCGGTCACCTGGTGCGCTGCGTCGCGCTGGGCGAGGAGCTGGCGTCCCGGGGCGTGCGGCCGGTGTTCCTCGGGGACACCGGCGGCCTGCCCTGGGCCGAGGAGCAGCTGGCCAGGCGCGGGTTCGCGCGGGTGCCCGGACCGGACACACCGGACGGCGCCGTCGCGGCCGTCAAGGAGCACGGGCTGGCCGCGATGGTGCTGGACTCGTACACCCTCGATCCCGCCTGCGCCGGCGCCCTGCGGGAGCGGGGCGTGCCGGTGCTGGCCGTGGTCGACGGCGACCTGCGCGGCCAGGACGCCGACCTCTACCTGGACCAGAACCTGGACGCGGAGCTGGCCGCGCCCCCGCTGCCGCCGGACGCGGTCCGCCTGGCCGGCCTGCGCTACGTGCTGCTGCGCGACGACGTGCTGCGCCTGCGGCCGACGGCGCCGGTCCGCCACCCGGGCGCGGCCCGTCCGAAGGTGCTGGCCTTCTTCGGCGGCACGGACGCGTTCAGCGCGGCGCCGCCGCTGTGCCGCCTGGTGCTCGGCACCGGCCTGCCGCTGGAGCTGACCGTGGTGGCGGGCACGCCCGCGCTGCACCGGCAGCTGCTGTCCCTGCCGGTGGGCCCGGAGCAGGCGATCCACGTGCTGGCGCCGACGGACCGGCTGCCCGCGCTGGTCGCCGAAGCCGATCTGGTGGTGAGTGCGTCGGGCACCTCGACCTGGGAGCTGCTGTGCCTCGGTGCGGCGGCCGCGCTGGTGTGGGTCGTCGACAACCAGGAACTCGGATATGAACGGGTTGTTGCCCGGGGACTGTCCGCGGGGTTGGGCCATCTGTCCGACCTGACCGATCCGGACGGTTCGCATGCCGTTGCCGCTCGTGACACATTGCGACGGCTTCTGTCTTCCCCGAACGCCCGCGCCGCAGCCTCCGCGCGGGCTCTTGGCGCAGTAGACGGCCTTGGTCGGGCCCGTGTGGCGGATGAGCTGCTGGCTCTCGTCGTCTCCCGCCGCCATCACGCAGCGTAATGATGGCTACGTGATCCAGTAATCCTGTTGTTACGCAGGGAACATGGCACGTTTACCCGATATGACGTGGGGTTATTTTCCGTGAGAGTAGCCACTTTCGGGGCCGGATCGAGGGCTGTGGGAGGAGACGGTGACTACCGTCGCGCTCAAAGACGTCACCAAGGTGTTCCAGGATGGGACGGTGGCGGTGGACAACGTCAGCCTCGATGTGGCTGACGGTGAATTCATGGTTCTCCTGGGACCCTCCGGCTGTGGCAAGTCCACTGTGCTGCGGATGATCGCGGGCCTGGAGGATCCCACCACTGGTGCGATCATGCTCGACGGCCAGCTGGCCAACCAGCTGCCGCCGCGTGATCGCCGGATCGCGATGGTCTTCCAGGACTTCGCGCTGTACCCCCACATGACCGTGGGCGAGAACATCGGCTTCCCGCTGCGGCTGTCCGGCGTGGAGCCGGAGCCGCGGGCGGAGCGGGTCGCCGACGTGGCCAGTGCACTGGGCATCGGCGACGTGCTGGGCCGCAAGCCCAGCCAGCTGTCCGGCGGCCAGCGCCAGCGGGTGGCCATGGGCCGCGCCATCGTGCGCCGCCCCGGGCTCTTCCTGATGGACGAGCCGCTGTCCAACCTGGACAGTGGTCTGCGCGCCGAGCTGCGCGCCGAGATCTCCGGCCTGGTCCGCGAGCTGGGCGTCAGCACCGTGTACGTCACGCACGACCAGGCCGAGGCGCTGACCATGGCCGACCGCGTGGCCATCATGCGCAAGGGCGTGCTTCAGGACGTGGGCACCCCGACGCAGGTGTACGGCAAGCCGGCCACCCTGTACGTCGCCGCGTTCCTCGGCAGCCCGCGGATGAACCTGCTGGAGGCGTCGGTCTACGTGCACCTCGACCGCTACGTCCAGCTCAACCTGGGCGAGCAGTCGCTGTACCTGAAGTGGGACGACATCCGCGCCCGCGCCGTGTCGCACTTCCACGGCGAGCGCATCGTCATCGGCGTACGCGCCGAGGCGATCACGCCCGTGGCGCCCGACACCCCGGGCGACGTGCTGCAGGGCCGCATCCGCTACCTGGAGCACCACGGCCACGAGTCGCTGGCCTTCGTCGACATCGGCGCGACCGCCGTCGTCGTCGACGAGATCGGCCGCTCCGCCGCCGAGGCCGAGGAGCACGGCTCCCGGCTGCGCCGCTTCGGGCACGTCATCAACCGGATGAAGGGCCGGAGCAACGGCGGCGCGACCACCGTCGCCGAGCGTCCTGCTCAGCGGGAGAGCGTTCTCTCCGACCCGGGCCGCCACCACCGGCGCGCCGCCGAGCTCGCGGTGCGGCTCGCGCCGTACCCGCAGATCAGCTCCGGGCACCCGCTGTCCATCGCGGTCCGCATGGACGCCCTGCACTTCTTCGACGAGCGGGGCGACCGGATCGACGTCGGCTGGCGCTGACCTCCTTACGGTCTCCACGGCGATGATCGCCGTCTCGTGTCAGAAAGTGTGGTCCTACCGCACTTCTCGACACGAGGCGGCGATCTTTCTTTGGAGGGCTGCAACCTGGTGCGGGTCCGGGAAGTGTGACAAGGCATGACGACCGCGACGGCCGTGTCCGCCGACGACTTCGAGGGCTTCTACCAGGCCTGCTTCGCCCCGACCGTGCTGCTGGTGTACTCCTTCACCGCCGACATGGGCGCCGCCCAGGACGTGACCCAGGAGGCGTTCGCGCGGGCCTGGCAGCGCTGGCAGACCGTGTCGGAGTACAACGACCCGCTCGCCTGGGTCCGCCGCGTCGCGATCAACCTGGCCAACTCCCGCTGGCGCCGCATCCGCACGGCACGCAAGTACCTGGACCGGCAGCGCGAGGAGTTCGCGCCCGACGTCAACCCCGACCACGTCATGGTCGTCGCGGCGCTGCGCCGGCTGCCCAAGGGCCAGCGCGAGGCGCTGGTGCTGCACTACCTGGCCGACATGGCCGTCGAGGACGTGGCCCTGCAGCTGCAGGTGCCGACCGGCACGGTGAAGTCGTGGCTGTCCCGGGGCCGGTCCGCGCTCGCCGCCATCCTGGAGATCGAGGCGCCGAAGGTCGCCACCCCGGCCACGCAGCAGATCGTGGCGCGCGGCCAGGCCCGCCGCCGGCGGCAGCTCGCCGCCACGACGGCCGCCTGCCTGCTCGCCGCCGCCCTCGTGCTGGCCGTGCTCACCTCATGGCGTCCCTTCGCCGCCCCCGACCCGCTCAGCCCTACCCCGACCTCGTCGCGGCCCGCCGGCTGCGCCCCGGACCAGGTCCCGGCCGACCTCAGGCTGCCCGACTCGGAGTCGGAGGTGACGGTCAACGTGTTCAACGGGACGGCCGTCGCCGACCGGGCCGCTAACGTCGGCGCGGATCTGACGAACCGCAAGTTCACCGTCGGCACCGTCGGCGAGGTGCGGGGGGAGTACGCCGAGGAGGTGGCGGTGCTGCGCTACGGGCCGGCGGCGGTCGGGGACGCGCGGCTGCTGGAGGCGTATCTGCTGAACGAGGCCACGATCGAGTTCGACCTGCAGCGGCAGACCGATGACGTGGACCTGATCGTCGGCGGCCGGTTCAAGCAGCTCGCGACGCCGACCGAGATGCGCCAGGCCGTCGCCGCCCTCGGCGCGCCCCAACTCCCGCCGGGCACCTGCCGTAAGCAGTAGCGGGGCGGCCGTGCGCCGTCGACCCGGCGGCGCACGGCCGCTGGTCTGGACTAAAGGGCCGCCGCACGCTGCTCGTCAGCGGCCAGGCGGAGATCGCGGAAGTCCTGGACGGCCGCGAGTGAAAGCCTGACCAGCCGCGCGAGATCGCCTCGTGCGAGCAGCAGGACGTCGTCGAGGACGTCCGGCGGGATCTCCAGCTGACGGGGGCCGTAGCAGTCGTGCCACGCCATGTCCGTCAGGTGGAGCAGGTCGAGCACGGCCTCCACGTCACGCGCACCGAACTCCTGCGCGATCCGGGGCTTACGTTCGTCGCGGCGTTGCGTGCTGCCGATGGCCATGCGCGCAGTATCCGCCTTCCGCGAGGCGGGCGGGGGGCACCGGGCACGGAACGCGCGGCTGTGCCGACACGGCGCGGATCTTTGTGAAACAGCGGTGTGACGTGGTGCCCCCGGCAGGAATCGAACCTGCGACCTGCGGTTTAGGAAACCGTCGCTCTATCCCCTGAGCTACGAGGGCGCGGGGTCAGCCTACCTGGACTCCGCGCGAATTTTCACACAGGCCTCAGCGGTTCGGGCGCAGCGTCCAAGTGATGGTCATCTCGCCCGTGGTCACGCCCTCGGTGTTCGCGATGGTGACCAGCACGTCGAACTCCGGCCGCTGCCCCGCGTCCAGCTCCGCGACGACATCCGGGGCCGCCCGGTCGAGCGTCGCGGTCGCGCTGACCACGCCCATCGCGAGCTTCTGGTACGCGATCGTGGCGCGCACCGCGAGCGGCGTGGCCCGGTGCAGCTGGTCGCCGAACGCGGCGAGCACGATCGCGCCGGACGCCGTCTCGGCCAGCGTGAACATGGCGCCGGCGTGCGGGCCGCCCACGTGGTTGTGCACGGCCGGGTCGTCGGGCAGCTCGACGACGGCGACCGCGCCGTCCGCGTCCGCGGTGACCCTGGTGAAGCGAATGCCGAGCGTACGGGCGAACGGGACGCGGGCGAGCATGCCCTCGGCGACGGCAGCGGTGTCGATCGTCATGGACATGATGTTACTGACCGGTAATGTCCTCGGGCAAGGACGGCCCGCCGCCCGGAGCCCGCCGGTGCGGCTCGCCGACGGCTCCCTGCGCAAGATCGCGGGTTCGTGTCCAAACCTGCGGCGTGACCGCACTTTCCGACACGAGACGCCGATCATGCGCGCCGGTGGCGCCGGGTGGGGAGCTGTCCGGCGTCAGGGCGTGTGTTCGAAGCCCAGGTCGTGGGCGGTGGGGGCGATCGGACCACCGTCGCCTGGCACGGCGCGCCGGAGGCGCCACTGTCCCGCGGCAGATCTTGGAGAGTTGTTGTCGTCCGGCGAACCGCAACTCTCCAAGATCTGCCGCGTGGCGTCGTCGGAACCGAAACCGGAACCGGAACCGGGAGCGGCCTGCGACGCCTGATGGGCGCCGGGTGCGCGGACGGCGGCCGCGCGGCGGCTCGCGCGTACGTCGGCCAGCGCGATGACCAGGGAGACCAGCACGAACGCGATGGTCACCCACAACCCGTGCCGGAACGCCGTGGCGAAGTCGCCGTGGCTGGCCGCGATCGAGTCGAAGAAGACGGCTCCCACCACCGCGATGCCCACCGCGGCCCCGATGCGCTGCCCGGTCTGCAGCACCCCGCCCGCGCTGCCCGCCCCCGCGACCGGCACCTCGGCCAGCGTCAGGGTCTGGTTCGGCGCGATCACCAGCCCGCTGCCGACACCCGCGATGAGCAGCGGCAGCGCCGTGGCGAACCCGTCCATGCGCCCCGGCACCAGCTCCACGGCCAGCTCCACCCCGACCAGCCCGATCAGCACCAGGACCAGCCCGATCGCGATGAGCCCGCGCCCGACGCGGGTCACGATCGGCCCGCCGAGGCTCGCCGACACCGCCGAGCCCAGCGCGAACGGCAGCGTCGCGATGCCCGCCTGCAACGCGGTGTAGTGCAGGCCCTGCTGGAGGTACAGCGTGAAGATGAAGAAGATCGCGGTGAAGCCGGCGAAGTAGGCCAGGCTCAGCAGCGCGCCCAGGCTGTACGACCGCCGCCGGAACAGGCCCAGGTCGACCATCGGGTGCCGCCCGGTGCGCGCGTAACTCCGCTCCCACGCGATGAACCCGGCCAGCACGGCGACCCCGGCCACCAGCAGCAGCCACTTGCTGCGCCCGACCCACGTCTGCTCCTGGATCAGCGGCAGCAGCACCAGCACCACGCCGAGCGCGAGCAGCGCCACGCCCACCGGGTCGAAGCTCTCCCGGCGGCGCTGCTCGTCGCACGTCTTCGGGATGAAGCGGTACGCCAGGAAGATGGCCAGCGCGCCCACGGGGATGTTGACGTAGAAGACCCAGCGCCAGCCCTCGGCGACCCCGGCGGCCTGGATCAGCAGCCCGCCGATGAGCGGCCCGACGGCGGTGGAGATGCCGACGGTGGCCCCGAGCATGCCGAACGCGCGACCGCGCTCGGCGCCCCGGAACAGCTGCTGGATCAGGCCGCTGATCTGCGGGTTGATGATGCCGCCCGCGGCACCCTGGACGACCCGCGCGACGACCAGCCACAGCGCGCCCTGGGCCAGCCCGGCCGCCGCGCTGGCGAGGGTGAACAGCGCGACGCCGGCCACGAACGCGTTGCGCCGGCCGTGCATGTCGCCGAACCGCCCGGCTGGCACGAGCAGCAGTCCGAACGCGAGCGCGTACCCGGAGACGACCCACTGCAGGGCGCTGTCGGAGGCGTGCAGACCCTCCCGGATGGACGGCAGCGCGACGTTGACGATGCTGACGTCGAGCAGGGCCATGAACCCGCCCACGAGGCATACGGACAGCGCCCGCCAGCGACGCGGATCGGGTGTGTAGCCGTCCCCGCTGCCGCTCGTTCGCACAGGTCAGAGCCTATCGGCGAATCTTCACGTCAGGTCGCTTTTCGCCGCGGTCCCGGCCTCGGCCCGCAGCCGGGCGAGCGCGTCGCCGATCGCCGCGGCGGCCCGGCGGCTGCGCAGGGACGGGCGGTGCAGGTACATCCCCATCACGTACCGGTCGAACGCGTCGAGCCGGACCGTCTCACCGGATCGGAAGGTGACGGCCATGCCGTACCGGTCGGGGACCACCTCCACCACCTCGGCCAGGGGCACCTCCCGGACCGGCTCGTTCGTGTTCCGGAAGCGCAGTGTGCCGTCCGTCAGCGTGAGCGTCTCACGCCAGAACATCCACGCCATCAAGGTGCACAGGAGCGCGACGACCAGGCTCCAGACCAGGTTGAAGGTGCTCGACGAGCCGTCGAGCCACTCCCTGACCTCGCGGGGAGTGTTGTACAACACGAGCGCGACCAGCAGGCCGCACGCGACTATGCGGGTGAGCGGGGACGGCCAGGTGCGCTTCATCGACGCATCGTATGGCGGCGGCGCTTGCCGCAGGGGGCCTCGCTACGGCTGCGTCTGCTCGGTGAGCCAGGCGAGGTAGGCCGGGTTGCCCGCGAGGATCGGGACGCAGAGGACCTCGGGCGTCTCGTACGGGTGCGCGTCGAGCAGGTGCCGCTCCAGGGCGGCGTACCCGGCGGCGGTGGTCTTCAGCACGACCACCCACTCCTCGGCCTCCTCGACCGCGCCCTGCCAGCGGTACGTGCTCGTGATCGGCCCGCCGACCTGCGCGCACGCGGCGAGCCGCGCCTCGACCGCGCCGCGTGCCAGCTCCTGCGCCGCCGCCCGGCCGTCCACGGTCGTGACCACCTGTACGAACTCGCCCATGCCCGTCACGCTAGTGCGGACCGCACCCGTGGTGACGGCAGCGTCCGCGTGCCCGTGCCCGTGCCGGTGCTGCAGTTTCGGGGAAAGTGTGGCTGCGCCGAGCGGCGAGGGTGCAGTTTCCCCGAAACTGCAGCCCGCTGCGCTGGACGCGCGGCGGTCAGCCGGCGGCGCGGGAGATTTCGACGACCACCTGGCTGTCGGTGACCGAGGTGACCTTGGCGCTGAAGTCGCCGACGTTCACGCCGTCGCCGCGCTGGATGGTGACCTGCTGGCCGCCCACCTTCAGGGTGGCCGAGGTGTCGTCGGCGCTGACCAGTTGCACCTCGATGCCGAGGATCGAGATCTTCGCGTTGGTCACGTTGCGCTCGAACGTGATGGTGCAGGTGCTGGTGCTGCAGCTGGCTGTGGCGCCCTCGCCGCTGCATCCCGCCAGCGCGCCGCCGGTGAGCGCCGCCACGAGCGCAGCGGTCGCGGCGAGCCGGGCCATCCTCCGTGCGAACATGTACGCGATCATAGACCGCCGGTGATAGGGATGTGACGATGATCGACCAGGTCGTGAGCGTGTTGCGGGAGACCGCGCAGACGGTGGTCCTGCCGAGGTTCCGCAACCTGGCCGCTGGGGAGATCGTCGAGAAGAGCCCGGGTGACCTGGTCACCGTCGCCGACCGCGAGGCCGAGGTGGTGCTGTCGGCGCGGCTCGCGGCGCTGCTGCCGGGATCGCTGGTGGTCGGCGAGGAGGCGGTCGCGGCGGACCCGTCGGTGCTGGCCCGGATGAGCGACGACGGCCCGGTATGGGTGATCGACCCGATCGACGGCACCGGCAACTTCGCCGCGGGGCGGGAGCCGTTCGGCATGATGGTCGCGCTGATGCGCGGCGGCGTGCCGGTGCTCGCGGTGATCTACGAGCCGGTGCCGGACATGGTGACCGTCGCCGAGTCCGGGTCGGGCTCCTATATAGACGGCGCGCGCATGGTGCTGGACCACACCCCGCTCGGCCCGGACGAGCTGCGCGGCGCGGTGATGACGAAGTACCTGCCGCCGCAGGTGCGCGAGCAGGTGGAGGCGCGGCTGCCGAAGCTGTCGGAGGCGATCCCCGGGCTGCGCTGTGCCGCACGGGAGTATCCGGAGCTGCTGCGCCAGACCCGGCATTTCGCCATGTTCTGGCGGGCCAAGCCGTGGGACCACGCCCCGGGCACGCTGGTGATCCGCGAGGCGGGCGGGGTGGTCAAGCACTTCGACGGGGCTGACTACGACCCGGTGCACCCGCGCGAGGGGCTCGTCGTCTGTCGTGACGATGCGGTGTTTGGGCTGGTACGGAGCGTGTTGCTGGCGTGAGTAACTTTCCAGTCCCGGTGACGCTGCGGTAATCTGCGTCGCGGCCGCACGTCTGCGGGTGCCCCCGACTCCCGTGGCGGCCGCCGCCGCGTGCACCCCGCTCCTTCCTTCGCGGCGTGAGACGGAAGGATCCATCCGTGACCCTGACGGTGCGCCCCCGCCGACGGTTCAGGTCCGTTCCCGCGCTCCTCGTGTCGGCGCTCGCCGCCGCCGTGCTGGTGACCGGCATGCCGTCCGCCGCGCTGGCCGAGCCCAACGAGGTCGGGTCCAGCAAGGTCGCGCAGATGCGCAAGACCCTCGACAGCGCCGCCGCGCAGTATCTGGAGGCCGAGGGCCTGCTGGAGGCGTCGAAGACGCAGCAGCGGGAGCTCAACCAGAAGCTGGCCGCGGCGGAGAACCGCTACGCGCGCTCGCGGGCGAGCATCCTCAAGTACGCCGCGGAGGCGTACAAGAGCGGCCGGCTCGGTGTCGTCGGGGTCATGCTGAACGCGACCTCGCCGGACGAGTTCATGAGCCGCACGGCGGCGCTGGAGCGGATGGCCGCCCGCGACGAGGCCCGGATCAGCGAGTTCGTCGCCGCGCGCACCGAGATCGACCAGACCAAGGGCGCGATCGACGCCCAGGTCAAGGAGCAGTCGAAGCAGCTCGCGGAGATGACGAAGCTGCGTAAGGCGACCGAGCGGGCGCTGTCGGCGGTGGGCGGCTACGCCGTCAACGGCTGGGTGGACCCGTACGCGCCGACCGCGGTCGCGGCCAAGCGCAACCGGGACGGCAGTTGGCCGAAGGAGAGCTGCTCCGAGAACGACCCGACTCCGGCGAACGGCTGCGTCACGCCGCGGACCCTGCATGCGCTGCGCCAGGCGCAGCGGTGGTTCGGCCACTACGTCTCCTGCTACCGCCCCGGCGACATGTACGAGCACCCCAAGGGCCGGGCCTGCGACTTCTCCTCGGAGCCGAACGGGTTCGCGAACTTCTCCTCCGGGCCCACGAACAAGCTCTACGGCGACAAGCTGGCGTCGTTCTTCGTGAAGAACGCGAGCCGCCTGGGCGTGATGTACGTGATCTGGTGGTGCAAGGTCTGGGTGGCGGGCAGCGGGTGGAAGCAGTATTCGGCCACCGGCTCCAAGTGCGGCGACTCGCCCGCGGGTGATCACACCAACCACGTGCACGTGTCCATCCTCTAGCTGTGCACGACATCACTTCGGCGGCTGTTGTGGGTCCGGCCCACATGGCTGCGTGTGAGGTGTCTCTCTAGCGTGGTCCGCGACCACGAGGTTGACCCACTCCGGCAACGCTGCGGAAACGAACCTCGCGGCTTCGGCAGGACCACTCAATGAGGAGATGCAGTGAGCGAGCGCAGCAGACTGCACATTTTTGCGCAGAATGTCGGATTGTCCCGGCGGGTACTCGTCGCGTCCACGGTCGCCGCCGCCCTGCTGGCCGCGGCCGGTTGCAGCAGCCCGCAGGAGGCGGCGCAGGGCGAGGAGGGCGCGCCGGTCAAGGTCGGCCTGGTCTACTCCCAGTCCGGCGCCCTGGCCAGCTACGGCAAGCAGTACATCGACGGCTTCAAGGCCGGCCTGGCCCAGGCCACGAACGGCACCAACAAGGTCAACGGCCGTACCATCGAGCTGCTGGAGGCCGACGACGCCGGTGACCCGGCCAAGGCGGTCACCGCGGCGAAGGACATGCTCGGCAAGGGTGTCAAGATCCTCGCCGGCTCGGCGTCCTCGGGCGTGGCGCTGCAGGTCGCGCCGATCGCCGCGCAGAACAAGACGCTGTTCATCTCCGGCCCGGCCGCCACCGACGGCGTCACCGGCGTGAACCGCTACACCTTCCGCTCCGGCCGCCAGTCGTACCAGGACGTGCTCGCCGCGAAGTCGTTCATCGGCGACGCGGCCGGCAAGAAGGTCGTGGTGTTCGCGCAGGACAGCGCGTTCGGCAAGGCCAACGAGGCCGCGGTCACCGCCGTCATAGGCGGCGCGGGCGCCAAGGTCACCTCGATCCTGGTGCCGGCCAGCGCGACCGACTTCACCCCGTTCGCCGACCAGGTCAACACGGCCAAGCCGGACCTGCTCTTCGTGGCCTGGGCGGGCACCACCGCCACCGCCATGTGGGGCGCGCTGGACCAGCAGGGCGTGCTCACCAGCACCACCGTGGTGACCGGCCTGGACCAGAAGGCGTCGTACCCGGTGTTCGGCGCGGCGGGCGAGAAGATCTCGTTCCTGTCGCACTACTTCGACGGCGCGACCAGCAACGAGGCCGCCAAGGCGGCGTCGGCGAAGATCACCGGCGGGCTGGACCTGTTCTCGCCGGACGGCTTCAACGCCGCGCAGATGGTGGTGCGGGCGATCGCCGAGGGCGGCGACGACGTCGAGAAGATGATCACCGCGCTGGAGGGCTGGAGCTTCGACGGGGTCAAGGGCAAGATGACCATCCGCAAGGACGACCACGCCATGCTTCAGCCGATGTTCCAGGTCAAGCTCGTGGGCACCGGCGCCGCGGCCAAGCCGCAGCTGGTCAAGGAGCTGGCGCCGGAAGAGGTCACCCCGCCCGCCGTGGCGATGAAGAGCTGACCTGTGGACCACCCCTCCCCGGGTCTCGCCGAGGCTGTGTCCCTGCCCGAACAGCGGCAGGGGCACGGCCTCGGCCCCGCTGAGACCCAAGATGAAGCGGTACTGGCGACCGAGGGCCTGACCTGGCGCATCGGCGAGGTCGCCATCGTCGACGGCGTGAGCCTGCGGCTGCGGGCCGGGGAGTTCCTCGGCGTGATCGGCCCCAACGGCGCGGGCAAGACCTCGCTGTTCAACCTGATCTCGGGCCTGCGCGCGGTGACCGTCGGCCGGGTGCTGCTGCACGGCGCGGACATCACCGCGCTCGCGCCGCACCGCCGGGCGCGGCGCGGCCTGGGCCGCACCTTCCAGTCCTCGTCGGTGTTCGGCGGCCTGTCCGTACGCGAGAACGTCCGGCTGGCCGTGCAGGCGCAGCGCGGCGGCTCGATGGCCCTGTGGCGGCGCGCCTCGGCGTACCGCGAGGTGGCCGAGCGGGCCGATGCGTGCCTGGCCACGGTGGGTCTGGCCGGGCGCGGCGAGGTGCTCGCGGGCACCCTGGCGCACGGCGAGAAGCGCAAGCTGGAGATCGCGCTGCTGCTCGCGGGCGAGCCGTCGGTGCTGCTGCTCGACGAGCCCATGGCCGGTGTGTCCGCGGAGGACGTGCCGGAGCTGGTCGAGGTGATCCGGGGCCTGACCGCCCACAGCGACCGCAGCGTGCTCATGGTGGAGCACCACATGGACGTGATCCTCGGCCTGGCCGACCGCCTCGCGGTGATGCACCACGGCGCGCTGCTGGCCTGCGACACCCCGGACGCGGTCATGGCTGACGCCACCGTGCAGGAGGCATACCTGGGGGAGGGCCTGTGAAGCACGAGGAAAGAGCTTGCGAGCCCCGCAGCGCGAACCTCAGCAGCACTGTGAGCGCGCTCCTGGAAGTTAACGATCTCTCCGTCCGGATCGCGGGGCTGCACATCCTGCAGGGTGTGTCGTTCTCGGTGGCGCCGTCCGGGGTGACCGTGCTGCTCGGGCGCAACGGCGTGGGCAAGTCGACCACGCTGCGCGCGATCCTGGGCCTGACTCCGCGCAACGGCACGGCCACCGGCTCGGTGCGGCTGGCCGGGCAGGAGATCCTGGGCCGTCCCACGCACGGCCTGGTCCAGTCGGGCCTCGGCTTCGTGCCGGAGGACCGGTGCGTGTTCGCCGGGCTGACCGTCGCGGAGAACCTGCGGCTGGCCGAGCGCACCCCGACCCCGGACTACGACCTGGTGTTCAAGCTGTTCCCGGAGCTGTCCAAGCGCTCCCGGCAGCGGGCCGGGTCGCTGTCCGGCGGCCAGCAGCAGATGCTGTCGCTGGGCCGGGTGCTGCTCAACGACAACCGGCTGCTGCTCATCGACGAGCCGACCAAGGGCCTGGCGCCCAAGGTCGTCACCGAGGTGGCCGAGGCCCTGGAGCGGGCCGCGCAGGCCGTGCCGGTGCTGCTCGTCGAGCAGAACCTGGCGGTGGTACGCCGGCTCGCCGGTGACGCCGTGGTCATCGCCGCGGGCCAGGTGGCTTGGACCGGCCGGGGCGGCGAGCTGCTGGCCGATCCGGAGCTGACCAGGTCGCTGCTGTCCGTCAACGCCACCGGGGGGCACTGATGTCGACCGTCATCCTGATGACCGTCACCGGCCTCGGCCTGGCGGCGCTGTACTTCCTCGTCGCCTCGGGCCTGTCGCTCGTGTTCGGCCTGGCCGACGTGCTCAACTTCGCGCACGGGCTGTTCCTGTCGGTCGGCGCGTACGCCACCTGGTGGGCGGCGGGAAACCTGCCCGGCGCGGGCGCCGAGGGCTGGGGCTTCGTGCTCGCCGTGGCGTTCGGTGTGCTCGCCGGCACGGTCGTGGCGGCGCTGGTGGAGCTGGTCATGATCCGGCCGCTCTACTCGCGCACCATCGAGCAGGTGCTGGTCACGGTCGGCCTGTCGCTGGCCGGCGTGGCCGCGCTGCAGGCCGGGTTCGGCGCGGACCCGCGCCCGTTCCCGCGCCCGGCGTGGACGCAGCAGGTGGTCACCATCGCGGGCGCCCGGGTGCCCATGGACCGGCTGCTGCTCATCGTCGCGGCGCTGGTGGTGCTCGGCGCGCTGCTGGCCTTCCTGCGCTGGACCCGGTACGGCCTGATCATCCGGGCGGGCGTGGAGAACCGGGAGATGGTCACCGCGCTCGGCATCGACGTGCGCAAGGCGTTCACGCTGGTCTTCGCGATCGGCGGGGCGGCTGCGGCGCTGGCCGGCGCGCTGGCCGGGGTGTACTCCGGCAGCGTCTCGCCGACCAGCGGCTCCTCGCTGCTGATCTTCGCGTTCATCGTGGTGGTGATCGGCGGCATGGGCTCGGTGCTGGGCTCGGCGGCCGCCGCCGTCGCGGTGGGCCTGCTCCAGCAGTTCGTCAACTACTACGGCGGCTCGGGCGCCGGAGACGTCTGCGTGGTCGCCCTGCTGGCCCTCGTGCTGCTGTGGCGTCCCGCGGGCCTGGCCGGGAAGGCGGCGGCATGAACTACGTGAAGAGGTTCTGGCCCGTCGCGGCGTTCGTGGCGCTGGCGCTGCTGCCGTACAGCGGGATCACGATCCCGGGGCTGTTCGACGGGCCGCTCAACTCGCCCGGGGCGCTGCAGGTGCTGGCGCTGTGCCTGGTCTTCGGCGGCCTGGCCGCCGGGTACGACCTGCTGTTCGGGCGCACCGGCCTGCTGTCGTTCGGCCACGCGCTCTACTTCGCGCTCGGCGTCTACGGCACGGACATCCTGATCACCAAGTACGGCTACCCGCTGCCGCTGGCCGCGCTGCTGGCGGTGCTGTTCGCGACCACGGTCGCGGTGGCGCTGGGCGCGGTGGCGCTGCGCGTGCACGGCATCGCGTTCTCCATGGTCACGCTGGCCTTCGCCCAGGTCGGCGCGATCCTGGTGGCCCGCGACCCGAACGGGCTGACCGGCGGTGAGGAAGGCCTGGCGTTGGACGCGTCCCGGCTGCCCGCGGCGCTGGTCGGGGTGGTGAACACGGTCAACCTGTACTGGCTGGCGCTGGCTTACCTGGGCCTGGTGCTGGTGGTGTTGCACCGGGTCGCGCAGTCGCCGACCGGGCGGGTCTTCGCGGGCCTGCGCGACGATGAGCGGCGGGTCGGGGTGCTCGGGCTGGACCCGTACCGCTTCAAGCTGGTCGCCTTCACCTTGTCAGGCGCCCTGGCCGCGCTCGGCGGCGTGGTCTACGTGCTGCTCACGGCGGGCGCGTCGCCGCACGTGGCGTCGTCGGACCTGACCCTGACGCTGCTGGTGATGGTCGTGCTCGGCGGTCCGGGCACCCGGTTCGGCCCGGTGCTGGGCGGGGTGCTGTTCACCTACCTGGATCACCGGCTGACCGGCTTCGGGGCGTCCGGCGCGGTCGACGCGCTGCCCGGCGTGCTGGCCGGTCCGCTGTCCCAGCCGCTGTTCGTGCTGGGCACGATCTTCATCCTGGCCGTCTACTTCTTCCCCGGCGGCCTGGCCGGCCTGCGCACCCGCCTCACCGCGCTGCGCCGCACCGTCACCCCACCACCCCGCCCCTGACCACCTGACCCCCACCCGTCCCCAGGGGGAACGGTGGGGGTCAGGTGGGTGGGGCGACGACGCGGCCGAAGCTGTGGATGGGGAGGCTGTCGATCGGGTCGACGCGGACGCGCTCGCCGAACTGGGGGGCGTGGACCATCCGGTTGCCGCCCAGGTAGATGCCTACGTGGTGCAGGTCGCGGTAGAAGAAGATCAGGTCGCCGGGGACGAGCTGGCCCCGGCTGATGCCGCGGGAGCGCTGCTGCTGGCGGCCGGACTGGTGCGGCAGGTCGATGCCGATCCGGCGGAACGCCGCGGCGACCAGGCCGGAGCAGTCGAAGCCGCCGGGGCCCTCGCCGCCCCACTTGTAGTCCTTGCCGACCTGGTCCATGGCGAAGCGGACCACCTTCTCGCTCGCACCCTTCACCCGGGGCACCGCGACCTGCTGCCGGTCGGCGGAGCGGGTCGCCCGCCCCGTAGGCCCGTACGCCTTGGCCCGCAGTGCCTTGAGTTCCTCGATCTTGGCTTCGATGCCGGCCCGCTCCTGGCCGAGCTGCTTCTGCTGGCCGCGGCCCTGGGCCAGCAGCGCGTCGAGCGTGCGCTGCGCGGTGGCGTAGCGCTCGGAGGTGAGCGCGAGCGCGTCGATCTCACGCTGCTGGTGCTGTGTGAACGACTTCATCAGCAGCAGCCGGTCGACCACGTCGCGGGTGGTGCCCGCGTCCAGCAGCAGGCTCAGCGACATGGTCCGGCTGGAGCGGTAGCCGGCGGCGGCGAGGCGGCCGACGGCGTCGCGGCGCTGCGCGATCTGCTCCTTGAGCGGCTCGATCTGGCGCTGCAGCACCCCGGTCTGCGCGGCCGTGGTCTTCAGGTCCTCGCGCAGGTCGTGATACTTCTCCACGACGACTTCGAGCTGGTCGGACTTGGTGCGGATCTGTCGGTCGAGCTCGGCGCTCGACGGTTCGGCGTGGGCGACACCGGTCATCAGGACGGTGGACGCGAGGAGCGTCGCGCCGGCCCAGGACACCAGGCGCCGCGTGGCGGAGTTCGACACGTGGGTAATAACGACAAAGGTGCATGATCGGTGCAGGGCACCGACCGGGAGGTCACGCGCACGGCCCGCACCGGGCTCCGCGTCGGTTACAGTCACGCCGACGGCAAGCAGGGCAGGGACCAGGCGAGCGCTCGCCTGGCGGGGTCGTAGGGAGACCGCGATGTCCGTACGGACGACATACCAGATCACCGGCATGACCTGCGGCCACTGCGTGAACGCGGTGACCGCCGAGCTGACCGCGCTGCCCGGCGTGCACGAGGTCGAGGTGGACCTGGCCGCCGGCCGCGCCGTGGTGACCAGCGACGCCGTCCTGCCGATCGACGAGGTGCGCAACGCCGTCGACGAGGCCGGCTACGAGCTGGCGGGCGTCGATGCCTGAGCAGTCCACGCAGCCTGAGGCCCGGGTCCCGGGGCAGGCCGCGCCCGCCGCGGAGACCGTGCCCGAGGCGGACCAGGATGCCGTCGTACGCGCACAGCAGCGCGCGCGGCCCGCCGGGGATCCGGCCGGCAACCGGATCGGGGTGCTCGTCGGCGGGCTGATCCTGGCTCTGGTCGTCGGCTTCACCCTGGGCAAGCTGCTCGGCCCGGCGGAGAGCCCGACGGCCGGGGCGACCACCGGCGCGCCCGCCGCCGCACCGGATCCGAGCGCGGGCGGCGCGCACGTGCACAGCCCGCTGGCCAGCGCCGGTTCGGAGGTGGGCGGCCTGTCCGTGAGCAGCGGCGGCTACACCATGGTCCCGGCGGCGGCGGTCTTCGCCGCGCCCGGCCCGCAGGACCTCAAGTTCACGATCAACGGCGCCGACGGCAAGCCGGTGACCACGTTCGCGATCATGCACGAGAAGCCGCTGCACCTGATCGTGGTGCGCCGGGACATGACCGGATACCAGCACCTGCACCCGGCCATGGCGCCCGACGGCACCTGGTCCGTGCGAGCGGACCTGGCCACCTCGGGCGTGTGGCGGGCGTACGCCGACTTCACCGCGATCAACGCGGCCGGCACGCAGACCGCGCTGGCGCTGGGCGCCGACCTCACCGTCGCCGGCGACCACCGGCCGGTGCCGCTGCCCGCCATGGCGCGCGAGGCTGCCGTGGACGGGCAGACCGTCGTCTTCGAGGGCACCCCCGTCATCGGCGCCAGCCAGCCGCTGCTGTTCACCGTGCAGCAGGGCGGCCAGACCGTCACCGGGCTGGAGCCGTACCTGGGCTCCTTCGGGCACCTGGTGGTGCTGCGCGAGCTGGACCTCGGCTACGTGCACGTGCATCCGGAGCCCGCGCTGGTCAACGGCGGGGTCAAGTTCTGGATGTCCGCGCCGAGCCCGGGGCGCTACCGCATGTTCTTCGACTACTCGGTGGGGGCAAGGTACGCACCGCGCAGTTCACGGTCGAGGTGAAGTGACGGCGCTGTGACGTATTCGGGGCACCGGGCGGTTTCGACCGGTCGTCACGCTCGGTGCCCATCGGATCCGTAAACGAAGCTGCCTTTTCACGCAACAGACCGCCGCTGGGATCCCCGAAGACGCAACAGACCAGCGTAAGGACGCAATCCTTCTCGCTACTGCGGCGGGGCTCGGGTGCGTAACCTTGCTGATCGTGACAGAGCGTGACCTGACCCCCACCGACCGGCGGCCCCGCCCGCGCACGTACCTGATGTGCGCCCCGGAGCACTTCGTCGTCGAGTACGCGATCAACCCGTGGATGGACACCACCGCGCCGGTGGACACCGCCCTGGCCGTCAAGCAGTGGGACGCACTGCGCCAGACCATGGTCGATCTCGGCCACACCGTGCACGTGCTGACCCCGCAGGCCGGCCTGCCGGACATGGTGTTCTCGGCCAACGGCGCGTTCGTGGTCGACGGCGTGGCGTACGGCGCGAAGTTCCGCTACCCGCAGCGGGCCGACGAGGCCGCCGCGCACCGGGCCTTCTACGAGGCCGGCAGCGCCTACCGGTTCGTCGCGCCGACGCAGATCAACGAGGGCGAGGGCGACTTCGCGTACGTGCCGAACGCGCACGGCGGCCTCGCGCTGGCCGGGTACGGCTTCCGCACCGAGCCGGCCGCGCACGCCGAGGCCGAGGAGGCGCTGGGCCGCCCGGTGGTGTCGCTGAAGCTGACCGACCCGCGCTTCTACCACCTCGACGTGGCGCTGACCGTGCTCGACGACGAGAACATCGCCTACTACCCGGGCGCGTTCTCCGAGGCGTCGCAGAAGATCATCGCGCAGCTGTTCCCGGACGCGGTGATCGCCGACGAGGCCGACGCGCTCGCGTTCGCGCTGAACCTGGTCTCCGACGGCCGCAACGTCGTGATCAACACCGAGTCGGCGGCGTTCGCCGCGAAGCTCACCGCTGCCGGATACCACCCGGTCATGGTCGACCTCGCCGAGCTCAAGAAGGGCGGCGGCAGCGTCAAGTGCTGCATCGCCGAACTCCGCGACTGACCTCCTGCTCATGAGCGAAGCTCCCGCCGCGCCGCTGAGGCGGGACGGGAGCTTCGCTCATGTAAGAGGCGTCAGGCGGGTGGGGTGAAGGCGGTGGTGCGGGTCATGCCGGCGGCGCGGCCCTTGGCGGAGATGACCAGGGCCATCTTGCGGGAGGCCTCGTCGATCATCTCGTCGCCGAGCATCACCGCGCCGAGGCGGCCGCCCTGCTCGGAGGTGTAGTAGTCGTACGCGTCGAGGATCAGCTCGGCGTGGTCGTAGTCGGACTGCGCGGGCGAGTAGACCTCGTTGGCGGCGTCGATCTGGCCGGGGTGCAGCACCCACTTGCCGTCGAAGCCCAGCGCGGCGGAGCGCTTGGCCACCTCGGTGAACCCGTCCACGTCCTTGATCTGCAGGTACGGCCCGTCGATGGCCTGCTTGTCGTGCATGCGGGCGGCCATCAGGATGCGCATCAGGATGTAGTGGTACGGGTCGCCCGGGTAGCTCGGGATGAGCGCGCCGACGACCAGCGACTTCATGTTGATCGAGGCCATGAAGTCGGCGGGGCCGAAGATGATGGTCTCCACCCGGGGCGAGGCGGCCGCGATGGCGTCCACGTTGACCAGGCCGGCCGCGTTCTCGATCTGGGCCTCGATGCCGATGCCGCCGACCGGCAGGCCGAGCGACTTCTCCAGCTGCGTGAGCGTCAGGTCGAGCCACTCCACGTGCGCGGCGCTCTGCACCTTGGGCAGCATGATGCAGTCCAGGTTGGCGCCGGCGCCCTCGACGATCTCGATGACGTCCCGGTAGGTCCACGGCGTGGTCAGGTCGTTCACCCGGACGACCCGCGTCTTGCCCGCCCACTCGCCCTCGTTCAGCGCGGCGACGATGTTCTTGCGGGCCTCGGGCTTGGCCAGCGGTGCGACCGCGTCCTCCAGGTCCAGGAAGACCTGGTCGGCGGGCAGGCCCTGGGCCTTGCCGAGCATCTTGACGCTGGAACCCGGCACCGCCAGGCACGACCTGCGGGAACGACCGAGTGCGGCCATCGATACTCCTTAGGGAGCGTTCAGTAGTTGACGCCACGGTAACCTTCCTCCGGTCGAGAGGAGAACGGGACTGTGGAAGATCTCACGCGGCACGCGGTGATCACCGGCGCCACGTCCGGCATCGGGCAGGCCGCGGCCGTCGCCCTGGCGCGACAGGGCTGGCAGGTCACCGTGGTCGGGCGTGATCCCGGCCGGCTGGACGCGACGCTCGGCGCGGTCCGCCAGGCGGCGACCGGGCCCGCCCCGGCCGGGCTGCTGGCCGACTTCGCGGACCTCTCGCAGGTGCGCGAACTCGCCGCCGAACTCTCCGGGCAGCGCGTCGACGTGCTGGCCAACAACGCCGGGCTGGTCGTCGGCGAGCGGGTCACCACCGTGGACGGGCACGAGCTGACCATCCAGACCAACCACCTGGCGCCGTTCCTGCTGACCACGCTGCTGCGCGCGCAGCTCGCACCGGGCGCGCGGATCGTGAACACGGCGTCCATGGCGCACACCTGGGGCAGTGTCGATCCGGCCGATCTGGACCGCCGCAACGGGCGCTACGGCAGCTGGTCGGCGTACGGCGCGTCCAAGCGCGCCAACATCATGTTCGCCGCCGAGGCGGCGCGGCGCTGGCCGGAGCTGCTCAGCTTCTCGTTCCATCCGGGCGTGGTGCGCACCCGCTTCGGCACCCCGATCGCGCGGTTGTTCTACAAGCTCGGGCCGGGCCTGGCCACCCCCGAGCAGGGCGCCGACCAGCTGGTCTGGCTCGCCACGGAGGATCCGGCGCGGCTGGAGAACGGCGCGTACTACGTACTGCGCAAGGTGACCGCACCACACCGGCAGGCCCGTGATCCGCAGCAGGCCGCCCTGCTCTGGGACGCCAGCGAGGCCGCCGTCCGGCTCCCTTGATGATCGAAGCTCCCGCCGCGCTGTCGGTGCGGCACGGCGGGAGCTTCGACCGGGAGTGTCAGTAGGAGCCGGACGAGCCGACCGCGCCGAGGATGCCCAGCATGGGCAGCACGAAGGCGCAGAGGCAGCCGACCACGCCGAGGCCGGTGATGATCCAGCCGACGATGATGGCGGCCTTGGCCAGGCCCTCGCCGTCCTCGCCGGACTGGCGGATCTGCTTCATCGCCGAGTGGCCCAGGATCGCGCCGATCGGGGCGGTGATCCAGGTCAGCAGCCCGACCAGCGACAGGATGAGCGCCACCAGCGCCATGCTGTTCTGCGGGCGGGCGGCCGGGTAGTACGGCTGCTGCGCGTAGGGCTGGGCGTACGGCTGCTGCCCGGCGGGCGGGGTGGCCGACTTGTACGCCTCACCGTAGGGCGGCGTCGGCGGCGCGACCGGCGAGCCGGGCGGCGCGACCGGGGAGCCGGGCACGACGGGGGAGCCGTACGCGGGCGGCTGCGCGTAGGGGTTGGCCGCCGGCGGCGGCGCGTACGGGTCCGGCTGGGCCGCGTAGGGGTCCTGGCCGGAAGGTGGCGGGTAGGACATGAAAGCTCTCCCTGGTCTACCAGTCGCTGCTGTCAGCTGTTCTGGATCTCGTTCCAGAAGTTCGGGTCGTTGATGATGCCGATCACGAGGAGCAGCACCATGATCGCGGTGAGCGCCACCGCGGCCCAGCCGGTGGCGATGCCGGCGATGGCCATGCCGCGGCCCTGCTGACCCCGCTCCTTGATCTGCTTCAGGCTGATGTGCCCCAGGATCGCACCGATCAGGCCGGGCAGCGCGCCCATCCCATAGCAGCAGCAGGTGGCCACGCCGACGATCCCCAGGACGAGGGACGCGATCGCCATGCCGTTGGTGACGCCGCCCGGAGCGGCGGACGGGTAGGCGGCGTACGGCGTGGCGTACGGCGAGCCGCTGGTCGGCGGGGTGCTGTACGGGTTGGCGCTCACGGGCGGCGGTGCGTACGGGTCCGGCGCCATCGGCGGCTGCGCGTACGGATCGGGCTGCGGTGCGAAGGGGTCGTGCCCGGCCGGTGGCGGGTAGGTCATGGGGGTGCGGTCTCCTCGTCGAAGGGTTCAGCGCACGGTAGCGAACCCGGTGAACCTTTTCACAGTGACGGTGCTGTCAAGCGGCTTGGATGGGACGGGGCCCCGGCTCATACTCAGCAAAACTGAAGCTTCGTTCAGTGCCCTGGAGGCTGACTCATGGCTCGTCTCGCCCGTACGCCCGGCTTGTCCGATGTGCAGACCGCCATCCTGGAGACGGTGCGCGAGTTCGCGGACAAGGAGATCATCCCGCGCGCGCAGCGGCTGGAGCACGACGACGAGTACCCCGAGGTGATCCTCGCCGGGATGAAGGAGATGGGCCTGTTCGGCCTGACCATCCCGGAGGAGTACGGCGGCCTCGGCGAGTCGCTGCTGACCTACGCGCTGGTCGTCGAGGAGCTGTCCCGCGGCTGGATGTCGGTGTCCGGCATCGTCAACACCCACTTCATCGTGGCGTACCTGGTCTCCCAGCACGGCTCGGCGGAGCAGAAGCAGCGCCTGCTGCCGCGCATGGCCACCGGCGACGTGCGCGGCGCGTTCAGCATGTCCGAGCCGAACTGCGGCTCCGACGTCTCGGCGATCAAGTCGCGGGCGGTGCGCGACGGCGACTCGTACGTGCTCAACGGCCAGAAGATGTGGCTGACCAACGGGGCCTACTCGTCGGTGGTGGCCACGCTGGTCAAGACGGACCAGGGCGCGGACACCGTCTACGGCAACATGACCACGTTCCTGCTGGAGAAGGAGCCCGGCTTCGGCGAGACCGCGCCCGGCCTGACCATCCCTGGCAAGATCGACAAGATGGGCTACAAGGGCGTCGAGACCACCGAGATGATCCTCGACGGCCACCGCGTGCCGGACTCGGCGATCCTCGGCGGCGCGGACCAGGCCGGCCGCGGCTTCTACCAGATGATGGACGGCATCGAGGTGGGCCGGGTCAACGTGGCCGCGCGCGCCTGCGGCATCTCCATCCGCGCGTTCGAGCTGGCCGTGGCGTACGCGCAGCAGCGCGCCACCTTCGGCAAGCCGATCGCGCAGCACCAGGCCGTGGCGTTCAAGCTCGCCGAGATGGGCACCAAGATCGAGGCGGCGCACGCGCTGATGGTCAACGCGGCCCGGCTGAAGGACTCCGGCCAGCGCAACGACGTCGAGGCGGGCATGGCCAAGCTGCTGGCCAGCGAGTACTGCCACGAGATCGTCACCGAGTCGTTCCGCATCCACGGCGGCTACGGCTACTCGAAGGAGTACGAGATCGAGCGGCTCATGCGCGAGGCGCCGTTCCTGCTCATCGGCGAGGGCACCAGCGAGATCCAGAAGACGATCATCTCGCGCGGCCTGCTCAAGGAGTACCGCGCGCACTGAGCGGTCAGTGCGAGCGCAGCTCCGGCGGGGCGGTGGCCAGGCGGGCCAGGTCGCCGCGCCGCTCGGGGTGCTCCAGGTAGAACTGCAGGACGCTGACCACGTCGGCGTCCTGCACGCCGTAGTCCGCGCCGCGCACCCGCAGCGTGCGGTCGTCGGTCTCCAGCCGCAGGCCGGCCCCGGGGTTCAGGCGCACCGACCGGATCTGCGACCAGGCGAAGTGCGCGCGGTGCACCCGTACGCCCGCGGCGTTCAGCACGATCTGCCGGTGCCGCTCACCGGGGGTGCCCACGGCCGACCACAGCAGCCACAGCGCCAGCAGCGTCCAGCCGATGGCCAGACCCAGCTCGCGGCCGTCGTGCAGGCGCGCCCAGCGGGCGATGACCGGCAGCTGCACGGCGAACACGGCGGCGTCGAACACCCGGTCGTGCACCAGCGTCAGCACCAGGCCGGGCTCGCCGTCGGCGGCGCCCTGCCGCCACTGGCCGCTGCGGCGCCGCCGCACGTGGAAGACGCGCACCGCGGCGGCGGCCAGGCCGGCCAGGATCAGCCAGACGGTGATCCCCTCGTCGGAGGAGAGCGGGTGGATCGGCGTCGTCCGGCCGTACCACCAGGCCCCGGCCAGCAGCAGCACGCCGACACCGGCGAAGGCGGCGGCGCGGGCACGCGGGCTGGTCGGCAGGGCGATCACCCGCAAAAGGCTACGAGGTCACCTCATCTCCGTCGACGGCGCGGTTGCTCGATCCCGCCGATCGGGCGCGGGCTCCCGCGCCGCACCCGAGCGGGCCGTCCCGGACCGGCGGGTACGCTGGCTGCCGTGCGACGACTGCTCACCCCCGGCTGGCTGGCCGGCCATGCCCTGATGGTGGTCGCCGTCGCGGTTTGTCTGGCCCTCGGCTGGTGGCAGGCGGGCCGTGCCGCCGAGGGAAACACTCTGAGCTGGGCGTACACCTTCGAGTGGCCGCTCTTCGCCGTCTTCACCGTGCTGATCTGGTTCCGGGAGGTCCGGCTGGCCCTGCGCAAGGGCCGTGCCGACGCCGTGTCCCCGGACGTTGAGCCGGTGGTGGAGCGGCCGCGGCCGGTCATCACCCGCCGGGTGAGATCGACCACTGCCGAGGCGGACGAGGCGGCGGATCCGCAGCTGGCCGCGTACAACGAATACCTGGCCTGGCTGAGCGAGCACCCCGAGGCACGACCCGGCGACTATCCCGCTAAGGAGCACCGATGAACGGCGCACTCACCCGCTACCGCATCATCGCCTGGATCGTGGGCGTGCTGCTGGTGACGCTGACCCTGGTCGCCATGCCGATGAAGTACTTCGCCGACAACAACCTCGGCGTGGTGATCATCGCCCCCGTGCACGGCTGGCTGTACGTGGTCTACCTGGCCGCCGTCGGCGACCTGGCCCGCCGGGTGCAGTGGCCGGTGACCCGCATCCTGCTGGTCGCGCTGGCCGGCACGGTGCCGTTCCTGTCGTTCATCATGGAGCGGCGCGTGGTCGGCTGGATCCAGGGCACCGACCGGCAGCCCTCGTTCACAGAAGCGTGAGCTGAACGCCCGTCGCCGGTGCGGCGGGCGCCTCTTCCTCCGGCTCGTTCACGACCAGGTCCCGGGCGAGTTCGTCGCGGGGCAGCAGGCCGTGCCGCCGCATCGCCCGGCGCACCCGCGCGGTGACCAGCCGCTGGTAGTCGGCGCTCGCGAAGGCACGCCGCCCCGGGTAGAGCCGCTCGTAGAGCGGCACCAGCCCCGGATGGTGGGCGCGCAGCCAGCGCAGATACCACTCCCGGGCGCCGGTGCGCAGGTGCAGGACGAGCGGGGTCACGCTCGCCGCGCCCGCCTCCGCCAGCGCCTCCACCGTGGCGTCGACGTGCTCCTCGCCGTCGGTGAGGCCGGGCAGGATCGGCGCCATCAGCACGCCGACCCGCATGCCGGCGTCGGTGAGGCGGCGGACCGCGTCCACCCGGCGGGCCGGGGACGGCGTGCCCGACTCGACCGAGCGCCACAGCCCCTCGTCGAGGAAGCCGACCGACAGCGACACCGACACCCGGGTCCGCGTGGCGGCCCGCGCCAGCAGCGGCAGGTCGCGCAGGATCAGCGTGCCCTTGGTGAGGATCGAGAACGGGTTGGACCAGTCCGACAGGGCCGAGATGATGCCGGGCATCAGCCGGTAGCGCCCCTCGGCCCGCTGGTAGCAGTCGACGTTGGTGCCCATGGCGATGGACTGGCCGCCCCACCGCGGCGCGGCCAGCTCCCGGCGCAGCACCTCGGGCGCGTTCACCTTGACCACGATCTTCGAGTCGAAGTCGTGCCCGGCGTCGAGGTCGAGATACGTGTGCGTGTTGCGGGCGAAGCAGTTGTGGCTGACCACGCCGTTGGCGATGAAGTCGCCGGTGCCCGTCGTGATGTCCCACAGCGGCAGCTCCAGGCCGAGCGGCTCGATCCGCTCCACGTGCAGCGGCACCGCGCCCTTCACCGCGCCCCCCTGCACCGCGCGCCGCCGGGTCACCGCGGGGTCGGTCAGGTGGAAGAAGCGCAGCTTCTCCGGCAGCCCGCCGAGCAGGCGCAGGCTGAGCAGGCCGATCGGGCCGACCCGGTCCTCCACCGCGAACTGGAAGCCGAAGCTCCGCAGCGCCTCGCGGGTCGGCTCGACCAGCTCCACGTCGGTGTGCACGACGCGCCACAGCCCCTGCGTGTGGCTGCCCTCGGCGTCGAAGATTCCGGCCAGGAAACCCTTGGCCCACTCCGGGTCGGGCTCGGCGGGGGGCTGCCGCAGCGTGGTGATCAGGTCCAGATCGCGGCGGGCGTACGTGCTGACGCCGGTGCCCCGGCCCGCCGGCGCGAACTCGGCGGTGTGCGCGCCCGACTCGCGCAGGTAGCCGATCACACGGCTCATCACCTGCGGCTCCTCGGTGGCCAGCCGGAACCGCGGCACGGTGCCGTACGGGTCGCGATAGCCCTGCTCCGGCTCGGGGCGCAGCACGGCGTGCAGGTAACCGCGCCGGTACTCCGGGGACTCCTTGGGCGGCTCGGCGAAACGGCCGGTGCCCATCAGCTTGTTGCCGGTGGTCAGGTGCGGCCGCTGCGCGGCCCCGGCGCGCGCCCCGGTGACGTGCTTCCAGCCCCGGTCGGTGAGGAAGCGGTGGTCGCCGCTGGCCACCAGCTCGGTGCCGTCGCGCAGGGTGACCCGGTAGGCGGGCTTCACGGTGGACCACTTGTCCCGCACGTGGGTCACCGCGTAGCGGCGGTAGGCGCCGTCGCGGACCGTGCCGATGATCGCGTCGCCCACGCGCAGCTCCGCGATGGGCTTGGTGCGCCCGTCCGCCATCAGCACCGGCGTCTCGCCGGCCAGGCAGTACGAGCAGGCGTGGGTGCAGCCCCGGTAGGGGTTGACGGTGTATTCGAACGGCACCCGGCGGTCGTCGCCGCCGGGCACCCGGTTGATCAGCGACTTGGCCCGGACCTCGTAGAACGTCATCCCGGCGAACTCGGGAGTGTCGAACGTACGCACGACCGCGCCGGGCAGCGGCGGCTGCACCGGCGCGGACGCGTCCGGCGGGGTGCTCTCGGTGAGATGACTCCAGCGCACCCCGCTATTCAAACATATGTTCGAAGACTAGGCAGCCTTCGCGTCCGCCTTAACCTGCTCCATGTCGAGCTCGCGCACCTTCTGGATCAGGTCGGTGAACGCCACCTCCGGCAGCGCGCCGGGCTGCGCGTACACGATCACGCCGTCGCGGATCGCCATGATGGTGGGGATCGACTGGATGTTGAAGTGCCCGGCGAGCGCCTGCTGCGCCTCCGTGTCGACCTTGCCGAACGTGATGTCCGGGTTCGCCTCCGCGGCCCGCTCGTAGACCGGCGCGAACCGGACACACGGCCCACACCAGCTCGCCCAGAAGTCGACGAAGGTGATGCCGTCCCCGCCCGTCTTCTCGCCGAAGTTCTCGGTGGTGAACTCCACGGTGCCCATGTTCGTGCTCCTCATTCGATCGAGTGACCAGCGTCCATGTAAACCGCTGGACTGCGTGCCTCATTCCCGACCCGACCACCGTACCCACGGTGATGACACACACAGGGCATAGGACCACAGCTTGGACACGTGGCGGGGGAGGATGGAGGCCATGAGCGCGACCTTCGTGTACGACGGCGACTGCGCCTTCTGCACCGCGTGCGCCCGGTTCATCGAGCGCCGGGTGCCCACCGCCGCCCGGATCGTGCCGTGGCAGCGGGCCGACCTCGCCGCGCTCGGCCTCACCCGCGCGCAGTGCCGGGAAGCCGTGCAATTCGTGACTCCCGGCCGCCCCGTGCTGGCCGGCCCGGACGCCATCGCGGCCCTACTGCGCACCAGCCACGCCGGCTGGCGCCCGATCGGCGGCGCGCTCGCCCGGCCCGGTCTGGGCGCCCTGGCCTGGCCCGTCTACCGGTGGATCGCCCGCCACCGCCACCAGCTCCCGGGCGGCACCGCGGCGTGCGCCGTACCCCCGCGCTAGTCGGGGCGCTTGGGGACCATGACCTTGCGCTTGAAGACGCAGACGAGGGTGCCGTCCTGGTTGTAGCCCCGGGTCTCCACGGCGACCACGCCGCGGTCGGGCTTGGACTCCGACTCGCGCTTGTCCAGCACGGTGGTCTCGCCGTAGATGGTGTCGCCGTGGAAGGTCGGCGCGACGTGGCGCAGGCTCTCGACCTCGAGGTTGGCGATGGCCTTGCCGCTCACGTCCGGCACGGACATGCCCAGCAGCAGCGAGTAGATGTAGTTGCCGACCACCACGTTGCGCTTGAAGTCGGTCTGCGTGGCCGCGTAGTGCGCGTCCAGGTGCAGCGGGTGGTGGTTCATGGTCAACAGGCAGAAGAGGTGGTCGTCGTACTCGGTGACCGTCTTGCCGGGCCAGTGCTTGTAGATCGCCCCGACCTCGAACTCCTCGAAGTAGCGCCCGAACTGCATTGTCCGTCTCCTGCCCCTGGATGCAGTGAACGGCGGGGCCCTCCCCGGCACCCGCCGCCCACGCTTGTGAAAAAGGATTCTGCCTCCAGGGCTACCCGTGAGTACATAAGCCCCGGCGGAGAACTACATCACACACCATCGGCCACCGGTGTTTCTGCGTTTGACACGCTTCGCGGCAAGCGTCCGGGCTCGCGGCATATGCTGACGGCAGGAGGTCGCCATGCCGAGTTTTTCCGCAGCTGATCACCTGATCTCGCGCCAGTTGTACCGGCGGGAGATCGCCCCTCTCACCTTCGAGCCGCACGAGTGGGAGCTGCTGACCCGGCTCCCCGCCCGTGTCATGATCGCCGCCACCTCCGCCGAGCCCGACAGCGACCGCCGTACGGTCGACGAGGGGCTGGCCGGCATCAACGCCATCGCCGCCGGGGCCGACGCCGACTCGGAACTGGTCAAGGCCATCGTCGGCGCGATCTACGCGGAGGCGGACCCGGATCCGCCCGCCGCCGAGCAGTTCCGCGACCCGGACCACGCCATCACCGAGGTGCTGGTGAGCTGCCGCGCGGCGGCGCTGGTCCTCGACTCCCGGGCCACGCCCGCCGACGGGCAGGCGTACCGGAGCTGGCTGGAGTCGATCGCGGACCAGGTCTGCGGCGCCGCCCGCTCGGGCGGCCTGCTGGGCTTCGGCGGGGTCACCCGCAGCCAGGCCGAGCAGCACTTCCTCAGCGAGCTGGGGGACGCCCTGCGCAACGTGTGACCGGTGCCCGATCCCCGGCGGGCCGCCCGCGCGGCGGCACGCCGGGGTCGGCCATGCCCGCCGCCGGTAAGCTGCTGCGCTTGTGAGCAGCGAACACGGCGAATCCGGCGGAGACGAGCTGGAGGTCGGCGTCGGCCCCTGGGCGGGCCCCTGGCCGACGGACGAGCGCTACGACCCCGAGCTGCTGGCCGGTGGCGACCGGCGCAACGTGGTGGACCGGTACCGCTACTGGCGGCGCGAGGCGATCGTGGCGGACCTGGACGCCCGGCGGCACGACTTCCACGTCGCGATCGAGAACTGGCAGCACGACCTCAACATCGGCACCGTCGTGCGCACCGCGAACGCCTTCCTCGCCGCCGAGGTGCACATCGTCGGCCGCCGCCGGTGGAACCGCCGCGGCGCCATGGTCACCGATCGCTACCAGCACGTACGCCACCACGAGTCGATCGGGGAGTTCGCCGGCTGGGCGCATGCGGCGGGCCTGGTGGTAATCGGCATCGACAACCTGCCCGGCAGCCGGCCGCTGGAGACGACCACCCTGCCGCGCCGCTGCGTGCTCCTTTTCGGGCAGGAGGGCCCCGGGCTGTCCGACGGCGCCCGGGCCGCCTGCGACCAGCTGTACTCGATCGCGCAGTACGGCTCGACCCGGTCCGTCAACGCCGGTGTCGCCTCGGCGGTGGCGATGCACGCCTGGATCAGGGCGTACGCGGGCCCGCCGCCGGCCTGACCTGAGGCCGATCTTGGCGAGTGGCTTGACGTGCCCGTTCGCGGGGGCGGACAGTGGGGGTCATGGGGCTCGCGGTGTCATGTCCGCGGTGCGGTGGCGATCTGCGGCCGCCCGGTCTTGCCCACTCCGACTGGGTCTGTGAGCGGGATGGGCCGGTGCCGCCGTTGCACACCGCCCAGCACGTCAATCACGAGGTCTTCGCCTGCGTGGTGAAGCGTGCGGCCGAGACGGGGGTGCCGGTGTGGTGCCCGTGGCCGCTGCCGACGGGGTGGACCGTGACCGGCGTGGCCTGGGTCGGCGACGAGCGCTCCGGCGTGTCGGCCACGGCGCTGGCCTGCAGCGGGCCGACCCCGTTCAGCGACGGCCCGGCGGATGTGCTGCTGGTCGCGGAGGACCCCGGGGTGGGCCTCGGCGCGCGGTACGCCGGCATCCCCGGCCCGGACCCCGGGCCCGGGTTCGCCCACCGGCCCGGCAATCGCGGGCCGGACGCGAAGGTGAAGGCCGACGGGCACCCCACTCCACTGTGGGCGGTGTCCACGCCCGACGACCGCAGTGCGTACGCCGGGGAGGCCCGGGGGCGCTGGCTGTACGCGGTGACCTGGCCCGCGCAGGCCGGCTACCTGCTCAGCGAGGAGGTCGTGCTGCAGGACCTCACCGACTGGCTGCCCGCCGAGCTCGTATACGGCGCGCTCTCCCCGCGCCTGCGCGCGCGCCGCTGAGTCGACTTCCTTACTTTCCTGTTCGGACGCTGCTGGTTTGCCTGGCACGGATGTGTCTTAATGATTCTCGGCAGGCACCGTTACTGATACGCTGAGTCTCGCCACGGCCACCAGTTGTCGAGTGGACACGGCCAGGCGGAGGGGGATAGCCCGACATGCTCAAGAAGATCCTTACGTGGGGCGGCATCGCCTTTTTGATCTTCTTCGTGGCGTTCCGGCCCGATTCTGCGGCGAACGTCGTGAAGACGCTGGGCGGCACTGTCATGGACATCGCCCAGGGTTTCGGTGACTTCTTCGGCAGCCTGGTCGCCTAGCTCCCATGATCGGCGGACTGGGGCCGGAGGAGCCGGGCGAAGAGCAGACTCCGGGCCCTGACGGTCCGGAGTGGTCCGGTCGCCGCGAGCGCGACACGGAGCCCATCCCGCGCACCCGTGCGGAGTCACGCCCGCCCGCCGACGGCGAGTCGCGTGCGGACTCAGGCGATCACACACACTTCGTGGGGACGGCGACCGTGGGAGCGGCCGCCGGTGCGGGGGGCGGTAGAGCCGGCAGTGGAGCCGGTGGCCGGCCCCCCGTCGATCCCGGGGACGGGTCACTGCCGCCGATGGGCGGCGACCTCCCGGACTTCACGGAGGAGGAGCTCGCCGGAGTGCGTTTCGACGCCTCCGGCATGCCCCTGGGCCCGCGCCGGGTGCTGCCGCTGGAGGACGAGCCGAGCGCCATGGTCGCCCGCTACCTGTTCCCCACGGAGCGGTATCGCGGCGAGTGGAAGCGGCACTGGGTGCACCTGACCAACCCGCTGCTGATCGGGATCATCGCCACCTTCGCGCTCGGCTACCTGTCGGGCTTCCTGGCCAAGCAGGACGTGGCCGGCATGTGGGTGGTCGCGGTGGTCATCTGGGCGCTGGTGATGAGCTGGGTCGCCTGGACGGTCGCCGACTGGTACTTCGATCGGTTCATTCTCACCAACAAACGGCTGATGCTGGTGCAGGGACTCATCACGCGGCGCGTCGCGATGATGCCTTTGCTCAAGGTCACCGACATGAAGTACGAGCAGTCCCCGCTGGGTCGAATGCTCAACTACGGCACTTTCGTCCTCGAGTCCGCGGGCCAGGACCAGGCGCTCAGCAAGGTCGAGCACATGCCGAATCCGAACGAGCTCTACCTGCGCATCGTCGAGGAGATGTACGAGCCCGCCGCCGTCGAGGCGCGCCTGGGCCGGGAAGCGGAAGAGGAATAGTCGGATTCCTTCGCCGGAATGTGAAGGTCCGGTGAAAGCCGACAGGAAAATTCCTTACCAGACCTAGATCCGGTAGCACTCGTATGCCAGTCTGTCCGTTGAGGTGACGCATACGGGGTATCCACCTGATACCGGGAACCTGAAGCCGTGCGCGAGCCTCTTACACGGGGTGATGGGCGCGGTCGGACGCGCCTCGGTCGGGCGTCCGTGACGCGCCCGCGATGGGAGGTGCGTCTGTGAGCCACCGGTCGGCGATGGAGGACGAGTTCCGCGAGTTCGTGACCGCACGTTCGGCTGCCCTGCTGCGTACCGCGTACCTGCTGGCCGGTGACTGGGCCACCGCGGAGGACCTGCTGCAGACGGCGCTCACCAAGACCTACCTGGCGTGGAAGCGGCTCGGCCAGATCGAGGCCGTGGAGCCGTACGCCCGGCGGGTGCTCGTCAACACCGCGACCAGCTGGTGGCGGCGGCGCTGGCACGGGGAGCGACCCACCGAATTCCTACCGGAACGGGCCGCACCGGACAATCTCGAAGAACAACTCGAACGCGACGTGCTGTGGAAACATGTCAAAGCTCTGCCGACACGACAACGCGCCGTGCTGGTACTGCGTTTCTACGAGGACATGTCTGAGGCGCAGACAGCCGCCCTGCTGCAGATCTCGCCCGGGACCGTGAAGAGCCAGACCTCTCGCGCCCTGGGCACGCTGCGGCAGCGGCTGGCTGCCGAGGGGGTCACCGGCAGGCTGCCCGCTGTTGCGGCGGCGGCGCCGGCGGTTCCGCGGCAGCGGCCGGACACGGTCGTCACGGAGACGCTCGACCTGCCCACGGGCGAGGCCGCCGTGATGAACGGGTTCACCTCGGTCACCGCACCCGCGGTGCCGGCGCCTCGGGAGGAAGCAGTTCGGCCGGCGCGAGTGCCGGTCGGCCAACCCGGGCGGTGACCATGCTTGAGGACGAGCTGCGTGAGATGTTCGCGGCTCGCGTGCAGACGTCGCCTGCCGCCGCCGATCCCGCGGACCGGGCCATCCGCCGGGCACGCGTCATCAACCGGCGGCGGCAGGGCTTGACCGGCACGATGACCGTGTTCGCGTTCGCGGCGGTGCTCGGCGCGGCGGCCGCGGCGCAGAGCGTAAGTGGCACGCCGTCCGCGGCGGAGGCCGACCGGATCACGTTCGAGGACCTGTTCGCCGGGGCCCAGCAGCCGGTCGCCACCCGCGAGCCGGCGCTGCCGACCATGGCGCTGCCGCTCGACCTGCTCGTCGGCGGCCAGCTGTGGACCAGCGACGGCCAGCGCATCCAGCTGCAGCAGGACGGCGCGGTCGACGCCATCGCCCGGGTGCCGGACGGCTGGGTCTACTCCGACGACACCGCGGTGCGCCTGCTGCCGAGCTCCGCCGACAAACCGGTGACGCTGTCCGGCCGCGCCTCGTGGACGGTGAGCCAGGACGGCGTCCGGGTGGCCGTCAACGACCACGGCACGCTGACCGTGAGCAAGCTGTCCGGCGCCGGCAAGGGCACCCAGGTCGCCTCCTCACCGGTGCCGGAGGCCGCCGTCCCGGTCGGTTTCTTCGGCGACCGGGTAGTGCTGTCCAGCGCGTCCGGTTACGACTACTGGAGCGCGGGCACGGCGCGCTACAGCGAGACCTGGAACGCCGAGCTGCGGGCCGTGTTCGGCACGGCGGGCGGCAGCGCGGCGGTCGGCGTCGTCGAGGGCGCGGACAAGCGGCTCTGCCTGGTCGACGTCACCGCGATCAAGACCGGCCTGAAGATCGGCGCGCGGATGGGCTGCAGCGAGCTGATCAACATGGAGATGATCCGGCGCGGCGCGGCGCTGTCGCCCGACGGCCGCCTGCTCGCGATCATCACGCCGGTCGGCGTACAGATGATCGACCTGCAGCGGGCCCGTGACGCGGCCGCCGGCGACCCCCAGCAGAAGGTCAAGGAACTCCAGGTCGCGGCGAACTGCCCGGTGGAGACCGTGGTCGCGCTGGTGTGGGCGGACAACCAGACGGCGCTGGCCCAGATCGGCGGGGACGCCATCCTGGCCTGCCGCACCGACGGGGCGAAGCTCCAGGTGACCATGCCCAAGGACGTGACCCCGGGGTGGATGCTGATCCCGGCGTTCGGCACAGTCAAGAAATGATCGACCTGCACCTGCACTCGACCGCGAGTGACGGCACCACCCCTCCCGCCGAGCTGATGCGGCAGGCCCACGCGGCCGGCCTCACCGTGGCGGCCCTCACCGATCACGACACCACCAGCGGCTGGGCGGCCGCCGCGGCCGCGCTGCCCGCCGGGCTCACCCTGCTCCCGGGCGCCGAGCTGAGCTGCCGCTGGCACGGCGACGGCGAGTCGATCGGGCTGCACCTGCTGGCCTACCTGTTCGACCCCGGGTACGAGCCGCTGGCCCGGGCGCTGGCCCGGGTGCGCGAGTCACGGCTGGGCCGGGCCGAGCGCATGGTCGCGCTGATGCGGGCCGACGGCGTCCCGATCGACTGGGACGACGTGCTGCGCCACGCCGAGGGCGGCACGGTCGGCCGGCCGCACCTGGCCGCCGCGCTGATCCGGGCCGGGCTGGTCGCCGACACCCAGGAGGCGTTCGCCTCGCGCTGGCTGGGCAGCCGCTACCGCGTACCCAAGGAGGACCTCGACGTCCTCGCCGCGCTGCGGATGGTCAAGGCGGCCGGCGGGGTGACCGTGTTCGCGCACCCCCGCGCGTCGGTGCGCGGCCGGGTCGTCCCGGACGCCGTGTTCGGGCAGCTCGCCGCCGCCGGGCTGGACGGCCTGGAGGCCGACCACCACGACCACAGCCCCGCCGAGCGGGACGAGGTGCGCCGCCACGCCGCCGAGCTGGGCCTGTTCGTCACGGGCAGCTCGGACTTCCACGGCACGCACAAGAAGGTGCGCATCGGCGAATACACCACCGCCCCGGCGGCGCTGGAGCGCATCCTCGCCGCTGCGACCGGCACCACCCCGGTTACGGGAGCCGCCTGATCAGCAGCCGCCGGCATGCTATGCATCCGGTGTGGATTGGAAGTTCTTCGGCGAGGTCTTCGTGACCCTGCTCGTCATCACGGACCCGCCCGGCATGGTGCCCATCTTCCTGGCGCTGACCGGGGCGCTGCCCGCGCGGGAGCGCCACCGGGCCGCCTGGCAGGCGGTGGCGCTGGCGCTCGGCGTCATCGCGGTCTTCGCCGTCGCCGGGCAGACCATCCTGGACTACCTGCACATCCAGCTGCCCGCGCTGCAGGGCGCGGGCGGCCTGCTGCTGGTGCTCGTCGCGCTGGAGCTGCTCACCGGCAAGGCCGACGACCCGGACCAGCAGGCGACCTCCAACATCGCGCTGGTGCCGCTGGGCACCCCGCTGCTGGCGGGCCCCGGCGCCATCGTCGCGACCATGCTGTTCGTGCAGCGCGCCGACCAGCCCGGCGACTACGCGGCGATCGCGCTGGGCATCCTGGCCGTGATGGTCGCGGTCTGGCTGGTGCTGCGCTACTCCGGGTTCATCGTCAAGGTGCTGCGTCCCGGCGGCATCGAGGTGCTGACCCGCATCGCCGGTCTGCTGCTGGCCGCGATCGCGGTCCAGCTGATGGCCGACTCGATCGGCGCCTTCGTGGAGATGTTCACGCAGAGCCACCCGTGAGCGGGGGTGTGGGCGGGTCGGCTGGCCGGTGTCGGGCCGAACTGGGAGGATCGACCGGGTGAGCCGTACCCCCACCCCCTCCGGCCGCCGCACCGGCCGTGGCAGGGACGTCCCCGAGCAGCTCGGCTTCGACCTGATGCCGGAGCGGCTGTTCGTCTGCACCCCGAGCAAGCTCACCGCGTACGCGGACTGCCCGCGCCGCTACCGCCACGCCTACGTCGACCGGCCCGCGCCGCCGAAGGGGCCCGCCTGGGCGCACAACTCCCTCGGCGCGAGCGTGCACACCGCGCTGCGCAACTGGTGGGACGTGCCGGTCGAGCGCCGGGGACCGGCGGCGCTGCCCCGCCTGCTCCGGGCCACCTGGGTGCGCGAGGGCTACCGCGACGACGAGCAGGAGCGGGCCGTCTACGACCGCGCGCTGGGCTGGCTGGAGTCGTACGTGGCCGGGCTCGACCCGGAGCAGTCCCCGCTGGGCGTCGAGCGCACGGTCGCCGCGAAGACGTCGCTGCTGGCGCTGAGCGGCCGCGCCGACCGCATCGACGCGCGCGACGGCGAGGCGGTGATCGTGGACTACAAGACCGGCCGCACCGGGCTGGACGCCGACGACGCGCGGGGTTCGCTGGCGCTGGCCCTGTACGCGTTCGCCGCCGAGCGGGTCTTCCGCCGCCCGTGCCGCACCGTGGAGCTGCACCACCTGCCCACCGGCACGGTCGCCGCGCACGAGCACACGCCCGAGTCGATCGCCCGCCACGTGTCCCGCGCCGAGGACACCGCCCGCGACATCATGGCCGCCGAGCGCTCGCTGGACGAGGGCGCCGACCCGGACGAGGCGTTCCCGACGAACCCGGGCGCCCTGTGCTCCTGGTGCGACTACCGGCGCGTCTGCCCCGCGGGCGCCGACGCCCCCCACCGCGACCCCTGGGCCGCGATCGAGTCCACCGTCCCCACCACCCTGCCCCACCAGCAGCACCCCGACGGCTCCCCGTCGCCCGCGACGCCGTGACGCCCGCGACGCCCGCGGTCCGGCGGCGCAGCCGCCTCGATCATCCGACTTGCCTGGCAGATGGGCGAAAGCGGGCCCAAGATACGCCCAAGTGCCAGGCAAGTTGAGCGATCTTGACCGCGGGCGGGCGGGCGGGGCGGGGCGCGGTGCGACGCGCGTGGTGCGGGGACCCGGGGGTCAGGCGGTGGGGGCGCGGTCTTCGGCGGCGAGGCGCTGGCAGGCGGGGCAGAGGCCCCAGTAGGTGACCTCGGCCTCGTCGAGGGAGAAGCCGTGGGTCTGGCTCGGGTCGAGGCAGGGCGCGGCGCCGGTGGCGCAGTCCACGTCCGCGATCGCGCCGCAGCCGCGGCAGACGATGTGGTGGTGGTTGTCGCCGCTGCGGGCCTCGTAGCGGGCGGGCGAGCCGGCGGGTTCGATCCGCCGGGCCAGGCCCGCGCGGGCGAGCGCGCCGAGCACGTCGTACACCGCCTGGGTGGAGACCGAGTCGAGCCGCTCGCGGGCCTGCCGGGTGATCTCCTCGACCTCGAGGTGACCGCCCTGGCCGAGGATGTCGAGCACGGCGAGGCGCGGCCGGGTCACCCGCAGGCCCCGCGCGCGTAGGAGAGCCTGAGGCTCGTCGCCGCCGTACATGAGAACCATTTCAGCAGGTGGCCTTGATCTGTTCAAGAAATGGACGTACATACGTGGTCCGCGACACTGCCGACGTCCCCCTATCCCATTGACGTGGGCCAGGTCTAGGCTCAGCCTGACCCGTGTCCGGCGATCAACGTGGAGGGACCGTGTTCGGGGAGATTTTCGGCCTGCCGGCGCATCCGCTGCTGGTCCACTTCGGCGTGGTCTTCGGGCCGCTGCTGATCGTGGCGTCGGTGCTCTACGCGCTGGTCCCGGTGCTGCGCAAGCATCTCGGCTGGGTGGTGCTCGGGCTCGGCGTGGCCGCCCCGGCCGCGCTCTGGTTCGCCAAGCTGAGCGGGGAGAATCTCTTCCAGGCGCTGGTCGACAAGGGCTACCCGCCGCAGATCCTCGCCCAGGTCGACCTGCACAAGGACTACGGCGACGCGGCGGCCTGGGCCGGGCTGCTGCTCGGCGCCCTGTCGATCGGGCTGGTGCTGTTCTGCACGTCGGCCGCGCGCAAGCCCGCGACGAGCGGTTCCAAGGCGCTGGTCTACGGCCTGTCCGCGCTGGTCGTGGCCCTGGCCGTGGCCACCGGCTACTACGTCTTCATGACCGGCGACAGCGGCGCCCAGGCGGTGTGGGGCACGATCTGACCGTCAGGTCCGCCACTGGATGCAGGCGATCAGGATCAGCACGACGCCCGCCACGATGCCGAGCACGTTGGTGAACCGGTCCGCGCGGTCCTCGTCGAGGTCGAGCGCGTCGTCGTCGACCTCCGGCAGCCGGCGGGGCGGGCTGAGTCGCTGTGCCAGCTCGGGGTGCCAGCCGGGCGGCGGCGGGACGGCCGCGGGCGGTCCGGGATAGGCCCGCGCGGAGCGCTCGGCGTCCGCATCGTCCGCGCCGGGCGCGGGGCGGCGCCACTGCTCGTCGCCGGGGCCGCTCATCGTGGTGGCCCGGCGACGTGGTGACCGTGCGGCCCGGGTCCTATGCTGCGCTGGTGAGCAGTGAGGCATTCCCCGCCGGTGGCGACGACGACCGCGTCGTCGAGCTGGACGACGACGCGCCCGTCCTGCCCGAGCAGACCCGTGAGGACACGGACCGGGGCTGGGGTGAGCGGTCGTGGACCAACGACGACCGGCTGCGGGACGAACGTCCTCCGCACTGGGACTGATCACCCGCTTCGGCGACGGCGGAGCCTGGGCACCGCCGTACTATAACGCCGAAGCGGACGATACCGTCGAAAATCAGGCGGCAGCGCTCGTGGAGCTGCTCGACGAGCTGCTGCTGGTGCTGCTGCTCGACGGCGTGCTGCTCGACGAGCCGCTGCTGCTGCTCGACGAGGTCGAGGCCGCGGGGGCCGAGCCGGAGCCGCCGCCGCGCGAGTCGGTGCGGTAGAAGCCGGAACCCTTGAACACCACGCCGACCGAGGAGAACAGCTTGCGCAGGGAGCCCTCGCAGGTCGGGCACACGGTCAGCGGCTCGTCCGCGAACGACTGCACGGCCTCCAGTTGGTGGCCGCAAGCGGTGCAGGCGTACTGGTAGGTGGGCACGTTCCCCTCCATGATCATTGCTGGCACTCTGGTGTACCGAGTGCTAATAGTGCCTGACACCCGGCCGGGAAGCCAAGTGTCTGTCGCCGACCCCACTGCCGCGGTCAGCCGGGAATGCGCACCAGGCCGGACGGCATGAGCACGCCGGTCACCCGCTGGTCGTGCGGCTCGGCGGGCACCCGCTCCACCAGTTCCCCGTCGTGGAGCAGCGCGATCACCGCCGTGCCGGGGCGCACCCGGGCCAGCGCCCGGTCGTAGCTGCCGCCGCCGCGCCCCAGCCGCAGCCCGCTCCGGTCGACGGCCAGCGCGGGCACCAGTACCAGCGCCGCCTCAGTGATACCGGTCACGCCACAGCGGGGGCCGGTCGGCTCCCGCAGCCCGAAGGCGGCCGGGACGAGGGCGTCCGGGCCGGTGTACGCGGCCCAGTCGAGGTCGCGGTCCGGCCGCAGCACCGGCAGCAGCACCCGGGTCACGCCGGGCAGGGCGGCGAGCCGGGCCGGCAGCTCGGGGCCGCCGGGCTCGCCGGGCAGCGGCGCGTACGCGCAGACGGTCCATCCCGCGTCCGGCCGGACCAGGGCGGACAGCCGGGCAGCGAGTGCCGCGTCGGCCGCGGCGACGGCCGCCGGGGTCATCGCGCGCCGGGCGGCGAGCAGCGGCAGGCGCGCCTCCCGCTTCGCCGCCGCGGAGGGCACCGAAAAAACGGAATATTCACTCATAACGTCCTCAGAGGGTATAACCGTCGCATCCTGGCGCGGCGTCGGCCGTTGACACCGATGACTTCACCGCCGAGGGGGAAAGTGTGACACTGCGCGCACGGCTCACCACCGCATTCCTGGCGGTGGTCCTCAGCCCCGTCCTCATCGGTGCCCTCTTCGTGGGCACCATGGTCAGCAAGCTCACGCACGAGCGGGCGACCGAGCGGCTCACCGTGGCCGCCGGCTCGGTGCGCACGTCGGTCGGCGCGCTCTGCGGCCAGCTGCGCGCCGTCGCCGAGGGCGTCGCCGCGGCCCCGGCCGACCAGCGCCTGGCCACCGCCCAGCGCATGGTGTCGGCCGGCCTGGCCGACGGCGTGCACATCGACAACGGCGTCGACGGCGCCACCACCGCGCAGGCGCCCGCGCCGCCGTGGGCCGACTGCGCGGGTCCCGACCCGCAGGTCGTCTCCGACGCGGTGGCCGGCTTCGAGGCGCTGTCCGCGCGGGTGCCGGTGGCCGGGCCGGGCGGCGAGCCCACCGGCACCGTATCCGCCGCGATCGCCGTCGACGGCGACCTCGTCCGCCGCCTGGCCCAGGCCAGCGGCGCGCAGCTCACCCTGCTGCCCGGCACCGGGCTGATCCCCGGCGCGGGGGCCGCCGCGCCCGAACCAGACCTCGCGGAGCTGCCGGACGACACGTTCGCCGACGACGCCGCCGAGGACGGGGTCGGTGCGACCCTCGGCGACGCGGTGGGCGAACTCGCCGGGGCCGCCGCGGGTGACGTCACCGGCGCGGCAGCGGGCGGCCTGCCGGTCGACGACCCCACCGCGGACGGTCCGAACCAGCCGCTCGGCGATCCGGCGGCGATGGCGGGAGAGCCCGGCGACGAGGCCGGCCCGCAGACGGTCCCGCTGGAGCCCGAGCCCGCCGCGCCGCCCGCGGGCGCCGGGCCGGTGCACACCACCATGCTGGGCAGCGACGCCGCCACGATCACCGGGTACGCCGCGACGCTGGGCGAGGGTGCGGTCGGCGCGGCCGGCAACGGGCATCTCGTCGCGCGCCTCGGGCCGGTGCCCGGGGAGCCGCTGCCGCTGGCCGTGTCGCTGCCCGCGCGCCCGCCGACCGGCCTCTACCTGCTGCTCACCGTGGTCGTGCTGGTCACCGCCGCGGTGGCGGTGACGGTGGCGTGGTGGCTCGCGCGCACCGCGACCGAGCCCGTGGTCGAGCTGGCCCTCGCCGCCGACCGCGTCGCCGGCGGCGACCTGGACGCCCGGGTGCCGGTGCGCGGCAACGACGAGATCGGCCGCCTGGCCACGGCCTTCAACCACATGACCCGCGAGCTGCACACGTACGTCGCCGCGCTGACCGCCAGCCGTGACCAGCTGCGCGGGCACCTGGGCGTGCTCGGCGACACCCTGTCCAGCACGCACGACCTGGACCGGATCCTGCGCGTCATCCTGCAGACCGCCCGGCACGCCACCGGCGCGTCGGCGGGCGTGGTGCTGCTGGCCGACCCGGCCACCGGGGCGCTGGTCGGCCAGTGCACCGAGGGCCTGTCCGAGCAGTGGACCACCGGCGAGCGGGGCACCCTGCGGGTGCCGTACGGGCTGGGCCTGACCGGCTCCGTCGCGGCCACCGGCGTACCGCGCATCGGCCGCGTCGAGCACGACGGGCCGCGGCTGGACCCGGGCGAGCCGGACTGCCGCACGTACATGGTGGTGCCGTTCTCCGCGCCGGGGCTGGGCGAGGCGAGCGCGTTCCCGCAACCCGGGGCGCTGCCGGCGGCGCGCGGCGTGCTGGCCCTCTACGACCGGCTGGGGCGCGACGAGTTCGACGACTCCGATCTGGTCACCCTGCGCACCTTCGCCGGGCAGGCCGCCGTGGCGGTGGACAACGTACGCGTACACGAGGAGGCCCAGCGGCTGTCCGTCACCGACCCGCTGACCGGCCTGTTCAACTACCGCTCGCTGCGGGACTCGCTGCGCCGGGAGTCCGAACGCGCCGCTCGGTTCGGCCGGCGGCTGTGCGTGCTCGCGCTGGACCTGGACCGGTTCAAGGAGATCAACGACAGCTACGGCCATGCCGCCGGCGATGCCGTGCTGGCCGAGTTCGCCCAGCGCATCCGGTACGAGATCCGCGAGGTCGACGTGGCGTTCCGGCACGGCGGCGAGGAGTTCGTGGTGCTGCTGCCGGAGACCGACGAGGTGGGCGGCGTCGCGGTGGCCGAGCGGCTGTGCGACGCGGTGCGCCGCGAACCGATCGTGGTCCCGGCGCGCGACGGCGGAGCCGACCTCTACATCAAGGTCACCGTCTCGATCGGACTGGCCGTACTGCCGGATCACGGACAGCAGGGCGCGGCGGTGCTCCAGGCCGCCGACGAAGCCCTGTACGCGGCCAAGGCCGCAGGCCGGGACACGTTCCAGGTGGCCGCCCTCGGCGGGCTCCTCATGGCTTCCGGCGGCGCGTCGAGCAGCCCACAAGCCCCCAGACAGGCTCGGGGCCGTTAGTCTCGCGACATGTCGGAGCACACCCCCAGCGCAGAGCCTCAGGCCGCGCACGTGGATTCCCACGGAGCACGGGCCACCAAGGCGGTCATTCCCGCGGCGGGTCTGGCGACCCGGTTCCTCCCGGCCACCAAGGCGGTGCCGAAGGAGCTGCTGCCGGTCGTCGACCGGCCGGTGCTGCAGTACATCGTGGAGGAGGCGTCGCGGTCCGGGATCAACGACGTCCTGCTGATCACCGGACGCGGCAAGACCAGCATGGTCGACCACTTCGACCGCCAGCCGTACCTGGAGGCGCGGCTGGAGGCCAAGGGCGACATGGAGCGGCTGGCCGCCGTCCGCGGCACGTCGGAGCTCGCCGAGATCTACACCTGCCGCCAGGGCGAGCCGCTCGGCCTGGGCCACGCGGTCTCGTATGCCGAGTCCCATGTGGGCGACGCGTCGTTCGCGGTGCTGCTGGGTGACGAGTTCACCGAGGAGTCCCAGCCGCTGCTGCCGCAGATGCTGGACCTGCAGGCGCGCACCGGCGGCATCGTGCTCGCCTTCATCGAGGTGCCCGACGACCAGGTCAACCGGTACGGCATCGCGTCGGTCGCCGACGCCGAGGCCGACTACGCCGACGTGGACAACGTCGTCCGGGTGACCGGCCTGGTGGAGAAGCCCGCCCGCGAGGAGGCCCCGAGCAACCTGGCCGTCGTCGGCCGGTACGTGCTGCCCGGCAAGATCTTCGACGCGATCCGCCGCACCAAGCCCGGCAGCGGCGGCGAGATCCAGCTGACCGACGCCATGGCGCTGCTGCTGACCGAGGGCACCCCGGTGCACGGCATCATCTACCGGGGCCACCGCTACGACACCGGCATGCCGCTCGGCTACCTGCAGGCCGTCGTGCAGCTCGCCAGCGAGCGCGACGACCTCGGCCCGGCGTTCACCGAGTGGCTGAAGTCCTTCGTCGCCGGCCTCGACCGCAATGCGGGGAAGGCCGCCTGACATGACCGCCACGGTCAGGTCCACACCGGACCCCGTCCACCTCGACCCGGCTCCCGCCGAGGGCGAGCTGACGCCGCTCGCCGACTACCTGGGCAGTGTGCTGCGCAGGCTGCGGGCGCTGCCGGCGTTGGACCTGGACCTGACCCAGGCGCACGGGAACGTGCTGGCCGACAACGTCGTGGCGGCGCACCCGTACCCGGCCTTCGACCAGGCCGCGATCGACGGATACGCGGCCCGGTCGGAGGACATCGCCGCGGCCGCCGCCGGGCGGCCCGCCCGGCTGAACGTGGTGGGGGACCTCGCCGCGGCCAGCTGGCGGCCCGCCCGGCTCACGCCCGGCACCTGCTTCTCCGTCGCGGCCGGGGCGGCGCTGCCGCTGGCCGCCGACGTCGTGGTGCCGATCGGCTGGACCGACCAGGGTATGGCCTCGGTCGAGGTGCACCGGGCCGCCAAGCGCGGCTACGGGGTGCGCCGCATCGGCGAGATCGTCGCCGAGGGCGCGGTGCTCGCCCGGGCCGGCACCACGGTCACCCCGGCGCTGGTCGGGGCACTGGCCGCGAGCGGCATCGGGCACGTCGTGGTGCGCCCGAGCCCGCGCGTGGTCATCGTCTCCACCGGCGACGAGCTGGTGGAGGCGGGCCGGGTGTCGCAGCCCGGCCAGGTCGTCGACGTCAACTCGCACGCCCTGACCGCGGCCACCGCCGAGGCGGGCGCGCACGCGTACCGCGTCGGGATCTGCGACGACGACCCGGAGGCGCTGCGGGCCCTGCTGGAGGACCAGACGCTGCGGGCCGACCTCATCATCACCACCGGCGGGTCCGGCACCGGCCCCGGCGACATGGTGCGGCGCATCCTGTCCCGGCGCGACGGCAGCCGGGCCGGGATGGTCAGCTTCACCGACGTGTCGCTGTACCCCTGCGGCACGCTCGGCTTCGGCACCGTGGGCAGCACCGAGGAGGTGCCGATCGTGTGCCTGCCCGGCGAGCCCGGCGCGGCGCTGATCGGCTTCGAGGTGCTGGCCCGGCCGGTGATCCAGGTGCTGGCCGGGGCCGAGCCGGTGTTCCGGCCGTCCGTGCGCGGGCACCTGCTGGAGACCGTGGCCTCGCCGGGCGGCCTGCGCGAGTTCCGCCCGGCCCTGGTCGCCGAGCGCCGCGGGGGCGGCTACACCGTGCAGCCGCTGCCGGGCGGAGCCCGTACCCTGGCCGGTATGGCCGAGGCGAACGGACTTCTCGTGCTGGGTGAGCGGGTCACCAGCGCGGCGGCGGGCTCCACCGTGGACGTGCTGCTGCTGGACCGCAGGCGATGAGCGAGCTTGCGAGCGAATCAGGTTTGACGTTTCCTCATGCTGCCGACGAGCGGAGCGAGGAGGCGGCATGAACGTGGTGGGCTACCCGGCGGTGCTGACCGACGGGGACATCGTGCTGCGGCCGTACCGGCGGGGCGACGCGGCGCAGTGGGTCGAGGTGCGCAACTACAACGAGGCCTGGCTGCGACAGTGGGAGGCGACCCCGCCCGCGCCGTGGGCCGAGCTGAACTCGGCCGGGGCGTTCCACATGATCCGCCGGGCGATGCGCCGCGCCGCCCGCGACGGCGAGTCGATGCCCTTCGCGATCTGCGTACGGGATCAGGGCCGGGAGCGTTTCGTCGGGCACATCAACCTGGGCAGCATCGTGCGCCGCGCGTTCTCGTCGGCGTACTGCGGCTACTGGATCGACTCGCGGGTGGCCGGGCGCGGCATCATGCCCACGGCGCTCGCCCTCGTGGTCGACCACGCCTTCGGGCCGGGCCGCCTGCACCGCGTCGAGGTCAACATCCGGCCGGAGAACAAGCCCAGCCGGCGCGTGGTGGAGAAGCTCGGCTTCCGTGAGGAGGGTTACCACCCGCACTACATGTTCATCGACGGCGCCTGGCGTGACCACATCGGATACGCGCTCACCTGGGAGGACGTCGCCAAGGAGGGTGGCCTGACGGCCCGCTGGCGGCGCATGCGCGGCTGAATCGGGCCTCACCTTCACCGGTGTGGCGCTACCCGATCCGGTGATCACAACCGTAGGCTCCCCTTACTGGAAGTCTTACGGTGGCCGATCGATGGTCGGCTCGCCGCTTTAGGTGACGGGAGGGGTGAGGGTGCCGACCTCGGTGCTCCTCGCCGTCCTCGCCGCTGCGGGCCTGCTCGCTCTCGCCCCGGCGCTGGTGCGCCGGTACGACGCCACCGAGCGGCTGGTGGCGGAGCGGGCGATCTCGACCGCGCGGGTGCTGTCGCGCCGGCGCCGCCGCCGCACCGTGCCCGGCCGCCGCCCGATCCGGCCGCCGCGGGCGGTGTGCGCCGCGCCCGTGTCCGCGCCGCCCGCCCAGCACACCGCCCGGCCGGGCCGCCGTCCCGGCGAGGACAGCCTGCCCGGCCCGGCCCGCACCGCGCTGCGCCTGGTCGGGCACGGTGAGCGGGCCCGGCCCCGGCCGCGCCGCCGCCACCGGCCCGCCGTGTACCGCCGCCGCCGGCTGCTCGCCGGGCTGGCCGTCCTGAACCTGGTGCAGCTGGCCGGAGTGGTGCTGGTCAGCCCCGGCTTTCTGATCAGCCTGTCGGTGACCGGGTCGGCCCTGCTGCTGTACGTCGCCCACCTGCGCGGCCAGGCGCTGCGTACCGCGCGGCGGCGCCGGGCCGAGGAGCGGCAGGCGCAGTGGCTCGCCGAGCAGCAGGCGCAGGTGCGGCTGGCCCAGCGCCGCCGCGCCGAGGCCCGCCGCGAGGCCGCCCGGCTGCTCCAGGAGGAGCTGCTGCGAGCCCAGGAGCGGCTGGCCGCCCTGCAGGCCCAGGCGGACTCGCTGGAGGCCGAGGCCGCGCCCCCGCCACCACGCGTGGCCACCATCTCCTACCGGGGCCGCCAGGGCGGGGTACGCGGCAAGCCGTACCACGCCGGGCCCGCGGCCTAGCGTCCCGGCCTTGATCGCGATCTCGTGCCAGGAAGTGTGGTCCAGCCGCACCTTCCGACACGAACCGCCGATCTTCGCGACGTGATCCACGACGCAGGGGGTAGTGATTCGCGAACGCCCGGCAGACCTGCTAACCTTGGCCGGTCCGTTACGGCGGGCCGACTCGGGGACGTGGCGCAGCCCGGTAGCGCACCTCGTTCGCATCGAGGGGGTCAGGGGTTCGAATCCCCTCGTCTCCACCAGAGTCAGAAGCCGCCTCCCAGCCGGGAGGCGGCTTCTTCCGTATCCGGCCCACCCTGGACACGAAGAAGGCCCGCAGCGCGCGCCACGGGCCTTCTCACGCCGTCTATCGCGTCAGATCCACAGGTTGCCCAGGATCATGCGCTTGTTCCAGTCGACGTAGGGGATCGACTCGCCCACGTAGATCGGGTAGAACAGCGCGAAGTTGATGACCACCAGCAGCACGAACGCGCCGAACAGCACCGAGCCGATCAGCTGCCGGTTCTCGTCGACCGGCTTGCCCGGCGGCGCCGTCATGATCGCACCGAACACGAACACCACGGCCAGGATCAGGAACGGCTCGGCCGGCAGGGCGTAGAAGTAGAACATCGTGCGGTTCGGGAAGAAGAACCACGGCACCAGCGCGAACGCGGTCATCGCCAGGATCGCGCCGGCCCGCCAGTCGCGGCGGGCGATGCCGAACCAGATCGTCGCGCCGATCGCGGGCAGGAAGCTCCACCACAGCAGCGGCGTGCCGAGCAGCAGCACCTCCGCCGCGCACTGCTCCACCCCGCAGCCCGGGTCGCCGGACCAGTAGAACGCCACCGGGCGGCCCAGCAGCAGCCACTGGATCGGCGCCCAGTGCCCCGCCGACTGGTAGGTGTGCTCCGAGCTGAGGCCTTCGTGGAACTTGAGCGCCTCGGTGTGGTAGTACCACAGGCTGGACAGCCAGTTCGGCGACCAGTCGCGGTAGTAGCCGCCCTCGTTCAGGATCCAGCCGCTCCAGGTGGCCACGTAGACGCCGAGCACGATCGGGATCGCGGCCAGCACCCAGCCGCCCTCGTCGAGGATCGCGTCGCGGATCGGGTGGCGTACGCCGACGGCCCGCCGGGCGCCGACCTCCCACCACATCACCAGCAGCACGAACACCGGCGCGAAGGCGAGCGCCGACCACTTCACGCCGAGCGCGCAGCCGAGCATCACGGCCGCCAGCAGCCGCCACCACGGCACCGCGAACGCCGGGCGGCTGCCCTTGCCCCGGCCCGCCGGGTCGCCGCCCGCCTCGACGAAGCGCAGCCACCGCATCCGGCGCTGGTCGCGGTCGAGCACCAGCGCGCCGAACGCGGCCAGGATGAAGAACATCAGGAACATGTCCAGCAGCGCCGTGCGCGAGAGCACGAAGTGCATGCCGTCGAACGCCATCAGCAGGCCCGCCGCGCAGCCCAGCACCACCGAGCCGAACATGCGCATCGCGATCCGGGTGAACATCAGCACCGACACGGTGCCGAACACCGCCGCCGCCAGGCGCCAGCCCGCCTCGTGGTAGCCGAGGACCTGCTCACCCAGCCCGATGATCCACTTGCCGAGCGGCGGGTGCACCACATAGCCGGCCGTGTTGTTCTTCTCGTCCCACTCGAACCCCTTCTCCCACAGCCAGTGGGCGTCGGTGGCGTAGTAGGTCTCATCGAAGATCTTTCCCGGCGGGCGGGCCAGGTTGTACATGCGCAACACGCCCGCGAGGAAGGTGACCGCCAGCGCCGCCAGCCACGCGTACGGGTCGAGCCGCTGCTCAAGGGGCAGCAGGCGCCGCCGCACGACGCTGAGCACGTGCGGCTCGGTAGAGGTGGGCGCCTGCTGGGGCGCCGTCGCCGTCTGGGTCACGGTACGGATCGTAGGCTGAAAAACTCCGAATCCGCTCCCTCGGTTCACCGCGGGCGCGAAATGTATGGAACGAAGGTGGAACTGATGGCCGAAACCGGCGGTCTGGTGCTCTGCGGCGCGCCCCTCGGCAACCCCGCGGACGCCTCCCAGCGGCTGCGTGCGGTGCTCGCCGAGGCCGACCTCGTCGCGGCGGAGGACACCCGGCGGCTGCTCCGGCTCGCCAAGGACCTCGACGTCGCCGTCGGCGGCCGGATCGTCTCCTACTTCGAGGGCAACGAGGAACGGCGTACCCCCGAGCTGGTCGAGGCCATGCGCGAGGGTCAGCGCGTCGCCCTCGTCACCGACGGCGGCATGCCCAGCGTCAGCGACCCCGGCTACCGGCTCGTCGCCGCCGCGCTGGCCGCGGGCCTGCCGGTGACCTGCGCCCCCGGCCCCAGCGCCGTCACCACCGCGCTGGCCCTGTCCGGGCTGCCCTGCGACCGCTTCTGCTTCGAGGGCTTCCTCCCGCGCAAGGGCGGCGAACGCCGCGCCCGCCTGGCCGCCCTGGCCACCGAGGAGCGCACCCTGGTCCTGTTCGAGTCCACCCACCGCATCGCCGACACCCTGGCCGACCTGGTGGCCGCCTTCGGCGGCGACCGCCGCGCCGCCCTGTGCCGCGAGCTGACCAAGACCTACGAGGAGATCCGCCGCGCCACCCTCGCCGAACTGACCGAGACCGACGAGTTCCGCGGCGAACTCACCCTCGTCATCGCCGGCGCCACCCCCACCCCCGCCACCCGCCCCACCGACGAGACCCTGCTCGCCGAAATCGAGTCCCACATCGCCGCCGGCCTCTCCCGCCGCGACGCCGCCACCGCCGTAGCCACCGCCCACAACCTCCCCCGCCGCGACATCTACCCCCTCACCACCCGCCGCTGACCCGCCCAAAAACGTCGATCTTGCGTGAACTGTGGGTGCGACACGCCCTTTCCGGGCATATCCCTAACAGTTCGCGCAAGATCGACGTGATCTTGGTGGTGGGGGTGGGGTGGGGTCAGAAGGTGGCGGCTAGGAAGCCGATGGTGATGAGGAGAGGGCCGGCGAAGGCGAGGCCGACGGCGGCCAGGCGCTGGCGGCGTTCGGGCAGGCGGAGCGCGCCGGTGGCGAAGACGATGGCGACCGAGCAGAGCAGGACCAGCGACAGGCCGACGATCCAGCGCAGGTGCAGGCCGCCGGTGCCGTTGGTGACGTACGCCCGGTGGCTGTTGTCACCGACCATGCGCGCGGGCGCGCTCAGGCCCTCGGCCTGTCCGGGCGGGCCCAGCACGTCGACCGAGACGGCGGTGAAGTCGCGGGTGGGGGTGGCGAACTCGCCGACACAGCGCTGCAGCAGCCCGCTGCCCGCACAGCTGGTGACGGTGAGCGTGCCGGCCCGGCCGTGCCCCAGCGCCAGCCACAGCGGCTCCGCGCTGACCCAGCTGAAGAACGCCGCGAGCAGCGCGAACAGGATGAGCAGCGGCATCGCGACCCGGGCCCGCCGGGGCGCGCGCGGCGGCCTGCCCCGCTTTGCCGCGGGGCGGGGCTCGGTGCGCACCTTGCCGCCGTGCAGCCGCGGGTCGACCCACGGCTCGCGCGGCACCTCCTGCACCGGCATGGTGAACGCCTCGGTGGGCGCTTGCTGGTGTGGCGGCTGCGGCACGGCGGCGAGTTCGAGCGGGGCCTGGTGGGCGGTGTCGGAGCCGGGCTGACCCGGCAGGGCCGGACCGTGCTGGGCGCGCACCACCTCGGCCGGGATGGCGGGCCCGGCCGGCAGAGTGCCGCCCGCGACGGTGCCCGCCGGATACACGACCCCGTGCACCACCGCCGTCGAGGAGTGCGGCAGGTCCTCGTCGAAGCCGTCGGTGAGCGCGTACTGGTCGAAGACCTCGTCGGGGTCGGGCCACGGGGCGGCCGTGGCGAACCGGGGCGGGAGCCCGCCGGGTTCGGGCAGGTCGAGATCGAACCGCCCGGTGGGCTCGCCGAGCCACGACGGGTGCTCCCGCTCGGAGGCGTGCGCCGGTTCCAGCCGGATCACGCGCCTGCCCGGAGCCGCGGACGGAGCCTGCCCGGCCGGTCCCGTGCCGCCGGGGTCCGGACTGGCCGCGACGCCTTCCGCGACGGCCACACCGGGCGTGACGTTTTCCGCGACGGCCACACCGGGCGGTGCGGCCTCCGGTGGGGCCGGGGGCGGGTACAGGGCGACCAGGCCCGGGGCGGTGGCGGGCAGGACGGCGGGGAGTGCTCGCCCGGCCAGGAGGGACGGTGGTCGTCGCGGGGTGATCGGGCCCGGTCGGGCTCGATCCGCGCGGTGGATTCGACGGGCGCGAGGCTATCGACGTTATCCCTCATACCTGGTCATTTCACTCCAGTCGGACACTCGACAGCCGGATTTGCCGGGCGTGTCGCCCGAGGTGTCAACCGGTGCACGGGCCAGGCACGGGCTTCACTACGCTGGTTCGTTATGAGTCACGTTCTCGCCGCGGTCGCCTGGCCTTATGCGAACGGCCCGCGCCACATCGGTCATGTCTCCGGTTTCGGAGTGCCCTCCGACGTCTTCAGCCGGTACATGCGCATGGCGGGCCACGACGTGCTCATGGTCTCCGGCACCGACGAGCACGGCACGCCGATCCAGGTGCAGGCCGACGCCGAGGGCATCACGCCCCGCGAGGCGGTCGACAAGTACAACCGCATGATCGTCGAGGACCTGCACGGCCTCGGCCTGGCGTACGACCTGTTCACCCGGACCACCACGCGCAACCACTACGCCGTGGTGCAGGAGCTGTTCACGGCGCTGTTCGACAACGGGTACGTGATCGCGAAGACCACGCAGGCCGCGATCTCCCCGTCTACCGGCCGCGGCCTGCCCGACCGGTACATCGAGGGCACCTGCCCGATCTGCGGCTACACCAGCGCCCGCGGCGACCAGTGCGACAACTGCGGCAACCAGCTGGACCCGATCGACCTGATCAACCCGAAGTCGAAGATCAACGGTGAGACGCCGCAGTTCGTCGACTCGGAGCACTACTTCCTGGACCTGTCCGCGTTCGCCGAGGCGCTGGGCGCCTGGCTGGACACCCGCGAGGGCTGGCGGCCCAACGTGCTGCGCTTCTCCCGCAACCTGGTGGACGACCTGCGCCCGCGCGCGATCACCCGGGACCTGGACTGGGGCGTGCCGATCCCGAAGGAGGGCTGGGACACCAAGCGCTTCTACGTCTGGTTCGACGCGGTCATCGGCTACCTGTCCGCCTCGATCGAGTGGGCGCGCCGCTCCGGCGACCCGGACGCGTGGCGGCGCTGGTGGCAGTCGCCGGACGCCCGGTCGTACTACTTCATGGGCAAGGACAACATCGTCTTCCACTCGCTGATCTGGCCGGCCATCCTGCTCGGCTACGACGGCAAGGGCGACAAGGGCGGAAAGCCGGGCGAGCTGGGCGAGCTGGGCCTGCCCACCGAGGTCGTGTCCAGCGAGTACCTGACCATGGAGGGCCGCAAGTTCTCCTCGTCGCGCCGGGTCGTCATCTACGTGCGCGACTTCCTGGCCCGCTACGACGCCGACGCGCTGCGCTACTACATCGCGGTGGCCGGGCCGGAGACCACCGACACCGACTTCACCTGGGCCGAGTTCCTGCGGCGCAACAACGACGAGCTGGTCGCGGGCTGGGGCAACCTGGTCAACCGCACCATCGCGATGGCGTCGAAGAACTTCGGCGGGGTACCCACCCCCGGCGCGCTCACCGAGGACGACACCACGCTGCTGGCGACGGTGCGCGGCGGCTTCGAGACGGTGGGCGGCCTGCTGGGCAACCACAAGCAGAAGGCCGCGATCAACGAGGCGATGCGCATCGTCGGCGAGGTCAACAAGTACCTGTCCGACCAGTCGCCGTGGAAGCTCAAGGGCGAGGACGAGCGGGAGCGGCTGGCCACCATCCTGCACACCGCGCTGCAGGCGGTGACCGACTGCAACACGCTGCTGACGCCGTTCCTGCCGCACGCCGCACAGAAGATCCACACGCTGCTCGGCGGGCAGGGCACCCACGCGCCGATGCCGGAGATCGTCGAGGTCCCCGATTTGGACGGCGGCCCGGCGTACCCGATCCTGACCGGCGACTACACCGTCGGGGCGAAGTGGGAGCCGCGCGACATCGCCGCGGGCACGCCGCTGAGCGCGCCCACGCCGGTGTTCCGCAAGCTGGACCCGTCCATCGTGGACGAGGAGCTGGCCCGCCTGGAGGCCTAGAGCGGGTAGCGGATGTCGACGTCCTGGGCGTCGGTGACCTCGGTCGCCGGCGCCCAGGCCTCGTAGACGCCCCGTTCGTAGCACTGCGCGCCGAGCGCGGCCACGTTCTGCGGGTCGGGGCGGCACAGCCGCAGCCGCACCCAGTTGCTGTCGGCGGTGAGCACCGTGCACGGCGTGCCGCGCCAGTTCGCGTACCGGGTGCGCCGGCGCAGCGACTCCACCGGATACCGGGCGGCCCGGCTCATCGCGAGCACCCGGAACTCCTCCGGCGGGTCGGCCACCGCCTCGTAGTCCTCGCCGCGGAACGTGCCGATCAGCCTGCTGAACACCGCATCGGTGCGCGGGACCGGCAGGTACTCCTGGTCCGCGCTGATCTCGCGCAGCGGGTGCAGCAGCCGCCGCCACTGCGGGCCGGCCAGCCGCAGCCAGCCCCGCTGCTCGGGCTGGAAGGTGTAGAGCACGACCTCGGTGCCGTCGGGCACGTACGCCACCAGCGCCGCGTGCGCGGGCAGCGGCAGGTCGGCGAAGTCCGCGGTGATCCACTCCGGGATCAGCTCGCTGCTGCTGGGGGCGAAGCCGGTGCCGAGCACGGCCGCGCCGACCCGGTCGTGCGGCGGCATGGCCACCAGCCCGGCCACCGCCTCCCCGGCCGACGGCTGGTAGTCGCGCGGGTCCACGGCCCGCCAGCGCAGCACGTACGCGATCTCGTCGGCGGGCTCCTGCGCGCCGGTGCCGCCCGCGCCGAGCACGGCCAGCTCGGCAGGGGTGCGCAGGTGCGCGATGTCCCACTCGCGGTAGCAGAAGCCGTGCGGCAGCCGTCCCCGCAGCAGCGCGATGACCCCGTCCGGGCCCAGCGGCATCACCATGCGCGTGCCGCGGCGCACCACGGCGCTGGCCCGCACCGAGCCGATCAGCTCGGCGGCCTGCCGGTCGCGCGGCGGGCGCTGGCTCATCCGGTGCACGCTGTCCCAGCTCATCGCGCGCGAGAGCGGGGCGCACAGCGGCGACTCGGGGGTCGCCGCCGCGTGATGGCCCGCGGTGACCTCGGCGGCGGGCACGAAGCGGTGGTACGCCCAGCGGTTGGGCAGGTCCAGGCGCAGGAAGCCCGGCGCGGGCGCCTCGCTGAACAGCTCGTAGGCCCCGCCGCCGGCGACGGCCTCGGCAGGGTAGGCGCGGCCGTCCACGAGGACCGTGCCGGGCTCGGTGTCATTGACGGTCGTCACGGACTCCGAACCTAGCCCTCGCGGGTGCAGAGCAGATGAACGCCGCCTGAACAGAAGCCGGGCGCGGCCGGGCGGGCGGGTCCGCGAGCGGTGGGTGAGATCATGGCGGGGTGACCGAAGATCGTGCAGCTCGTGCCGCGCAGCGCCGGTGGGAGTCGTTCCCGCCCGCGCCCGAGCCGCTGCCGTCTCCCGTGCTGGACAGCCACACCCACCTCGACATCGTCGCCGAGGACGGCGGCGACCCGGCCACCCAGATCGGCGCCGCGGCGCAGGTCGGCGTGGACCGGCTGGTGCAGGTCGGGGTCGACGTGGCCTCGTCGCGCTGGGGGGTGGCCTGCGCGCACGAGCACGCCGCAGTGGTGGCGACCGTCGCGCTGCACCCGAACGAGGCGCCACGGCTGGCCGATCTGGACGGCGCGCTGGACCAGATCGCCGCGCTGGCGCGGGACCCCCGGGTCCGGGGCATCGGCGAGACCGGGCTCGACTTCTTCCGTACCAAGGAGGAAGGGCTGAAGCCCCAGGAACGCAGCTTCCGCGCGCACATCGCCCTGGCGAAGGCGGTAGGCAAGCCGCTGGTCATCCACGACCGGGACGCGCACGCCGACATCCTGCGGGTGCTCGACGACGAGGGCGCGCCCGAGACCGTGGTGATGCACTGCTTCTCCGGGGACGAGGCGTTCGCCGCCGAGTGCGTGCGCCGCGGCTTCGTGCTCTCCTTCGCGGGCACCGTCACCTTCAAGAACGCGCCGCACCTGCGCGCCGCGGCCGCGCTCACCCCGCCGGAGCAGATCCTCGTGGAGACCGACGCGCCCTACCTGACGCCGATGCCGCACCGGGGCCGTCCCAACGCCTCCTACCTGATCCCGCTGACCGTGCGGGCGCTGGCCGAGGCCAAGGGCATGCCGCTGGCCGACATGTGCCACGCGATCTCCGGCAACGGCGACCGGATCTTCGGGCCGTGGTGAGCGTCGTCGCGACCGTCTAATCTCGTCGATGTGACGACCGCGACCATGCCCTCGCCGCCCGGGTTGCCGCTCCTCGGGCACCTGCGGGAGATGAACCGCGACATGCCCGGCTTCCTGCGCCACGCCGCCCGCGCGGCCGGTCCGGTGTGCCGGGTCAGGATGGGCCCGCTGTCGATGGTGCTCGCGGGTGACCCGAAGCTCGTGCACGAGATGCTGGTCGACCGGCCGCAGGAGTTCGCCAAGTCGTGGCGCACCGCCCGGCTCATCTCCGGCCACGTCGGCGACGGCCTGCTCACCCGGGAGGGCACCGAGCACCGCCGGCACCGCCGCCTGATGCTGCCCACCCTGCACACCCAGCGCATCGCACGGTACGGCGACATCATGGTCGGCGAGTCGCACCGGCTGCTGGAGTCCTGGCCGGACGGCCGGCGCATCGAGGTCGTCGAGGAGATGACGCAGCTGACCCTGCGCATCGTCGGCAAGTCGCTGTTCACCGTCGACGACGACGGCGACGAGATGTTCGCCGCCGTGCACGACTTCGTGAACTCGCTGAACGCATACCTGCTGTCGTTCGGGCTGCTGCCCACCTGGCTGCCGACGAAGACGCACCGCTGGCGCAAGGCCAGCGTCGCCCGCATGGACCGGCTGTCGTACGACCTGATCCGGCTGCGCCGGGAGCGCGGCGGCGACGGCGGCGACCTGCTGTCCATGCTGATCCAGGCCAAGGACCCCGAGGGCGGCCCGGCGCTGACGGACACCGAGATCCGCGACGAGCTGCTCACCATGTTCTTCGCCGGGCACGAGACCAGCGCCACCGCGCTGACCTGGGCGTTCTATGAGCTGGCCCGGCAGCCGGAGATCGCCGAACGGCTGCGCGCCGAGATCGCCGAGGTGCTCGGCGAGCGCCCCGCCACGATGGCCGACCTGCCGCGGCTGCCCTACCTGAGCCAGGTGGTCAAGGAGACGCTGCGCCGCTGGCCGCCGGGCTGGCTGTTCGACCGGACCCCGGTCGCGGAGACCCAGCTCGGCGGCTACCCGGTGAAGCCGGGGCAGATCATCTTCTTCAGCCCGTACGTGATCCACACGGATCCGGCGTACTGGCCCGAGCCCGACGAGTTCCGGCCCGAGCGCTTCGCCGCGGGCACCGAGATCCCGCGCGAGGCGTACCTGCCGTTCGGCGACGGCCCGCGCATCTGCGTGGGCAACCGGTTCGCCGAGGCCGAGATCGCGCTGGTGCTGGCCACGATGGTGCCCCGGGTGCGGCTGGCGCTAGACCCCGGGCAGACCGTCCAGCCCCAGGGCCAGGCCACCATCCGCCCCAAGGGCGGCCTGCGGATGACCGTGCACCGCCGCGTCCGGCCGTGACGCGCGACGGCTCCCCGCCCGCATCGCGCGGCCGGGGAGTCGTCGCGTCGCTCAGACCTGCGCGGCCTTCGGGTCCGGCCCGTAGACGTTGGCCTGCGGCTGGCCCCGGTCGACCAGCAGGGTCAGCAGCCAGAAGCCGCCGATCACCGGCAGGAACGTGATGAGGAACCAGGCGCCCGGACGGCCGGTGTCGTGCAGCCGCCGCACGATCACCGCCAGCATCGGCAGCAGCGTGCCCAGGAAGTAGGCGACGTAGAGGTAGTAGAAGACCTCCGACTCCGTGCTGCCGAAAAGCGCGAACAGCGCGAAGACGATGGCGAGGTGGATGAGGACGAACATCCAGTACTCTTTGCGGCGGGCCCGCCCGCGGAACGTCGCGTAGTTCTTCAATACGTTCAGGTACCAGCTCACTTGCAGTTCCTCCCGTGATCTAGCGAGTGCGCTGAACATAGGCACTTGAAGATCGCTGGACAACGGCCGAACGCATGGTCGGTCCCACCGGCTCGGCTGATCGATGCGTCGCGCGCTGCGAGGGCCGGTTCCGGTGGCTGCGTGCCGGTGCGCACGGGCTCGCCGATAGCCTGGTGGGGTGACGGTTGAACAGGCAAGACTGCTCGGCCCGGCGGAGATCCGGGAGCTGGCGGCACGGCTCGGCGTCGCGCCGACCAAGAAGTTCGGGCAGAACTTCCTGCACGACCCCAACACCATCCGGCGCATCGTGGCCGCCGCCGAGCTCGACCCCGCCGACGTCGCCGTCGAGGTGGGCCCCGGGCTCGGCTCGCTGACCCTCGGGCTGCTGCCCGCGGTGTCCCACGTGCACGCGGTCGAGATCGATCCGCCGCTGGCCGCCGCGCTCGCCGCCACCGCCGCCGAGCGCGCCCCCGGCCTGACCGGGCGGCTCACCGTCCACAATGGCGACGCGATGCGGGTCACCGCGGCCGAGTTCGATCCCGCGCCCACGGCGCTGGTCGCGAACCTGCCGTACAACGTCGCCGTGCCGGTGGTGCTGCACCTGCTGGCCGAGCTGCCCGGCATCCGGCACGGGCTGGTCATGGTGCAGAAGGAGGTCGCCGACCGGCTCACCGCCCAGCCCGGCAACAAGATCTACGGTGTGCCGTCGGTGAAGCTCGCCTGGTACGCGTCCTCGCGCCAAGCGGGCAAGGTGCCGCCCGCGGTGTTCTGGCCGGTGCCCAACGTGGACTCCGGGCTGGTGTCGTTCACCCGGCGTGAGCCGCCCCGCGACGACGTCGCCCGGGAGGCGGTGTTCGCGGTGGTGGACGCCGCGTTCGCGCAGCGCCGCAAGACCCTGCGCGCGGCGCTGGCGGGGTGGGCGGGCAGCGCGCCCGCGGCCGAGGAGCTGCTCCGCGCCGCCGGCATCGACCCGGCCACCCGCGGCGAGCAGCTCGACGTACACGCCTTCGCCGCCCTCGCCGCCGCGCGTAGCCGGGTCCGGGGCGGCCAGTAGGCTGGGCGGCGTGACAGAGGCGTGGACGCTCGGCGGCGACGACGATGACCTGGCGGGAGCCTCGTCAGGACCGGTCCGGGTCAGGGTGCCCGCGAAGATCAACCTGCACCTGGGGGTCGGGCCGCTGCGCCCCGACGGCTACCACGAGCTGCACACCGTGTACCACGCGATCTCGGTCTACGACGAGGTCACCGCGCGGCCCGGGGACACGCTGAGCCTGACCATGCAGGGCGAGGGCGTCGGCGAGCTGGAGCTGGACGACAGCAACCTGGTGATCCGCGCCGCGCAGGCGCTGGCCGCCTCGGCCAAGGTCCCGGCGCGGGCGCGGCTGCACCTGCGTAAGGCGATCCCGCTGGCGGGCGGCCTGGCCGGCGGCTCCGCCGACGCGGCGGCGACGCTGGTCGCCTGCGACGCGCTGTGGGGCACCGGGCTCAGCCGCGAGGAGCTGGCCCGGATCGCCGCCACGCTCGGCTCGGACGTGCCGTTCCTGCTGTACGGCGGCACCGCCCTGGGCACCGGCCACGGCGAGGCGGTCAGCCCGGTGCTGGCCCGCGCCCACCGCTGGCACTGGGTGGTCGCCATCGCCGAGGGCGGCCTGTCCACCCCGCAGGTGTACGGCGAGCTGGACCGCATGCGCGCGGCCGGCAGCGCGCCCGCCCCGCTGGGCTCCAGCGACGACCTGCTGAGCGCGCTGCGCCAGCGTGACCCGGCGGTGCTCGGCGCGGCGCTCGGCAACGACCTGCAGCCCGCCGCGCTGTCGCTGCGCCCGGCGCTGGCCGACACGCTCGACCTGGGCGAGAAGGCGGGAGCGCTCGCCGGTCTCGTCTCCGGCAGCGGCCCGACCTGCGTGTTCCTGGTGCGCGACGAGGCACACGGCGACGACCTCGCGGCCGCGCTGCGGGAGTCGGGGCTGTGCCGGGCCGTGCAGCAGGCGTACGGAGCGGTGCTCGGCGCCCGGATAGGCTGAGCACACCATGGCCAACATCATCAATCTGGACCGGGTGAGCAAGGGCTACGGCCCGACCGGCCCGCTGCTCACCGACGTCTCCCTGGGCCTCGACGACGCCGACCGGATCGGCGTGGTGGGCCTCAACGGCTCCGGCAAGTCGACGCTGCTGCGGATGCTGACCAAGGGCGAGGAGCCCGACTCCGGCCGCGTCACGCACCGCCGCGACCTGCGCGTCTCCGCGCTGCCGCAGTCGCTGGAGCTGTCTGCCGGGGCCACCGTGCGCGACGTGGTGCTGGGCGACGCCTGGCTGCCCGCCGCGTTCGAGGCCGAACACGAGTGGGCCGGTGACGCGGGCGTGCGCGCCATCCTCGACGGCCTGGGCATGCCCGGCCTGGGCCTGGACACCCCGGTCGGCCCGATGTCCGGTGGCGAGCGGCGGCGCATCGCGCTCGCGGCGCTGCTGGTGCGCCCGGCCGACCTGCTGATCCTGGACGAGCCCACCAACCACCTCGACATCGCCGGGGTGAACTGGCTGGCCCGCTACCTCCAAGGTCTCAAGGGCGCGCTGGTGGTGGTCACCCACGACCGGTGGTTCCTCGACGCGGTCTGCAACCGCATCTGGGAGGTCGCCGACCAGCAGGTGCGCGCGTACGACGGCGGCTTCGCCGCGTGGATCCTGGCCCGCGCCGAGCGGGAGCGGGTCGCCGCGGTGACCGAGTCCCGGCGGCAGAACCTGCTCCGCAAGGAGATCGCCTGGCTGCGCCGCGGCCCGCCGGCCCGGACCTCCAAGCCGAAGTTCCGCATCGACGCCGCGAACGCGCTGATCGCCGACGTGCCCGCGCCCCGCGACCAGGTGACGCTGGCGAAGCTCGCCACCGCCCGGCTGGGCCGCCAGGTGTACGAGCTGGACGACGTCACCCTGCACGCGGGGCCGAAGCTGATCCTCGACCACGTCACCTGGCACGTCGGCCCCGGCGACCGGATCGCCCTGCTCGGCGCGAACGGCGCGGGCAAGTCGACGCTGCTGCGGCTGCTGGCCCGGGTCACCGAAGCGCCCGGCTTCCGGGCCGGGCAGACCGTGCGCCCCGCGTTCCTGTCCCAGGAGCTGGCCGAGCTGCCCGGGGAGCTGCGCCTGCTGGAGGCCGTCGAGCAGGTGGCCCGGCGGGTCAAGCTCGGCGACCGGGAGCTGTCCGCGGCCCAGCTGGCCGAGGTGTTCGGCTTCACCGACCGGCGGGTGTGGACGCCCGTGGCGGACCTGTCCGGTGGCGAGCGCCGCCGCCTGCAGCTGCTGCGCCTGCTCGCGGGCGAGCCGAACGTGCTCATCCTCGACGAGCCCACCAACGACCTGGACACCGACACCCTGGCCTCGCTGGAGGACCTGCTCGACACCTGGCCCGGCACGATGATCGTGGCCAGCCACGACCGCTACCTCGTCGAGCGCGTCTGCGACCAGGTGTACGCCCTGCTCGGCGACGCCAAGCTGCGCCACCTCCCGGGCGGCGTGGACGAGTATCTCGGCCTCGTCGATGCCGACGCCGCGCCGCGGCCCGGCGGGACGGCGGCGGCCGCCGCCCAGCCGAAGGCCGAGCGGACCGGCGGCCCGAGCGCGGGGGAGATCCGGGCGGCGAAGAAGGAGTCGTCCCGCATCGAGCGGCAGCTGGAGAAGCTCAACCAGCGCGAGGAGAAGCTGCACGCGCAGATGGCCGAGCACGCCACCGACTTCGCGAAGATCGCCGAGCTGGACGCGAGTCTCAAGGCGCTGCAGGACGAGCGGGGGCTGCTGGAGGACGAGTGGCTCAACCTGGCGGAGCTGCTCTCCGAGTAGTGCGGCAGGGGCGGCCTGATAGCCTCACGCCGCCCCTGACCCCTCGTACCACCCGGAGCTGTGACATGGCTTCCCACATGCCCGTCAACCACTCCCTGCGCCCGCTCTACCGTGGGCTGGCCCTGCTCGCCGGGCTGTTCGTGCTGGCGTTCGGCGTGCTCGGCTACCTGGAGAGCCAGGGCCAGCCCCTCTTCCACCAGGGCGAGGCGCGGGCGCTCGGCCTGCGCACCAACCCCGCGTTCGCGTACGCCAGCCTCGGCGCGGGCGTCGTGGTGCTGCTCGCCACGCTCGTCGGCCGCAACCTGGACCGTTTCGTGAACATGTGGGTGGGCGCCGGCTTCCTCATCGCGGGCACCGCGATGATGGCGCTGATGCGCACCGAGTCCAACGTGCTCAACTTCACGATGGCCACCTGCCTCGTGTCGTACCTGATCGGCTCGGTGCTGTTCACCGCCGGCATGTACGTCAAGGTCGGCTCGGCCGCGAAGGCCGCCGCCGAGCAGGCGCACCGCCAGGGCGCGCACTGAATCGGTCGTTTCGGTCCCGCCGGGACACTTCCGGCGGGACACTGGCCGTATGCATCTTCCGGTCAATCACCGGCTGCGGCCGCAATGGCGTTTCCTGGCTGGGCTGTGCGGTGCGTACCTGCTGGTGTTCGGCATCGTCGGCGCCGTCCGCTCCGCCGGTGAGCCCTTCTTCAGCCGCGCCGACACCGACGCCCTCGGGCTCAAGACGAACCCGGCGTTCGCCTGGCTGTCCATCATCGTCGGCGCCGTCGTGCTCGGCGGTGCGTTCATCGGCCGCAACATCGACCACTGGATCAACATGATCGGCGGGGCGGTGTTCCTGCTGGCCGGCCTGTTCATGCTGCTGCTGATGCAGACCCCGGCGAACAAGCTGAACTTCGAGGTGGCCACCACCGTGGTCTCGTTCATCATCGGCACGATCCTGCTGATCGCCGGGATGTACGGGAAGGTCGGCACCCCCGCCGAGGCCATCGCCGAGGAGGTGCTGCGGCACAGCACCCGCCCCGGGGACAAGTTCGCCGTCAAGCCCCACGCGAACAAGTAGGGCCGCGGCCTACTTCTTGTCCTTGCGGGTCAGCAGGGCGGGCTTGGCCTCCAGGTGGGACAGGCCGTTCCAGCACAGGTTCACCAGGTGCGCGGCCACCGTCTCCTTGCGCGGCTTGCGCACCTCCAGCCACCAGCGGCCGGTCAGCGCCACCATGCCCACCAGCGCCTGGGAGTACAGCTCCGCGAGCTTCGGGTCGTACCCCCGCGTCTTGAACTCGGCGCCCAGGATGTGCTCCACCTGGTGCGCGACGTCGTTCAGCACCGAGGAGAAGTTGCCCGACGAGGACATCACCGGCGACTCGCGCACCAGCACGCGGAAGCCGTTGGTCTCCTCCTCGATGTAGTCCAGCAGCGCCAGCGCCGCCTGCTCCAGCAGCTCCCGCGGATGCCCCGCGGTCAGCGCGGTGGTGATCCGGGTCAGCAGCGAGGTGACCTCCCGGTCCACCACGACGGCGTACAGGCCCTCCTTGCCACCGAAGTGCTCGTACACCACAGGTTTGGAGACCTTGGCCCGCGACGCGATCTCCTCGATGGACGTCGCGTCGAACCCCCGCTCCGCGAACAGCTGGCGGCCCACCGCGATCAGCTGCTCGCGCCGCTGGGAGAAGCTCATCCGCACCCGGGACCCGGCCTTCGGAGGCGCGGCCTGCCGGCTCGGCCTGGTCTCGCGTACGTCGTCAGCCACGCCCCCATCCTGCCAGGAGGACGGGGGCGTGGCCGGACTGCCGTTGGTGTCGACCGTCACCGGGCCAGCTTGGGCTGGGCGTCGCGGTCGATCATCTTGGCCTTGACCCGCTCCACCTTCGGCCACTTCACATTGGTGGCCCAGCCGAACTTCTCGAACAGCCAGATCACCCGGGCCGAGATGTCGATCTGGCCGCGCAGCACGCCGTGCCGGGCACAGGTCGGGTCCGAGTGGTGCAGGTTGTGCCAGCTCTCGCCGAACGACAGGATCGCCAGCGGCCAGAAGTTCGACGCCTTGTCGCCCTCGCGCATCTCGAACGGGCGCTCGCCGTACACGTGGCAGACCGAGTTGATGGCCCAGGTGACGTGGTGCAGCAGGCCGATGCGGATCAGGCCGGCCCAGAAGAACGCGGTCAGCGCGCCCTGCCACGACCAGGTCACCAGGCCGCCGACGACGGCCGGGGCGAACGCGGTGGTCAGCGACAGCAGGCCGAACAGCTTGTCGACCTTCTGGATGTCCTTGTCGGCGAGCAGGTCCGGCGCGAAGCGGGCCCGGTTGGACAGCTCACGGGCGAACAGCCAGCCGACGTGGGCGTGGAACATGCCCTTGGTCAGGCCCTTGAGGGAGTTGCCGAAGCGCCACGGCGAGTGCGGGTCGTCCTCGAGGTCGGAGTACTGGTGGTGGCGGCGGTGGTCGGCGACCCACTGGGTCGGCGAGCCCTGCACGGCCATCGCGCCCGCGACCGCCAGCGTCACCCGCAGCCAGCGGGTGGCCTTGAACGAGCTGTGGGTCAGGTAGCGGTGGTAGCCGACCGTGATGCCCAGCCCCGTCACCACGTACATCACCGCGAAGATCGCTACGTCGGTGCCGCTCAGCCAGCCGCCCCAGGCGACCGGGATCACCGCGAACAGTGCCAGGAACGGCAGGGTCACGAACGCCCAGAGCCCGATCAGGGTGCCCTTGGACTGCTGCCCCTCGGTCAGCGGCTTCTGTGCCCGCTGTGCGGCCGCGGTGCCGGTGGGCGTGTCGATGGCAGTGGTGGTCATGGCACCTCGCTGGAGCTGGGGCGGAAAGTCTGAATCGGGCTACCTACGTCACCGTAACCTACGCAACCGTAGTTTGACAGGGGGCAGGCCCCCCGGAATTTGCTGCGGCAGTCCCTACGCCGCTGGGAGGGGATGGCCCCGGGAGTGTCGTACATGCGTTCTAGCGTGACCGCGTGGCGAAACCGGAACTACGCGCACAGGCAGTACAGCTACGCCAGGCGGGGTGCTCGGTGCCGGACATCGCATCGAGGCTCGGCGTCGCCCGTTCCACCGCCTTTCAGTGGGTGCGTCACATACCGCTCGACTCTGATGCCGAGGCGGCCGAGCGCCGCCGCGCACATTCGCGCGCCATGACCGACGCGCGCTGGGGTGCGCATCGTGCGCAGACCGCGCAGCGCAGGCAGCTTGCGCGGGATGCCGGGCAGGCGGTCGTCGGGGAGTTGACCGAGCAGCATCTTGCTTTGATCGGTGCGGTGATCTTCTGGTGTGAGGGGACCAAGGAGAAGCCCTGGCGGGCCAACGACGGCCGCGTGACGATCATCAACACGGACCCTCGCCTGTTGCGGATCTTCGTCCGCTTCCTGGAGTCGGTCGGAGTCAGCCGCCGCGAACTCACCTACCGAGTGAGCATCCACGAGACCGCCGATCCGGACGAGGCAGCGCGCTGGTGGGCGGCCGAGCTCGACGTGCCGCTCGAATGCTTCCGGAGAGCGACCATGAAGCGGCACCGTCCCAGCAGCTCACGACACAACCAGGGAAGCGGATACCACCGTTGCCTCGTGGTGACCGCACGACGCAGGCGCGAACTCTACTGGCGGATCGAGGCGATCATCGACGAACTCGACCGCCGAACCGGTGCGGCATCCGCGGGCGAACCACGATAAGCTTTGGCGCCGGATGGGGCGTGGAGTAATGGCAGCTCACCAGACTTTGAATCTGGAAGGTCCTGGTTCGAATCCAGGCGCCCCAGCTAGCACAGTTCCCGGATGGAAGACAGGCGGCTCGTGACTCGTACGGTGATCGTCCTCGCGGCCGGCGAGGGTAAGCGGATGAAGTCGGACCTGCCGAAGATGCTGCACCCGCTGCTCGGCCGCTCGCTGGTGGGTCACGTGCTCGCCGCCGCCGCGCCGCTGGGCGCGGAGCGCACCCTCGCCGTCGTCGGCAACCGGGCCGACCAGGTCACCGCGCACCTGGCCGAGATCGCGCCGGAGGTGTCGACCGCGCTGCAGGCGCAGCAGAACGGCACCGGCCACGCGGTGCGCATCGCGCTGGAGGCGCTGGGCGACGTCACAGGCACCGTGGTCGTGCTGAACGGCGACGTGCCGCTGCTGCGCCCGGAGACCCTGCAGGCCCTGGTGGAGGCGCACGAGAACGCGAGCGCCGCCGCCACCGTGCTGGGTGCCGAGGTGCCGAACCCGACCGGCCTGGGCCGGCTGGTCCGGGACGCGGGCGGCGGCCTGGCCCGCATCGTGGAGGAGCGCGACGCGACGCCGGAGCAGCGGGCGATCCGCGAGATCAACGCGGGCATCTACGCGTTCGACGCGGCGGCGCTGCGGGCCGCGCTGGCCAAGCTGACCACGGACAACGACCAGGGCGAGGAGTACCTCACCGACGTCTTCGGGCTGTTCGTGGCGGAGGGTTCGCCGGTGCGGGTGCACCTGGCAGCCGACGCCGTGGAGACGCTGGGCTGCAACGACCGGGCCGAGCTGGCGTCGCTGCGGGCGCTGCTGCGCGACCGGATCAACCTGGACCTGATGCGCTCCGGCGTGACCATCATCGACCCGGCGACGACCTGGGTCGACGTGACGGCGACCGTCGAGCGCGACGCGCTGCTGGAGCCGAACGTGCAGCTGCGGGGGGCCAGCTCGGTCGCCTCCGGCGCGGTGGTCGGCCCGGACGTGACGCTGATCGACACCAGCGTGGGCGAGCAGGCCCAGGTGGTACGCGCGCACGCGGTGCAGGCCGAGATCGGCCCGAACGTGTCCGTGGGCCCGTACGCGTACCTGCGGCCGGGGGCGCGCATCGCGCGCAAGGGCAAGGTCGGCACGTTCGTGGAGATCAAGAACGCGTCGCTGGGCGAGGGGACCAAGGTCCCGCACCTGACCTACGTCGGCGACGCGACGATCGGCGAGCACACCAACATCGGCGCGGGCAACCTGTTCGCGAACTACAGCGGCACCACCAAGAGCCACACCACGATCGGCTCGCACGTGAAGACGAGCTGCGACACGACGTTCGTGGCGCCGGTGACGATCGGCGACGGCGCGTACACCGCGGCCGGCTCGGTGATCGGCAAGGACGTGCCGCCGGGCGCGCTGGCGGTGGCGCGGGCGCACCAGCGCAACATCGAGGGCTGGGTGCAGCGCACGCGGGGCGGTACGGCGTCGGCGGAGGCGGCCGAGCGGGCTCTGAAGGAGCAGGCGGGCGAGGAGGGCTGAGCGCCCTGCTCGGGATGACCGGCGCGTGCGGTGACGCCGCGCCGGTCGGCGTCAGTGACGCTCGACCGGGTTGCCGTCCTCGTCGAGCCAGCCGCGCTTGGCGGCCTCGGCCCCGAGGGAGAACTGGTTCTTCGCGCCGGTCTGCTGCTTGAGCGAGGCGATGTGGTCGTGCACCGCGCGCTCGCTCAGGAACACCAGCTTGGTGATGGTCTGCACGGTGAAGCCGGCGGCGAGCAGCAGCAGGATCCGGCGCTGGATCAGCGTCGGCTCCCCGGACTGTTCCCGACCCATCGGGCTTCGCCTTTCTGTACGGACAGTTGTGCTTAACGAAGGTAGCGCCACCCGTCCGAGGCGGGCAAGGCACCCTCGTGTCACCTGCGTGAACTCCCGGGCAAGCGGTGTGTCCGTGATCTGTCGCACCCACGAACGGCCTTGGTGGCTGGTTCGCGAACCGCCGGGAGAGGATGAAGCGAAAAGGTGATACTGACCGCAGACCATCGTGAAGGGGCGGCAAGCCGATGGGCAGCATCGTCACGGAGAACCGCAAGAACCTGATGCTCTTCTCTGGCCGGGCCTACCCCGAGCTGGCGAGGGAGATCGGCGAGGTGCTCGGCGTGGGGGTGACCCCGACGACGGCATACGACTTCGCCAGCGGTGAGACGTTCGTCCGTTACAAGGAGTCCGTCCGCGGCTCGGACGCCTTCATCGTCCAGTCCATGACCCAGCCGGTGAACAACTGGATCATGGAGACGCTGCTCATGATCGACGCGGCGAAGCGGGGTTCGGCCAAGCGCATCACCGTGGTGCTGCCGTTCTACCCGTACGCCCGCCAGGACAAGAAGCACCGCGGCCGGGAGCCCATCTCCGCCCGCCTGGTCGCCGACCTGCTCAAGACGGCGGGCGCCAACCGCATCCTCACCGTCGACCTGCACACCGCGCAGATCCAGGGCTTCTTCGACGGGCCGGTGGACCACCTGTTCGCGATGGACGTGCTGGCCGACTACGTGCAGGCCAACTACGGCCACCGCGAGCTGACCGTGGTGTCGCCCGACTCGGGCCGGGTGCGCGTCGGTGAGCGCTGGACGGACCGGCTGGGCGGCTGCCCGCTGGCCTTCATCCACAAGACCCGCGACCCGCTCAAGCCCAACCAGGTGGTGGCCAACCGGGTCATCGGCGAGGTGGCCGGCCGCACCTGCATCCTGGTCGACGACATGATCGACACGGCGGGCACCATCTGCAAGGCCGCCGACATCCTGTTCGACAACGGCGCCGCCGACGTCATCGTGACGACCACCCACGCGGTGCACTCCGACCCGGCCACCGAGCGCCTGAAGAACAGCCGGATCAGCGAGGTCATCGTCACCAACACCCTCCCGCTGGGCACCGAGAAGACGTTCGACAAGCTCACCGTGCTCTCGATCGCCCCGCTGCTGGCCCGCGCCATCCGCGAGGTCTTCGACGACGGCTCCGTGACCACCCTCTTCGGCGGCCTCAGCTGACCCTGGCGGCGCACCCCCTTCCGGCCACGGCGCACCGCGACCGGAAGGGGTGACATCGGCCGCCCCGCCGGGGATGACCCAAAGTGATCGGGTAAGCTTTCGTGGTTGCCACGGCGAGGGTGCCCTGCGGGTCGTAACTACCTGTTGATGGCGCCGTGATCGACGCGGTGCTCCGGGTCTTCCCGCGCGCCCTCGTTCGCTCGGCCTGACAAGAGACCCGTTGAGCAGGAGAAGTAGTCGTGTCTGAGGTAAAGATCAGCGCCGAGCCGCGTACCGAGTTCGGCAAGGGCGGCGCTCGCCGCACCCGTCGTCTGGGCCTCGTGCCCGCCGTCATCTACGGCCACGGTGAGGCCCCGCGCCACATCGCCGTCCCGGCCCGTGAGTTCGCCGCCGCGATCCGCCACGGCGGCATCAACACCGTCTTCGAGCTGGTCTCGCCCGACGGCACCAAGACCCTGGCGCTGCCGAAGGCCATCCAGCGCGACCCGCTGAAGGACACCTACGAGCACATCGACCTGGTGATCGTGAAGCGCGGCGAGCAGGTCACCGTCGAGGTGCCGGTGCACCTGGTCGGTGAGGCCGCCAAGGGCACCCTGGTGATGACCGAGCACGACAAGATCGCGATCAGCGCCGAGGCGCTGCACCTGCCGGAGTTCGTCGAGGCCTCGATCGAGGGCCTGGAGGCCGGCTCGCACGTCACCGCCGGTGACGTCAAGCTGCCGCGCGGTGCCCAGCTGGTCGCCGACGCCGAGACCATCGTCGCCGTGGTGAGCCTGGCCCCGACCGCCGAGCAGCTCGAGGGCGAGGCCGCCGAGGCGCCCGAGGCCGCCGAGGCCGAGGCCGAGGAGGCCGCCGAGACCGTGGCCGCCGAGGCCTGATCTCGTTTCAGCTCCGTCCGTGGCGTCCGTCATGCTGTAACGGCATGACGGACGCCACGCGCGTATGTGGGGAGAAGTGGGCATGGAGCAGGCAGCGCCCTGGCTGATCGTGGGCCTGGGCAATCCGGGGCCGCAGTACGCCGGGAACCGGCACAACGTCGGGTTCCACATCGCCGACCTGCTGGCCGAGCGCACCGGCGGCAAGTTCGGGCGGCACCGTAAGGCGGTGGCCGACGTGGCCGAGGCGCGGCTGGGCTACGGCGCGGACGCCCCGCGGCTGGTGCTGGTGAAGCCGCTGACCTACATGAACCTGTCCGGCGGTCCCGCTGCCGCGCTGAGCCAGTTCTACAAGGTGCCGGTCGAGCAGATCATCGCGGTGCACGACGAGCTGGACATCCCGTACGGGCAGCTGCGGCTGAAGGTGGGCGGGGGCGAGGGCGGCCACAACGGGCTGCGCTCGATGAGCAAGTCGCTGTCCACGAAGGAGTATCTGCGGGTGCGCTTCGGCGTGGGCCGCCCGCCGGGCCGGCAGGACCCGGCCGACTTCGTGCTGTCGGACTTCTCCAGCGTGGAGCGCAAGGAGCTGGAGTTCCTGGTGGACCGGGCCGCGGACGCCGTGGAGGCGATCGTGAAGGTCGGCCTGGCCGCCGCGCAGCAGACCTACCACACTGCCTGATCCCGACAGATCTCCCGCCGTCACATTTGCCCCAATCCCGCGTTGTACCGGCAGGCGCACCTGCTCCGGCCCTCTAAGCAGGCCGGATTCGGTGCGCCGCGTCGGTGACGGGGGGCATTCATGGAGCAGCGCCGCGACGACGATCGACGCGGCCCGCGACCCTATCCGCAGCGTCCCCGGCTCGCCGACGACGGCGGTGCGCTCGCCTACACGGCCACGCCGACCCCGGCGGGCCCGGCCCCGTTCAGCCCCGCGCCGGTCGGCCTGGTTGCGGTCCGCCCGCAGACCCCGGCGCACCGGCCCGCGGTGGGCCGCCGCCCGCTGCACCGCGGCAGCACCCACATCGGTACGCCGGTGCGCGTGCTCGACCGCCGCAAGGGCTGGGAGCAGCGCTACCTGCGTACCCTCATCGCCTCGGACCTGCTCGTCGGGGCCGCGGCGGGCCTGCTGGTCTACATGCTGCGCTTCGGGCACCCGGTCACCCCGTACACGACGACGTACCTGCTGCTGTCGCTGGCGCTGCCGTTCGCGCTGGTCGCGTCCCTGGCGCTGACCCGGGCCTACGACAAGCGCCACCTGTACGTCGGCACGCAGGAGTACGACCGCGTCATGCGGGCCGGGCTCTGGCTGATCGCCAGCGCGGCGGTGGGCTCGTACGCGCTCGAACTGCCCACCGCCCGCTCGTACGTGCTGCTCGCGCCGCCCGCCGCGACCGCGGCCCTGGTGGTCACCCGGTTCCTGATCCGCAAGTCGCTGCACCGCCGCCGGGAGCGCGGGGACTGCCTGCGCCGCGTCATCGTGGTCGGGCACGAGCTGGCCATCATCGGGCTCACCCGGCAGCTGTGCCGCGAGCGCTTCCACGGGCTGGAGGTCGTCGGGGCGTGCGTGCCGCGCGGCAGCGACGGCCGGGTCGGGCTGCCGGTGTACGGCACCTTCGACGACGTGGCCGCCGCGGTGCGCGCCGCCGGTGCGGACACCGTGATCGTGCTGAGCTGCCCGGAGCTGGACGGGCACGCGCTGCGCCGGATGGCCTGGGCGCTGGAGCGCGACGAGATCGACCTGATCGTGGCCAGCTCGCTGATCGACGTGGCCGGCGGTCGCACCACCATCCGCCCGGTCGACGGCCTGCCGATGTTGCACGTGGAACATCCGCGGCTGTCCGGCGGCAGCCGGGTGGTCAAGGAGCTGATGGACCGGATCGGCGCGGCGCTGCTGCTGGTCATGTTCGCGCCGCTGCTGCTGGTGACCGCGATGGCGCTGCGCATCGACTCGGCCGGCCCGGCGCTGTTCAAGCAGGTGCGGGTGGGGCGGGACGGGCGTGAGTTCGTCATCTACAAGTTTCGTACCATGTATGTGGATGCCGAAGCCCGGCTGGCCGAGCTGAAGCATCTCAATGAGCACGACGGGGTGCTGTTCAAGATCCGGGACGATCCGCGGGTGACCGCGATGGGCCGGTGGATGCGCCGCTACTCCCTCGACGAGCTGCCGCAGCTGCTCAACGTGCTGCTGGGGCAGATGTCGCTGGTGGGGCCGCGCCCGCCGCTGCCGCACGAGGTCGCCGCGTACGCCGACGACGTACGCCGCCGCCTCGCGGTGAAACCCGGCATGACGGGACTCTGGCAGGTCTCGGGGCGATCGGACCTGCCGTGGGAGGAGGCGGTCCGGTTGGACCTGCGCTATGTCGAGAACTGGTCAATGTCCATGGACCTGCTCATCCTTCTGCGTACGCTGACCGCCGTTGCCCGAAGCTCTGGAGCGTACTGATGCCCCCGGTGGAAGACGGCGCCTTCGCCGTATGGCTGGCCCGACAGGCCGGCGACCTGCTGCTCACCCTGCGTGACGAGATCGGGTTCGACGACCCGGCCGGTCTGCGCCATGCCGGTGACAAGCGCTCGCACGATCTGATCATGACCGAACTCGCCCGCTGGCGGCCCGCCGACGCGGTGCTGAGCGAAGAAGGCGTGGACGACCCCGCCCGGCTCACCGCCAACCGGCTGTGGATCATCGACCCGCTCGACGGCACCCGCGAGTTCGGGGAGCAGGGCCGCGCCGACTGGGCCGTGCACGTCGCCCTGTGGCGGCGCACCGGCGAGCACGACGGCGAGCTGGTGGCCGGTGCCGTGGGACTGCCCGCGCAGCAGCGGGTGCTCGGCAGCGAGCCCGCTCCGGCGTACCCCCCGTTGTCTCCGGAGGCGGCCGCGGGCGGGGCGATCCGCATCGCGACCAGCCGCACCCGGCCCCCGGCCTTCCTGGCCGCGGTCGCCGAGCAGGTCGGTGCCGAGCTGGTGCCGATGGGCTCGGCCGGCGCGAAGATCGCCGCCGTGGTGACGGGTGAGGTCGACGCGTACATCCACGCCGGCGGCCAGTACGAGTGGGACTCGGCGGCGCCGGTGGCGGTCGCCGCCGCGGCCGGCCTGCACACCTCCCGGGTCGACGGCGCCCGGCTGCGTTACAACCAGGCGAACGCGAGCCTGCCCGACCTTTTGGTGTGCCGCCGCGATCTGGCCGCTGACCTGCTGTCGGCCTTGTCACAGCATCGTTGATCCACGCGCGCCGCGGCGTGTAGGGTTAATTCCCGAGTAAAGCACTAGGAAAGGTCTGGATATGGTCCAGCCTGGGCCGGAGCAGCCGGCTGCCTACCGAGTCTCCCACCTTGATGCTCTCGAAGCCGAGAGCATCTTCGTGATGCGGGAGGTCGTCGCCGAGTTCGAGCGCCCGGTGCTGCTGTTCTCGGGTGGTAAAGACTCCATCGTGATGCTGCGGCTGGCGCAGAAGGCGTTCGCGCCGGGGCGGATCCCGTTCCCGGTGATGCACGTCGACACCGGCCACAACTTTCCCGAGGTGCTCGAATACCGGGATCGCCGGGTCGACGAGCTGGGACTGCAGCTGATCGTGGCGTCGGTGCCCGACGCGATCGCGCGTGGGCTGGTCGCGGAGCCGGCTGGTGGGTCGCGGAACCGGATTCAGACGCCGGTGTTGCTGGACGCGGTGGACAAGTACCGGTTCGATGCGCTGTTCGGTGGTGCGCGCCGGGACGAGGAGAAGGCGCGGGCCAAGGAGCGGGTGTTCTCGTTCCGGGACGAGTTCGGGCAGTGGGATCCGAAGAATCAGCGTCCTGAGCTGTGGTCTTTGTACAACGGTCGGCATCATCCGGGTGAGAGCATCCGGGTGTTCCCGTTGTCGAACTGGACCGAGCTGGACATCTGGCACTACATCGCGCGGGAGGCGATCCCGCTGCCGTCGATCTACTACGCGCATGAGCGTGAGGTCGTCGACCGGGACGGGATGCTGTTCGCGGTCAACGAGTTCATTGCGGCGCGGGCCGGTGAGTCGGTGTTCAAGGCCAGGGTGCGTTACCGCACGGTCGGGGATGCCACGCTGACCGCCGCCGTCGCGTCGGAGGCGGACACGGTGGAGAAGGTCATCGCCGAGGTCGCCGCGACACGGGTGACCGAGCGTGGCGCCACGCGTGGCGATGACAAGGTCAGCGAGGCGGCGATGGAAGACCGCAAGCGTGAGGGGTACTTCTGATGACCGCTGTTGCAGAGCCCGCCGCCGAGGCCCGGCACGAGGGGCGCGTCGACCTGCTGCGTTTCGCGACGGCGGGGTCGGTCGACGACGGTAAGAGCACGCTGATCGGGCGGCTGCTGTACGACACGAAGTCGCTGTTCGAAGACCAGCTCGAAGCGGTCGAGGCGGTGTCGGCGGCGCGTGGGGACGAGTACACCAACCTCGCCCTGCTCACCGACGGGCTGCGCGCCGAGCGGGAACAGGGCATCACCATCGACGTCGCCTACCGGTACTTCGCCACCCCGCGGCGCAAGTTCATCATCGCCGACACCCCCGGCCACATCCAGTACACCCGCAACATGGTCACCGGCGCCTCCACCGCCGACCTCGCGCTGGTCCTCGTGGATGCGCGCAAGGGCATCGTGGAGCAGTCACGCCGGCACGCGTTCCTGTGCTCGCTGCTGCGCGTGCCGCACCTGGTCCTGTGCGTCAACAAGATGGACCTCGTCGACTACGACCAGCAGGTTTACGACCGCATCGTCGACGAGTTCACCAGCTTCGCGGCGAAACTCGACATCACCGACCTGGCGATCATCCCCATCAGCGCGCTGCAGGGCGACAACATCGCCACCCGCTCGGCGAACATGCCCTGGTACGAAGGCCCCAGCCTGCTGCACCACCTCGAACACGTGCACATCGCCTCCGACCGCAACCTCGTCGACGTCCGCTTCCCCGTCCAGTACGTCATCCGGCCCCAGTCCACGACCGTCACCGACTACCGCGGTTACGCGGGCCAGGTCGCCTCCGGCATCCTCAAACCCGGCGACGAGGTCATGGTCCTGCCCTCAGGCATGACCACCCGCATCGCCGGCATCGACACCGCCGACGGACCCGTCACCGAGGCGTTCCCGCCCATGTCGGTGACCGTCCGGCTCGAAGACGAGATCGACATCTCGCGCGGGGACATGATCTGCCGACCCCACAACACCCCCACCCCCGCCCAGGACATCGAAGCCCTCGTCTGCTGGATGGACGAAACCAAGCCCCTCACCGTCGGCGGCAAGTACGCGATCAAGCACACCACCCGCACCGCACGCGCGATCGTCAAAAGCCTGCAATACCGGCTCGACGTCAACACCCTGCACCGCGACGAAACCGCCGGCCAGCTCGGCCTCAACGACATCGGCCGCGTCCGGCTGCGCACCACGATCCCGCTGATGGCCGACGAATACCGCCGCAACCGCACCACCGGCGGGTTCATCATCATCGACGAGACCACCAACCGCACCGTCGCCGCCGGCATGATCATCGAAGCCGGCTAGCCGACACCGGCAGCGCGAACTACCAACAGCCAACCGCACCCGCCCATCGGGCAGGTGCGGTTCGCTGTTTCGCAGAACCAGCGCCGCGGCTCCCCGCCCCGCAAGTTCACCAGTCCGGAAGCGCGTCAGCCTGCGGCCCTGCCGGCTCAGCTGCCGGCGGTTCAGCCACCCCGGCTCACGCCCCGCTCCGCCAAGCCATGATCCGTTTTTGTGGACGCTCACCGTCGCTATAGCAACAGCCAGCGTCCACAAAAACCGATCATCGAACCGCCCCCACCCACCCGGCCCTGCCACAGCGCATCGATCATGAAGTTAGGGCAGCGACACGCCGTCGAACCCGCCCATAAGTTCATGATCGCCGCAGTGCCGCAGTGCCGCAGTGCCGCAGTGCCGCAGTGCCGCAGTGCCGGTTGCAGTTTCGGGGAAAGTGCAGCGTTCCTGAGGTGTGAAGCTGCACTTTCCCCGAAACTGCGGGCGCGGTGGGGCGGAGGCGGGGCTTGCGGGGTCCCGGCGGGGTCGGGGGTGGTCAGGTGATCGAGTAGGTGACGTAACCGTCGACCTCGTGGAAGCCGAGGGTGCGGTAGAGGGTGCGGGCGGGGGTGTTGTCGTGTTCGGTCTGCAGGGAGACGCGGCGGGCGCCTGCCGCGCGGGCGGCGGACACGACGTGCTCGACCAGGGCTCGCGCGTGTCCGCGGCCACGGTGCTCGGGGCGCACGTACAGGTCGCGTACCAGCCAGAAGGTGCCCAGGGTGATGGACGCGGGCAGCACCGAGACGGTGACCAGGCCGCAGGGGCGGCCGGTGGTGAAGGCCGCGCTGATCCGCAGGCTGCCTGAGGTGGCCTGGTCCTGGAGCCACTGCCGGGTGGCGCCGTACGCCCGCTGCTCGCCGTAGTGAGCCCGGTAGTCGTCGAACAGCTCGGCGACCCCGCCGAAGGCGGCGGCCGACGGCTCCACCCAGGTGATCATTCGCGGGACGCCACCGCCGCGCGGATCGCGGTGACCGCGGCGGCCAGTTCCGTGACGATGCCGGCCAGGCTGCTGCCGTCCGCGCCGGACAGGTTGACCGTGCGCAGCTCGTCGGGCTTGGGCAGCTTGGCGACGATCTCGGGCAGCTTGGCGATGAGTTCGGCCTGCACCGCCTCGGGCGAGCGCCCGTTGGCGATCTCCTGGCGGACCCGGTCGCGCTCCAGCCCGAGCAGGGCGGCGTCGTGGGTCTGTGTGGCGCGGGCGGCGGCGAGCGACAGCTCGTGCTCCAGGGTGAGCCGCTGCAGGGTCTGCTCCAGCTCCAGGCGCAGCCGGCCCATCTCGGTCTCCTGCGCGTGCCGTTCCTGCTCCAGGTGCAGCTCGTGCAGGGTGGTCTCGCTGTTCTGGCTGGCCAGGGCGCGGGCGTCGGCCTGCTCGCGTTCGCCGCGGCGCAGCTTCTCGGCGGCGTCGCGGTCGAACGCGGCGGCGGCGTTGCGGGCCTTGAGGTCGGCCAGCTCGCGGTCGTTCTCGAGGCGCTGGAGCTGGTCGAGGCGCTGGGCGGCCAGCTCCCGGCCGGTGATGACCTCCTGCGCGGAGAGTTCCGCGAGCCGGGCGAGCTGGCCCTGCTCGGAGCGGAACGGCTTCTGCAGGTTCTCCCACAGCCGGGCCGAGGTGACCACGGCCTCCTTGATCTGCACGGTGACGATGCGCAGGCCGAGGCCGGTGTCGCTGTCGCCCGCGCCCTCGGCGACGCCGCGCAGGCGGGCGGTCAGCTCCTCGATGATGGGCTGCTTGTCGCTGAGCACCTCGTGCACGCTCATGGTGGCGACCTTGTCCTTGATGGCGGCTTCGGCCTGCTCCTTGAGCTGCAGGTTCACCAGCCGCATCGGGTCGGCCGGGTCACCGAAGTCGAGTTTGCGGTACGCCGTCGCGATGTCCTGCACGATCCACTGCACGTACGCCTGGACCAGCACGCCCTGCAGCTCGCGGCAGATGCAGAACGCGTTGAGCAGGATGGTCTGCATGGTGCCGGGCACGACGAGGTAGGAGTCGGTGCGCGAGCGGTAGCGGAAGGACGTGCCGAGGCCGAGGTGCAGCGGCTTCTCCTGGCCGCGGCGGGTGTGCACGACGAACGCGTTGGGCGGCACGAGCACGGTCTTCCACGGGCCGATGCCGGTGACGCGTACGTCCACGGCGGACGGCGGGGTGGTCGCGGCCTCGGCGGCGCTGCGCCGGGCACGGTTGCTGGTGCCGCCGCCCTCCGGGGCGGGCGCCTGGGCGGGGGGCGCCGCCTTCTTGACCCGCAGGTCCTGCTCCAGCTGGGAGGACTGGGCCATGACCTGGTCGAGGTACACGTTGCGTTCCGCGGAAGCCATGCGCGGCATCCTGCCGTACGCCCGCAACACCGTCCACTGTGGTGTCAGAAAGGCGGAGTGTTAAGAAGGGCACCTTCTTCTACGTATAACGATAAGAAGGTGCCCTTCCTTTCAAGAGAGGCGGTGGGCGCCGGGGGCGGGGAGGGCGGTGAAGGCGGCCGGGGGGCGGAAGCCGCGGGCGGCGAAGGCGGTGTGGACGGCTTCGGCGACGGTGTCGAGCTTTTCGGCTTCGACCAGGGCCAGGACGCAGCCGCCGAAGCCGCCGCCGGTCATCCGGGCGCCGTAGGCGCCGGCGGCGAGGGCGGTCTCGACGGCCTCGTCGACCTCGGGCACGGTGATCTCGAAGTCGTCGCGCATGGACGCGTGCGAGGCCGTCATGAGGGGGCCGATCTCGCGGAGGCGGCCTTCGCGCAGCAGCGCGATGGTCTCCAGGACGCGGGCGTTCTCGGTGACCACGTGGCGGGCGCGGCGCACCAGCAGCGGGTCGTCGAGGCGGGACAGGTCGGCCAGGGTGGCGTCGCGCAGCGCGGGCAGGCCGAGCAGCGCGGCGGCGCGCTCGCAGGCGGCGCGGCGGGCGGCGTACTCGCCGTCGACGAGCTGGTGCGGAGCCCGGCTGTCGATCACGAGGATGGCCAAGCCCTCTCCGGCCAGGTCGAGCGGGACGTGTTCGGTCGCCATGGTGCGGCAGTCGAGGAACAGCGCGTGGCCCTCGCGGCACAGCGTCGAGGCGGACTGATCCATGATCCCGCAGGGCACCCCGACGTACTCGTTCTCGGCCCGCTGGGCGAGCTTCGGCCGGTGCGCCAAGGGGATGTCCAGGCCGCCGAGGTCGGCCAGGGCGGACAGCACCGCGCACTCCAGCGCGGCCGACGAGCTGAGCCCGGCCCCGCCGGGCACGTCCGAGTCGATGTGCAGGCGTGCCCCGGGCACGTCGTGGCCGGCGTCGCGCAGCGCCCACACCACCGCGGCGACGTACGCCGCCCAGCCGGTGACCGGCTCGGACAGGTCGAAGGTGACCGTCTCGCCGGTGAGCGTCGAGGTGACCGACCATTCCGGCCGGTCGAGCCGCTCCGCCGTGACGACGGTGCGCTGCGGCAGCGCGAACGGGAGCACGAAGCCGTCGCAGTAGTCGGTGTGCTCGCCGATCAGGTTGACCCGGCCCGGCGCCGCCCAGACGCCCCGCTCGACCCCCGTCACAGTCCGCTCCGGTAGAACGTCCAGGCGTCGGCGACGATGTCGCGCAGGTCGGTCTTGGCCGGGGTCCAGCCCAGCTCGGCCTGCGCCTTGGCGGACGAGGCGACCAGCTCGGCCGGGTCGCCGGGGCGGCGCGGCGCGATCTCCACCGGCAGCGGGTGCCCGGTGACCTCGCGGACCGCCTCGACCACCTGCATGCAGGAGAAGCCGGTGCCGTTGCCGAGGTTGTAGATGCGGTGCTCGCCGGGGCGGGCCGCCGCCAGCGCCAGCAGGTGGGCCTGGGCCAGGTCGCCGACGTGGATGTAGTCGCGGATGCAGGTGCCGTCGGGGGTGGGGTAGTCGTCGCCGAACACGGCGAGCTTCTCCCGGCGGCCCGCGGCGACCTCCAGCGCGATCGGGATCAGGTGGGTCTCCGGGTCGTGCCGCTCGCCGATCATCGTGCCGTCCGGCAGCACCAGCGCGCCCGCCACGTTGAAGTAGCGCAGGCTGACCGCGGCCAGCTCGTGCGCGTGCGCCTCGGCGGCGATGGCCATGTCGACGGCCAGCTTGGTGGCGCCGTACGTGTTGACCGGCTTGGTGATCGCGTTCTCGGTCAGCGGGATCTCGGACGGGTTGCCGTAGGTGGCGGCGGTGGAGGAGAAGACCAGCCGCTTGACGCCGGCTGCGCGCATCGCGGCGAGCAGCGCCAGCGAGCCGATGGTGTTGGCCTCCCAGTGCAGCTCGGGGTGCGACATCGATTCGCCGGCCGAGATCAGCCCGGCGAAGTGGAACACGGCGTCGAACCCGGCCTCCGGGGTGAGCACCGACGCGGCGTCCTGGATGCGCGCCTGCACGAACACGGCACCCGCGGGCACCTGCGTGGCGTCGTTGCGGGAGAGGTCGTCGAGCACGACCACCTCGTGGCCGGCGTCGACCAGCAGCCGGGCGACGACGCTGCCGACGTATCCGGCGCCTCCGGTGACCAGTACCTTCATGTAGGGCGCTCCTCGAACTCCTGGTGCGGGCCAGCCTAGCCCGCGCCGCAGCGGTCACGACGTTGCTATCTCACCATATTCAAACAGAAAACAACAGGCTCAAACGCTGTCGCCTCGCTGTCAGGGCCGCCACGGCAGGTCGCATCCCTGCTGGGCATGCTCGGCGTTCGAGAACCATTACCCCGGAACGCTACGATGCGCGCATGTCCGTGCCCCGGCAGAACACCCCCCGTACGCGGGAGAATCATGGTCGAGAACCGCGCCGCCGGGAGCCCCGGTTACGCCCGCCGGGGCGGATGGCCCGGGCGGTGGCGCCGGCGATCGTACGGGCGGCCGACGCGCTGACCCGCTGGACCAACCGCGTGCTCGGCGTCGAGGCCACCGCCGGGCGTGAGCAGATCACCGAGGCCGAGCTGCGCGAGCTGGTCGCCGTGAACACCGCGCTGGACCCGGATGAGCGGCACATCATCGGCAAGGCACTGGCCCGGTCCACCGCCACCCTGCGCGAGGTGATGGTGCCGCGTACGGAGGTCTGGTTCCTCGAGGTCGGGATGACCGTGGCCGAGGCCGTCGCCGAGGCGCGCGAGGCCGGGCACACCCGGCTGCCGATCACCGACGGCAGCCACGACGACATCGTCGGCTTCGTCCACCTGCGCGACCTGCTCTGGGACGAGCGTCCCGAGCGGCCGGTGCGCGAGCTGGCCCGGGAGATCAAGCGGCTGCCCGCCAGTAAGCCGGTGCTCGCCGCGCTGTCGGAGATGCGCCGCGAGCGGCACACCATCGCGGTGGTCGTCGACGAGTACGGCGGCACCGCCGGCATCGTCACCCTGGAGGACCTGATCGAGGAACTCGTCGGCGAGATCCACGACGAGTACGACGAGACCCCCGCCGCCTCGGACGAGGTCGACGGCATGCTCAACCTCGCCGACTTCGCCGAGCGCACCGGCATCGCGCTGCCCGAGGGGCCGTACGAGACCGTGGGCGGCTTCCTGATGAGCGTGCTCGGCCGGCTGCCCGCCGCCGGGGACAGCGCCACCCTGGAGGCCTACCGGCTGACCGTGCTCGCCCTGGACGGCCGCCGGGTGGCCCGCGTCCGCCTGACCCCGGTGGAGCCCGCCCCGGACGCGGTCTGAGGCGACTCCGCTCGCCGCCATGATCGTCCGACTTGCCTGGCAGGTGTGCGTATCTTGAGCGCGCAAGCGCCCATGTGCCTGGCAAGTCGAGCGATCATGGCGGTCAGCGGATCGCGAGTTTGCGCCAGGTGAGGCCGTCGGCAGAGACGGCGACCCAGCCGTTGCGGAACAGGTCGAGCGCCACGTAGCCGCCCGAGGTGGCGCGCAGGGCCCCCACCGTGGGCAGGCCACTGTCGGGCGCGGCGGTGAATGTCGCGCCGAAGTCGGTGCTGAGCTGGAAGCGGCTGTCCGAGGCGACGAGCAGGCGGCCGTCCGGCAGCAGCACCGGCTCGCCGTCCACCGGCAGGTTCGCGCCGTCCGAGCGGCGGGTCAGCGCGCCGCCGCTGCCGGCGTACACCCCGGTGATCTTCCCGCCGCCGGTGGTCAGCGCGACGACCTGCGCGCCGCGCACGGTGCCGGTGACGGCGTCGCCGCGCCGGGCCCCGGGCAGCTCGCGCAGCTGCCAGGTGGCCCCGCCGTCGCTGCTGGCGGCCAGGCTCGGCAGGCCGTCGGCGCGCCGCCCGCCCGCCCACCAGACGCCGCCCGCGGTGGGACGGGGGGCGAGCCAGTCGGCGGTCAGCGGCGGCCGGGCGGCCGGGGCGGGATCCGGCAGCTTCGTACCGGGATCGGCCTCGACCAGCCAGGTCTCGCCGCCGTCCGCGGTGCGGGCGTAACGCCGCAGGCAGTCGCGCTCAGCCGGGGTGCAGGTGGTGCGCAGCCAGCCGGCGGCGCCGTCGAGCTCGAACTCGGTGATCAAACCGGGCAGGTCCGGGGCGGTGGCCGGGTCGGCGATGGCGGTGATGCTGAGCCCCGCACCTCGGTATACGTGATGCGACGCGGACGCTGCCGGGGTCGGCGAGGCGGCCGTCTCGTGCGGGCCCGGCCCCGGCCGCCACGGCTGGAGCAGGCCGACGGCGGCCACCAGCAGCACCGCCGCGGCGCTGCCGACCTGCGCCGCCTGCCGCCGGGCCCGGATCCGCCCGGCGCGCACCCGTACCTGCTCCAGCGGCGGCGCCTCCACGTCGTCGAGCAGGCCGCGCAGGGCCTCCCGCCCCCGGGAGAGCCGTGACTTGACCGTGCCCACGGGGACCTCCAGGATGTCGGCGACCTCGTCGAGGGGCAGATCGGCGAGGTAGTGCAGGACGACGACCTCGCGGTACTGGCGCGGGATGGTGGCCAGCGCGGTCCGCAGGTCGGTGTTGTCCGGTTCGGGCGCGGCGGCGGTGACCCGGGTCAGCGGCCGCTCCCGCAGCAGGATGGTGTCCAGCAGCTGGCGGCGGCGCCAGCGGCGGCGGACCACGTTGATCGCGACGGTGCGCAGCCAGGCCTCCGGCGCGTCCACATCGCTCAGGCCGTGGCGGCGGGCCAGCGCACGGGCGAACGCCTCCTGCACGGCGTCCTGCGCCTCGGTCAGGTCGGTGGTGAACGCGTAGACCTGCGCCACCAGCCGGCGGTACCCGGCGTGGTACAGCTCACCCAGCTCGTCCTGCGCGGTCATGGTCTCCCCGGTCCCTCGTTCTCGGCGACTCTAGTGAGTCCTGCCGGTGACGTCCGGTTCCCAGGTTTCAGCGCGGATCATCGGGGTGGGAGAATGGCCCCCATGTCCTTCGACGCGACGCAGCGCAGCAAGCCCCGGGTGCTCTCCGGGATCCAGCCCACCGGCGGCTCGTACCACCTGGGCAACTACCTGGGTGCGGTGCGCAACTGGGTGGGCATGCAGGAGACGCACGACGCGTTCTACTGCGTGGTGGATCTGCACGCGATCACCGCGGGACACGACCCGAAGCTGCTGCGGGAGCGCAGCCGGATCAGCGTCGCGCAGCTGTTGGCCGTCGGGCTCGACCCGGCCCGCTGCACGATCTTCGTGCAGTCGCACGTGCCCGAGCACGCGCAGCTGGGCTGGGTGATGAGCTGCATCACCGGCTTCGGTGAGGCCAGCCGGATGACGCAGTTCAAGGACAAGTCGAGCAAGCAGGGCGCCGAGCGGTCCAGCGTCGGCCTGTTCACGTACCCGATCCTGCAGGCCGCGGACATCCTGCTCTACCAGGCCGATTCGGTGCCGGTGGGCGAGGACCAGCGCCAGCACCTGGAGCTGACCCGGGACCTGGCGCAGCGGTTCAACACGCTGTTCGGCAAGACCTTCACGCTGCCGCAGCCGCACATCGTGAAGGAGACCGCGAAGATCCTGGACCTGCAGGACCCGAGCGCGAAGATGTCGAAGTCGGCGTCGACCGGCAACGGCCTGATCGAGCTGCTGGAGCCGCCGAACCGGATCGCCAAGAAGATCAAGTCGGCGGTCACCGACACCGGCCGTGAGATCACCTTCGACCCCGAGGCCAAGGCGGGCGTGAGCAATCTGCTGACCATCTACGCCGCGCTGTCCGGCCGCTCGATTCCCGAGCTGGTCGAGGCGTACGACGGCAAGGGGTACGGTGACCTCAAGAAGGACCTCGCCGAGGTGGTGGTGGAGTTCGTGACGCCGTTCCAGCAGCGCACGCAGGAATACCTGGACGACCCCGCGCAGCTCGACAAGATGCTGGTCATCGGCGCGGAGAAGGCCCGGGCCGTGGCGACGCCCACGCTGGCCGACGTCTACGACAAGATCGGCTTCCTGCCGCCGGCGGGTTCGAAGTAGCGGAACGTTCCGGGCGGAGGCTGTCGGTGGAGCGCACCATCGGTATCGCGATCGGCATCCCGCAACCGTGGGGTGCCGAACTCGACGCGGCCCGCGCCTCCACCGGCGACCCGCTGGCCGCGCTGATCCCCTCGCACGTGACCCTGCTCGGCCCGACCGTGCTGGCCGTCTCCGCCGAGCTGGACCGGCGCATCGACGAGCTGCTGGCGCGGGTGGCGGCGGAGCACGCCCCGTTCACCGTGCAGCTGCGCGGCACGGGCACGTTCCGGCCGGTCAGCCAGGTGGTGTTCGTGGCACTGGCCACCGGCATCGTGGAGTGCGAGCAGCTGGCGGCGGCGATCCGCACCGGCCCGCTGGAGCGCGAGCTGACGCACCCGTACCACCCGCACGTCACCGTCGGCCACGACGTGCCCGAGCAGGCCCTCGACGACGTCTTCGAGCGGATGGCCGACTACACGGCCCGCTTCGACGTCGCCCACTTCACCCGCTACGAGCACAACGGCACCGGCCGCTGGCAGCCCATCCGCGACTACCCCCTCGGCGGCTGACCCCGGCCGCGCGATGGCGGTCCGCACTTTCGGGGAAACTGCACGAAAGAAGCCGTTCTTTCGTGCAGTTTCCCCGAAACCGGCGTGCGGTTCAGGCCGCGCGGGGCGGCGGTCAGGAGCTGGTGAGGCGGGCGGAGATGCGGGCGAAGCCCGCCTTGAGGTCGTCGGCGCTCGGGGCCTCGGCCACGTGGTCGTCGTGGTCGTGCGCGTGCTCCTCCTCGGCGTCCGTGTCGTCGTCGAGCACGTCGTCGATCTCGTCGGCCGCCTCGGCGGCGAGGTCCTGCGCGTTGGCGATCTCGGCGCGGATCTGCTCCAGCGAGGTCGCCGGCAGCAGCGGCTCCACGACCGCCATCAGGTCCTCGTCGGCCACGATGTGCTGCGCGAGGGCGAGCGCGTGCGGGCGCTCGTACGGTCCGCAGACCACCGGCTCCCACTCCTCCTCGTCGTCGAGCGGGCCGAAGGTGATGATCCAGGGAAGGTCCAGCTGCGGCGCGCCGGCCGGCAGCTCCAAAGTCACGAGTGCACCCACGCGACCATCATCGAGCTTCGCGGGGCCTTTTGGCGGGAGGTTCCGCCGATATCCTGCGCGGCGCGGGCGTGTCGCCGCCGTCGGCGAGGCGCGCCGCGCGCTCGGCCGCGTCGTCCTCCCGCGCGGCCCGTTCGGCCTCCTCCGCCGCGGCCTCGATCCCGGTCCGGAACTCGGCCGTCGTCTCCGCCTCGGCCTTGGCCAGGTCGGCGGGCGGGACCCATTCCAGGTGGTGTTTGCGGGGGCGGCCCCAGGCCAGGTCGAACACCTTGCCCCGGCCGGACGTCGCGGCGTACGCCACCGCCCACAGCACGACCTGGTTGAAGAGGTAGAGGTAGAGCAGCAGACCCACGGACGCGGCGACCGCCACGTAGGCCGGGTTGTTCTCGGTGCGCTGTACGAAGTAGCGGCCGAAGTAGTTGAGCAGGGTCAGCCCGACGCCGATGATGCCGACCGCGGGCAGCAGCCGGCGCGGCGTCATGTGGACCCGGGGCAGCACGGTGACCAGCGCGAACCCGATCAGCGCGTTGACCACGACGGCGAGCGCGTAGCCGGCGACCTTGACCCAGAAGGCGCCGGTGGACTCCGGGATCAGGTCGAAGACGTTCTCCAGCCCGTCGATCACGGTGAGCGAGACGGCGATGAGCAGCCCGAGCGCGATCAGCATGCCCAGGTCGGTCAGGCGAAGCACGAGGAAGTTGCCGGGATGCTGGTCCAGCCCCCAGATGGCGCGCTGGGAGGAGCGCCACGCGTCCACCCAGCCGATCCCGGCCAGCACCAGGCTGATCACACCGATCCACTGGATCGACGTCGCGGCCGCCTTCAGCTGGCCGGTGTCGATCGACGGCAGGTAGAGCTTCAGGAAGCGGTCGACCTCGGCGACCAGGCTCGCGTTGGCGGAGAAGACCTTCACCAGCACCGCGTACGCCACCATCGCCATCGCGTACGCGGCGAAGAAGGCGTAGTAGGCGATGGCCGCGGCCAGCCGCCCGGCGAGCACGTCGGCGTAGCGCTCCTTCATCCGCCACAGATGGTCGAACCTCGCGGACCGCTTCCGGGTCCGGTCCACCAGCTGGTCATAACGTGCGCCGACGACCTCGGTCATCCGCTGCACCCAACCCACGACGGCCACCACGCCCACATCCTCCCCGACCGCCACCACCGCAGAGAAAGGAAGGGCACCTTCTTGACGGACGTCCGTGTAGAAGGTGCCCTTCCTGACTCTTCGCGGATCAGGCGGTGAGCCAGACCGCCGTGTCCGCGGGGATGCGGCCATCGGTGTGCAGCGGGCCGCTGGCGAGCAGGACGTCGCCGGTCAGGCCCAGTTCGGCGAGGTCGAGCACGCGGTCGGCGATGTTGACGACGACCACGACGCCGGGCTCGCGGCGGAAGGCCAGCACGCCCTCAGGCGCGTCCAGCCAGTCCACCCGGCCCCCGCCGAGCGCGGGCAGCTCCCGGCGCAGCCGCAGCGCGGCGCGGTAGAAGTTCAGCGTCGAGTCCGGATCGGTCTCCTGGACCTGCGCGGTGACCGCCTCCCACTTGGCCGGCTGCGGCAGCCACGGCGTGCCCTGGCCGTCCGGGTTGAACCGGAAGCCCTCGGCCTGCGTGCCGCCCCAGGGCAGCGGGACCCGGCAGCCGTCCCGGCTCTCGCCGGTGCGCTTGAAGGACGGGTCCTCGCGCAGCTCGTCCGGCAGGTCCAGGACCTCGTTGAGGCCAAGCTCCTCGCCGTTGTAGAGGTACGCCGAGCCGGGCAGCGCCAGCATCAGCAGCGTCGCCGCGCGGGCCCGGCGCAGGCCCAGCTCGCCGTCGCCGTAGCGGGTGACGTGCCGGAACTTGTCGTGGTTGGACAGCACCCAGGTGGTCGGCGCGCCGACCAGGTCCGCCTCGGCCAGCGACTTGTCGATGATGGTGCGGAACGACGCCGGGTCGAAGTCGGCCATCATGAAGTCGAAGTTGAAGGCCTGGTGCAGCTCGTCGCGGCCGATGTAGCGGGCCAGCCGCTCCGCCGACTCCACCCACGCCTCGGCCACGGCCATCCGGCCGCCCGGGTACGCGTCCAGGATGGGCCGCCACTCGCGGTAGATGTCGTGCACGCCGTCCTGGTCGAAGTACGGCAGGCGCTCGCTGCCCAGCATCTCGACCTGGCGGCCGCCGTCGTCGGTGGTGCGCCCGACCGAGGGCAGCCCCTCCGCCTTGACCATGCCGTGCGCCACGTCGATGCGGAAGCCGTCCACGCCCCGGTCCAGCCAGAACCGCAGCACGTCGCGGAACTCCGCGCGCACCTCCGGGTTGTCCCAGTTCAGGTCGGGCTGCTCGGGCGCGAACAGGTGCAGGTACCACTGCCCGTCCGGGACCCGGGTCCAGGCACGGCCGCCGAAGATGGACTCCCAGTCGTTCGGGGGCAGCTCGCCGTGCTCGCCGAGGCCCTCGCGGAACATGTACCGCTCGCGCTCGGGGGAGCCGGGCGCGGCGGCCAGCGCCTCCTGGAACCACTGGTGCTGGTCCGAGGAGTGGTTCGGCACCAGGTCCACGATGATGCGGATGCCGAGGGCGTGGGCGTCCTTCAGCATGGCGTCGAAGTCGGCCAGGGTGCCGAAGCGCGGGTCCACGTCGCGGTAGTCGGCGACGTCGTAGCCGCCGTCGGCCAGCGGCGAGGTGTAGAACGGGCTCAGCCAGATCGCGTCGATGCCGAGGTCCCGCAGGTACGGCAGCTTGCCCCGCACGCCCTGCAGATCACCGGTGCCATCGCCGTCGGCGTCGGCGAAGCTGCGCGGGTAGATCTGGTAGACGACGGCGTCGCGCCACCAGTCGTCGGTTGCCTGCGTGGTCACTGGCTGTCCTTTCCGAGGGCGCGCAGGAGCGGCTGCGCAGGGTTGGCGGTCATGAGGGGAGCAGGGCCACGGCCGCGCCGGCCGGGACGGTCAGGGTGAGGGCGCCGCCCTCGACCACGTCCATGGTCTGCCCGGAGACCAGGTCGCGGTAACGGCCGGGGGCCAGGTCGCCGGTGAGGTCACGGGTCACCGGCGCCGTCGCGCGGTTCAGCGCGAAGTATCCGGCGCCGCGCGCGAAGCCGAGCGCGTCGGGCGTCGCCCACCAGCCGGTCACCGGCGCGGCGCCGACCGCGGCCCGCCAGCGCGCCAGCGCCCGGACCTGGGGCAGCCGGTGCTCGCAGACGAACGCCTTCCCGTCGCACACCACGGGCAGGGTGCGGCCGGACGCGTCGGCGGGCGGGCCGTCGTCGAAGTGCGCGAAGGCGAAGCTGCTCATCAGCAGCGGGGTGCCGTACGGCCAGGCCAGCATGAACTGCACGGCGAGGGTGTGCAGGGGGCCGTCGGCGTGGCTGAGGGTGCTGCCGCCGCGCTGGCTGTCGTGGCTGTCGACGTACACCACGGAGCCCTCGGGCGGGAGCAGGTCGGTGAAGGGCGAGCCGGTCTGCGTGCCCAGCTCGGCCAGCGACTCCAGCGAGCCGGTGCGGAACGCCCGGCCGAGCGTGTCGGCGTAGCGGGGCTCCAGGGTCGCGCCGAAGTCCCGGTACTCGGTGGGCTGGATCGGCTCGGTGGGGCTGTAGAGGACCTCGGACCAGACGGTCGCCGGGCGGTCCAGCCGGTCCAGGATCGCGCGCAGGTCGGCGGCGGGCAGGTGCTTGGCGGCGTCGATCCGGAACCCGTCCACGCCGACCGAGAGCAGGTCGTTCAGGTACCCCGCGAGCCGCGCGCGCACCGGCTCGGCCTCGGTGGCCAGGTCGGCCAGGCCGAGCAGCTCGCAGTCCTGCACCTGGGCGCGGTCGCCGTAGTCCTGCACGGCGCAGGCCGGGTGGAAGGCGCCCGCGGGCTGGTCGGGGTAGGCGTAGTGGGTGAAGGCGGTGCCCGCCGAGCCGGTGCCCGACTGCTGCGCGGTCATGTGGTTGACCACGGCGTCGGCGTAGACCTGCACCCCGGCGGCGTGGCAGGCCTGGACCATCGCGGCGAGCGCGGCCCGGTCGCCGCGGCGGCCGCTCAGGGTGTACGACACCGGCTGGTAGTCCTGCCACCACGGGTGGCCGGGCAGCACCGCGTGTTCCTGCGGCGGCGAGAGCTGCACGCCGGTGACGCCGTCGGCGGCCAGCGCCGGGCACTCCTTCGCCACGTCCGCCCAGGGCCACTGGAACAGGTGCACCAGCACGCCGGACGGGTCGTGGGGACGGGCGGCGGGCGCGGGGGAGGCCGGTGAGAGCGGTTTCTCGCCGGGCGCGGTGCAGGCGCCCGCGAGCAGCGTGGCGGCCGCGCCGAGAACGGCGGCGGCGCGGCTGCTGCGGCGCATGACTTCCTCCAGAAACGGGTCGTCACGGCGCGAGGGGCGCGCCGTGGACCTATGAAGGATGTCGCGCAAGTTGCGCAAGAGTCAAGCAGAGGATTTCAGAAAGTTTCATGCGTCATAGCGACGCGCCGTCACTCCGCGTGGGCGGCGGTGGAGCCGCGGACCACCAACTCGGGCCGGAAAATGTACTCCGAGTGGGGGGCAGGGTGTCCCTTGATCTCGTCCACCAGTGCCCGAACAGCTGCCACGGCCATCGCCCGGACGGGCTGGCGCAGCGTCGTCATGGGCGGATCGGTGAACGCGATCAGCGGCGAGTCGTCGTAGCCGACCACGGAGACGTCCGAGGGCACCTGCAGGCCGCGCTGGCGCACCGCACGGATCGCGCCCAGCGCCATCAGGTCCGAGCCGCACACGAAACCGGTCACCCCGCGGTCCAGCAGCCGCGAGGCGGCCGCGTCGCCGCCCTCGACGCCGAACAGCGACAGCGAGATCATCTCGTCGATCTGGGCGTCGCTGAGGTTGAGCAGGCGCCGCATCGCGGCCCGGTAGCCCTCGATCTTGCGCTGCACGGGCAGGTAGCGGTCCGGGCCGGAGATCAGGCCGATGCGCTTGTGGCCGAGCGCGACCAGGTGCGACACGGCCAGCTCGCCGGCCGCGCGGTCGTCGCACGAGATGAACGGCGCCTCGATGCCCTCGGCATAACCGTTGACCAGCACGATCGGCAGCGGCCGGGCGATCAGCTTGCGGTAGCGCTCGGGATCGCTGGTCGCGTCGGCGTGCAGGCCGGAGACGAAGACGATGCCCGAGACCTGCCGGTCGAGCAGCATCTCGACGTACTCGTCCTCGGTCACGCCGCCCGGGGTCTGCGTACACAGCACCGGGGTGAAGCCCTGCTGGGCCAGCGTGGTCTCGATGATCTGGGCGAACGCCGGGAAGATCGGGTTGTCCAGCTCGGGGACCACCAGGCCGACCAGGCCGGCGCTGCGCTTGCGCAGCCGGGCGGGGCGTTCGTAGCCGAGCACGTCGAGGGCGGTCAGCACGGCCTGCCGGGTCTCGGCGGAGACGCCGGGCCGGTCGTTCAGCACCCGGGAGACGGTGGCTTCGCTCACCTCCGCCTGCTGGGCGATGTCAGAGAGTCGCGCGCGCATGGCGGCACTCTAGCCCAAGAGAGCCGGATGTTGATATGCCGCCACTGCAAGGTCTTCCATTGCTTGCAAAGCCTTGCTAACCTCCCGGCAACAAACTCCGTAACACGGATCACAACCCCGGCAACGGGGTGCTGTGGTGCGTCACCGATTCTGGAAGACCTTCCAAGGCGGTGCGCGCCGACCCCCTCTTCCGGGTCGCCCCCGGGCGGCCTTCTTCGAAGGAGTTCTCATGCGCATCCGTACCGCGGGTGTGATCGTCGCCGCCGCCGGCCTCATGCTCGGCGTCGCGGCCTGCGGCGGCACCAACGAGCCGGCCGCCACCCCCAGCAAGGACAAGGGCAACGGCAAGCTGGTCCTGTGGACCGACCCGACCCGCGCCCCCGTGCTCAAGCCGTTCGCCGAGGCGTTCGGCAAGGAGAACGGGGTGACCGTCGAGGTCAAGGAGATCAGCGAGAACCAGCAGCAGACCTTCATCACCGCCTCCCAGCAGGGCAGCGGCCCGGACATCATGGTCGGCGCGCACGACTGGATCGGCAACATGGTGCAGAACGGCGCCATCGACCCGGTGCAGCTGACCGCCGAGCAGAAGGCCGCGTTCCACCCGAACGCGCTCAAGGCCGTGACGTTCAACGGCCAGGTGTACGGCGCGCCGTACGCCATGGAGAACGTCGCCCTGATCCGCAACACCGACCTGGTGCCCACCGCTCCGGCGACCATCGAGGAGCTGGTCAAGGTCGGCAAGGAGCTGAAGGCCGCGAAGAAGGTGCAGGAGATCCTGTGCGTGCCGTTCGGCGCGGGCGGCGACGTCTACCACACCTACCCGCTGTTCTCCGCCGCCGGCGGCTCGCTGTTCGGCACCACGGCCACCGGTGACCCGGACCCCTCGAAGGTCACCGTGAACACCCCCGAGTCCATCGCCGCGCTGGAGAAGATGAAGGCGCTCGGCGAGAAGGGCGACGGCGCGATCAAGACCTCGATCGGCAACGAGAACGGCATCCCCACCTTCGTCCAGAAGAAGTGCGCGTTCCTGATCTCCGGCCCGTGGTCGATGAACGACGTCAAGAAGGGCGGCTTCAACTTCGACGTCACCGCCGTCCCCGGCTTCGCCGGCGGCAAGCCCGCCACCCCGTTCCTGGGCGTGCAGGCGTTCTACGTCGCGGCCAAGGGCAAGAGCAAGGTGCTGGCCCAGGAGTTCGTGGCCAACTACGTCACCAACAAGGACGTGGCGCTCGCGCTCTACAAGGCCGACCCGCGCCCGGCGGCGCTGACCGCGGCCGCCGACCAGATCAAGGCCGAGGACCCGAACGCGGAGAAGTTCATCCAGGCGGGCGCGAACGGCATCCCGATGCCGGCCATCCCGGCCATGGGCGCGATCTGGGGCCCGATGGCCAACGCCGAGGTGGCGGTCGTCAAGGGCGGTGACCCGAAGACCGCGGCCGAGGCGGCGGCCAAGGCCATCCTCGCCGAGATCAACAAGTAATCCAGCCTGATGACCACTCAGGTGGCGGGTGCGGGGAGCGAGCGCTCCCCGCACCCGGGGCCGTCCGGGCAGGCCCCCGAACAGCGAAACCCCCGGCGTGGGCAGGGCGGCGAGGCGGAGAAGATCCGCCGCCGCGAGGTGTCCACCGGCTTCATCGTGTCGCGCATCGCCGTGCTGAGCATCGTCGCCGCACTGCTGATCTACGCGATCCCCCCGCTGCTCCAGACGGAGTCCTGGACGGCCCTGGGCGTGCTGGGCGCGGTCACCGCGGCCGTCGCCTACCTCTACCTCACCCCGCGCCACGTGCCGGCGAAGTACCTGGTGCCGGGCACGATCTTCCTGGTCGCGTTCGCCATCGTGCCGATCGTGCTCACCTTCGTCACCGCGTTCACGAACTTCGGCGACGGGCACCGGGGCACCAAGGAGGAGGCGATCCGGGCCATCGAGACCAGCTCGGTGACCCAGGTGCCGGGCTCCCCGGAGTACTACCTGACCATCGCCGAGCGCGCCGGCTCGCTGGTGTTCCTGCTGGTGGACCCCACCACCAAGGCGGTGCAGGCGGGCACGGCCGACGGCCTGTCCGCGGTCGACGGGGCCGAGGTGAGCCTCACCGGCAAGGTGCTGTCCGCGAGCGGCTACACCATCGTGCCCACCGCGCAGGCGGCCGAGCGCGACGCGGAGATCGGCGCGTTCTCGGTGCCCACCGCGGGCGGTGCGATCAAGGCCACCGGCCTGAGCCGTGCCTTCGAGGGCAAGGCCGACAAGAAGTACGACGCGGCCTGCGACTGCATCGTCAACCCGGCCGGGGACAAGTGGTTCGCCGACGAGGCCGAGGGCTACTTCATCGACTCGTCCGGCGCGCACCTCGACCAGGGCTGGCAGGTGGGTGTCGGTTTCGCCAACTTCAAGAAGGCGCTCACCGACCCGACCGTCTCCGGCCACTTCCTGAACGTGCTGATCTGGAACTTCGTGTTCGCGATCAGCTCGGTGGCGACCACGTTCGCGCTGGGCATGATCGTGGCGCTGGCGCTGCACCACCCCCGGGTACGCGGCACGAAGATCTACCGGGTGCTGCTGATCCTGCCGTACGCGATGCCGTCGTTCGCCATGCTGCTGATCTGGCGGGACATGTTCAACACGGACTTCGGCCTGATCAGCAAGCTGTTCGGGGTGCACGACTGGCTCGGCACGCCGACGACGGCCCGGCTCGGGCTGATCGTGATCAACCTGTGGATGGGCTTCCCGTACATGTTCCTGGTGATCACGGGTGCGCTGCAGGCCGTGCCGAAGGAGCTGACCGACGCGGCACGCATCGACGGCGCCACGCCGTGGGCCGGGTTCCGGCGGGTCACCCTGCCGCTGGTGCTGGTCGCGCTGACGCCGCTGCTGATCTCGTCGTTCGGCTTCAACTTCAACAACTTCAACAACATCCGGCTGGTCACCAACGGCGGCCCGTACGCGATCGACAACGCGACCGTGGGCTCCACGGACCTGCTGATCAGCTACACGTACCGGGTCGCGGGCTTCGACAGCGGGGTGGCCGACTTCGGCTTCGCCGCGGCGATCTCGGTGTTCATCTTCGCGATCGTGGCGACGGTGTCCACCGTGGCGTTCTGGCGCAGCCGACGGCAGGAGGAGGTGTACTCGTGAGGTACCTCAAGGAGGTCGCCTGGCGGCACGCGGTCGCCCTGGTGGTAACCGCCTTCGCCCTGTTCCCGATCATGTACGTGGTGTCCGCCGCGCTCAACCCGCTGGGCACGCTCGGCTCCACCGAGCTGCTGCCCACCGGCGCGAGCCTGGACAACTTCGCGGTGCTGTTCAACGGCCAGCAGCCGTTCGTCAACTGGTTCCTGAACTCGGTGGTCATCGCGCTGTTCTCGGCCTTCGCCGGCCTGCTGATCAGCGTGGCGGCGGCGTACGCGTTCAGCCGGATGCGCTTCGCCGGCCGCCGGGTGGGTCTGCTGAGCATCCTGCTCATCCAGATGTTCCCGCAGTTCCTGGCGATCGTGGCCATCTTCATCGTGTTCACCGAGATCACCGAGCTCTACCCGACGTTCGGCTTCAACCAGCCGTGGGGCCTGCTGGTGCTCTACCTCGGCGGCGCGCTGGGCGTGAACACGTACCTGATGAAGGGCTTCCTGGACACCGTACCCAAGGAGATCGACGAGTCCGCCACCATGGACGGCGCCTCCCACGTCCAGACCTTCTTCCGCATCATCCTGCCGCTGGTCGGCCCGGTCCTCGCGGTCACGGCGATGCTGTCCTTCATCGGCACCATCAACGAGTTCCTCATCGCCAACGTCTTCCTCCGCGACACCGAAGCCAAAACCCTGGCGGTAGGCATGTACGGCATGCTCACCGACAAACGCGACGCCAACTTCGGCCCCTTCGCCGCAGCAACCCTCCTGACGGCCATCCCCACCGTCAGCCTGTTCCTGTGGCTCCAGAAGTACATCGTCTCCGGCCTCACCGCCGGCGCCGTCAAGGGCTGACCCCCGCACTGCGTTGATCATGAACTTATGGACGTGTTCGACGGCGTGTCGACACCCCTAACTTCATGATCAACGCAGTGCACCAACCAACAGCAGTGTCGCGACCCCGGGCCGAGAGGGCTGCGGGATGAAACGTCGGCATCCTCAGTGACGGAAGGATGGCGCGACAGTGCGTCTTCACGAGCAGCCGCATCATGACGGCTCGAGACTGTATATATCGGATGGTGCGCCCTCGTTGGGCGACGTCGTCAGTGTGTGGGTACGGGTGCCCGGGGCGGCCCGGGTCACGGCGGTGCATCTGCGAAGCACGCCGGACGGGGAGCCGCGGTTCACGGCCACGACTGTCGATCCGGATCGGGCCGGGAAGGCCCTCGGCGGTTACGGGGCCGGGGATGTGTGGTGGCGTGGTGAGCTGGTGGTGCGGAATCCGGTCACCAACTATCGGTTCCTGGTCGAGGCCGAGGGAGTGGAGCCCTACTGGCTGACGGCGGGCGGGATCGTCGAGCACGAGATCCCGGATGACATGGACTTTCGGGTGCTGGCCTATCAGGCGCCGCCGGTCTGGTCCGCGGATGCCGTGATCTACCAGATCTTCCCGGACCGGTTCGCCCGTGCTGCGGACGCGAAGCCGCTGGCGGACGTGGATCTGCCGGAGTGGGCGCTGCCGCGCGAGTGGGACCGGGACGAGGTGATCGGGCAGGGGCCGGGCACGTCGGAGCAGTTCTTCGGCGGGGACCTGGACGGGATCACCGAGCGCCTGGACCACCTGCAGGCGTTGGGCGTGAACACGGTGTATCTGACGCCGGTCTTTCCGGCTCGGTCCAACCACCGGTATGACGCGTCCACCTTCGACGAGGTCGATCCGCTGCTGGGCGGGGACGCGGCGCTGGCGCGGCTGGCCGAGGCCGTGCACGCGCGCGGGATGCGGCTGATCGGCGACATCACCTCGAACCACTGCGGCGACGCGCACGAGTGGTTCACCCGGGCCGTGTCCGATGTGCACGCGCCCGAGCGGGAGATGTTCTACTTCGACGAGGCGACCGGCGAGTACGAGTCGTGGTGCGGGGTGAAGAGCCTGCCGAAGCTGAACTGGGCCAGCCCGCTGCTGCGCGAGCGGATGGGCGCGGTGCTGCGGCGCTGGCTGGCGCACTTCGACGGCTGGCGGGTGGACGTGGCCAACATGACCGGCCGCCGCGGCGCCCAGGACGACACCCACGAGGTCGCCGCGCTGATCCGGCGCGGGCTGCCGGGCGAGGTGATGCTGGTCGGCGAGCACATGCACGACCCGACCGGCGACCTGGACCGCGACGGCTGGCACGGCACCATGAACTACCTGGGCTTCACCCGGCCGGTCTGGGCGTGGCTGCGCGGCGACGGCGACCTCGACCAGTTCTTCGGTACGCCGCCGGGCGTGCCCCGCCGGGACGGGCGGGCCGCGTACGCCACCATGCGGGCGTTCGCCTCGCGGGTCTCCTGGCGCACGCTCACGCACTCGTGGAACATCCTGGACTCGCACGACTCGGCCCGCATCCGCACCGTCACCGGCGACGCGGGGCGGCACCTCGTCGCGCTCGGCCTGCAGGTGACCCTGCCGGGCACCCCGATGGTGTACGCGGGCAGCGAGTTCGGCCTCACCGGCTGGAACGGCGAGAACGCGCGCACCCCGATGCCGTGGGACCGCCCGGCCGACCGCGACGAGGACACGCTCGCGGCGTACCGGCTTCTCCTGCGGTTGCGGGCGGCGGAGCCCGCGCTGCGCCACGGCGGGCTCCGCTGGCTGCATGTGACCAGCGATACCATGGTCTACCTGCGCGAAGTCGAGCAGAATGCCATCTTGGTGGCAGCCCGGCGCGCGGGCGGGGAAGCAGTGCGGCTTCCGCTCGATGCGCGGCTGACCGGCGTCTACCACGCCACGGACCTCGAACCGGATGACTCGGGCACGGTGACGCTGCCCGGCGACGGCCCGAGCCTGCGCGTCTGGCGGCTCGGCCCACCTCGCTGACAGGCGGTGGCGGCACGCGGTTCGACCCCGTGTGCCGCCACTTGCCGTACAGCCGCTCCAAAAAAGAGTCGGGCGTGTCGCTCACCCGGCTCACGCAAGATCGCGTGAAGCGGGGTCTTACGCTACGGCCGTGCCCAAGCCGCCGCATCGTCCCGACGCGCTCGCCCGGAGGATCTTCCGAGGCGCCGACGTGCTGGAGTCGGGCCTGCTCACGCGCGCCCAGCTGCGCAGTTCCGCGTGGCGGCCGCTGTTCCGCGGGGTGTATGCCGACCGCGACCTGACCATCACGCACCGGCTGCGCTGCCTGGCGGTGAGCGACTTCCTGCTTCCCGAGGACGGCGTCATCGCGGGCCGCTCCGCCGCCTGCCTGTACGGGGCGCCCTACGGCGCCGACGAGCCGGTCGAGGTGCTCACCCCGGGCCGGTTCGGGCCCATGTCGGGTGTGCTGGTGCACCGCGGGCCGGTGCCGGAGAAGGACGTGAACCGCCGCGTCGACGGCATCCGGGTCACCACGCCGCAGCGCACCGGCTGGGATCTGGCCCGCTGGCTGGACGTGGTCGAGGCGGTGGCGCTGCTCGACGCGATGGTGGCGCGCGGCGCGGTGAGCGTCGGCGCGCTGACCGAGTACGCCCAGGCCCGGATCGGGCAGCCCGGCTGGGCGCGGCTGCTGAAGGCCGTGAAGCTGGTCGACCCGGCGACGCGCACCCCGCACGAGAGCCGGGTGCGGGTGCGGCTGACCCTGGCCGGGGTGCCCGCGCCGGTGGTCAAGTTCGTGCTGGCCCGGGACGGGGAGCCCGCGGTGCGGCTCGACCTCGCCTGGCCGGATCGTCACGTGGCGGTGTCCTGCGCGGCCGAACCGGTCCCGGCCCCGGCGGGCTGGCGGATCCTGCACGCCGGCCCCGAGCAGGTCGCCGCGGGCTTCGACCTCCTCCTCCGCGACCTCAAGACGGCCCTGCGCCCGCGCCGGTCCAGGGGCTGACCTCCGCCGGGCGGTGCAGTTTCGGGAAACTGCAGTGCTGCTGCCCGGCATCGGTGCAGTTTCCCCGAAACTGCACCGAGCCCGGCGGGTGACGTCAGCGCCAGAAGACGGCGACGGCGGCGTTGACCAGGGTGAGGCCGATGATGGCGAGGAAGTGGCCCTTGTTGACCGTCTCGCGCTTCTTGAGGTACGGGATCAGCACCATGATGAAGATCAGGATGGCGAGCACGCCCTTGACCGCGAGCTTGGCGGGGTCGGGCTGGACCTCGCGGCCGAGCGGCGCGGCCAGCGCGACGCCGGTCACCACCTGGATGGTCGCGCCCCAGAGCATGACGGCGTTGACATAGATGCGGCCCGAGTAGTACTGCACCAGCGCGCCGCCCAGGAGCAGGGCGAAGCCGACGAGGTGCGCGTACCGCAGGATGAGTCGTACTGCTTCCATGGCGCGAAGGGTACGCGAAACCGCATGCTACCCGCGCAGCAAGGCATGGGCCTGCGCAGATGCCCACTTCATGCCCCATTGACGGGTTACGGTGGCCCCGGTCGAGGCTCCTTCGTGACCCATTACACGCCGTGGTCACGCGGGGGTAACGACCGTTCAACAACCCTGCACGATTGTCGTTCGAACGGCGACGTGAAGGATATGTTGCTGGGCGAGGTTCACCGTGCCGCCATCTGATCGGGTGGTAGTCCTTGCGCGGTGTCTTTATGGGAGAGGAGACCGTCTTGCGCCCTGTGCGTGGGATGAAGATTGTCGCGCTGGCTGCCGCCGCGGGCCTCGCGTTCGCCGCGGCCGCGTGTGCCAAGCCGACTGAGGAGACGCCGGGCACCGGCTCCAGCGCCGCTGCCGCGTTCAGCGCGTGCATGGTGACCGACACCGGTGGCATCGACGACCACTCGTTCAACGCGTCGTCGTGGGCGGGCCTCAAGGCCGCCGAGGCGGGTAACCCGGCCATCAAGCCGAGCTACACCGCGTCGACCGCGATGAGCGACTACGACCCGAACCTGGCGAACTCCGTCACCAAGGGCTGCAAGTACATCCAGGCCGTGGGCGGTCTGATGGGCGACGCCACCAAGAAGGCGGCCACCGCCAACCCGACGGTGCAGTTCTCGATCGTCGACGCCGACAACCTCGGCCAGGCGAACGTGTACCCGATCCAGTTCCAGACCCAGCAGGCCGCGTACCTCGCCGGCTACCTGGCCGCGGGCTACTCGAAGACCGGCAAGGTGGGCACCTACGGCGGCATGAAGATCCCGCCGGTGACCATCTTCATGGACGGCTTCGCCGACGGTGTGGCCGCGTACAACAAGGCCAAGGGCAAGAACGTCCAGGTGCTGGGCTGGGACAAGGCCAAGCAGGACGGTCTGTTCACCGACGACTTCGGCTCGCAGGAGAAGGGCAAGCAGAAGTCGGACACCCTGGCCGCGCAGGGCGCTGACGTGATCTTCCCGGTCGCGGGTGGCGCGGGCCTCGGCACCGCCGCCAACGCGGGCGACAAGTACGTCGTGATCTGGGTCGACGCCGACGGCTTCGAGACCACCCAGTACGGCAAGGTCATGCTGACCACCGTCGTGAAGAACTCGACCGACGGTGTGAAGGAGGCCGTGACCAAGGCCGCCGCCACCCCGGGCACCCTGCTGACCGGTGGCTTCATGGGCACGCTGGCCAACAACGGCGTCTCGCTGGCCCCGTACCACGACTTCGACAGCAAGATCGACCCGGCCCTCAAGGCCGAGGTCGAGGCGCTGAAGGCGGACATCATCGCCGGCAAGATCGTGGTCGACTCCCCGGCGCAGCCGAAGTGATCACCCGCCGCCCCCTCCGATGAGATCATCACCGGAGGGGGCGGCGTCGCTTCTTCTTTCCGGCCGCTGCCTCCGCCACGGAATCCGTGGCCGAGGTGGCGGCCGGACCGGTTCGATCGTCAGGGCGGCCGGGTGGTGTAATCCATCCCCCGCCGCCCACATAATGAGCGCGACACTCGCCCCTCACGGGTGGACTGGACCAACGGAGGTCTGAGCTGAGACTCGAACTGCGCGGCATCACCAAGCGCTTCGGTGACCTCGTCGCGAACGATGACATCCACCTCACCGTGGAGCCGGGCGAGATCCACGCGCTGCTCGGCGAGAACGGTGCGGGCAAGTCCACTCTGATGAACGTGCTGTACGGCCTGCTGCAGCCGGACGAGGGCGAGATCCTCGTCGACGGCGCGCCCGTGCGCATCAAGGGCCCCGGCGACGCCATCAAGGTCGGCATCGGCATGGTGCACCAGCACTTCATGCTCGTGCCGGTCTTCTCCGTGGCCGAGAACGTCATGCTCGGCGCCGAGCCGGCCCGGGGCGGCTTCATCGACCACGCCGGTGCGGTCAAGCTGGTCCGCGAGGTGTCCGAGCGGTACGGCCTGCCGCTGGACCCGAACGCGATCATCGAGGACCTGCCCATCGGCATCCAGCAGCGGGTCGAGATCGTCAAGGCGCTCACCCGCGAGGTCGACCTGCTCATCCTCGACGAGCCGACCGCGGTGCTCACCCCGCAGGAGACCGACGAGCTGCTGCAGGTCATGCGAGGGCTCAAGGCGGCGGGCAAGTCCATCGTCTTCATCACGCACAAGCTGCGCGAGGTCAAGGCCGTCGCGGACCGGATCACCGTGATCCGCCGCGGCCGCACCGTGGGCACCGCCGACCCGACCGCCCCCGAGTCGGAGCTGGCCGAGCTGATGGTCGGCCGCAGCGTCGTGCTGGAGGTGCCGAAGGACGAGGCCGCGCCGGGCGCGCCCGTGCTGGAGGTGTCCGGCCTGGTCGTCGCCGACGACCGCGAGCACCGCGCGGTCGACGGCGTGGACCTTGTGGTACGCGGTGGCGAGGTGCTCGGCATCGCGGGCGTGCAGGGCAACGGGCAGACCGAGCTGGTCGAGTCGATCATGGGGCTGCGCCCCGCCCGCGCGGGCAGCGTGCACCTGAACGGCGAGCCGATCACCACCTGGCACACCCG